>PKYM01000123.1:0-1156 GCA_003132645.1 Actinomycetota bacterium | reverse complement strand
GGCGGCAGGGGAGAGGGTGTCCTGTTCGTCCACGGAGCCAAGGTGGCGACGGCACCCGAGGATGAGCTTGTCGAGGCCCTCTTCGAGCGAATCGAAGCTGAGCTCGGCCGACCGGCCGCCGCGCCGTCGCCCACTGGCGAACTGGGCCGCCGCGGCGAGGAACAGGTGTCGTGAGACGGCGCTGTGCGGCGCCGCTGCTCGGCGTGGTCATGGCCCTTCTTGTCGTGTCTGCCGTGCTGTGGCCGGCGCCGCCGGCGCTGGCAGGCACCGTGCTGCACGGAGTCGACGACGCCCCGCTGGCCACGCTGGCGCCCGATGCGCGGGCGCGGCACCTGCAGGAGATCGCAGGTCAGTTGCGTGCTGCGGTGCTGCGCGTCGACTGTCAGTGGCCGCTCGCCGAACCTGCCAAGGGCCAGTACAGCGACAGCGGCTACCTCGGCGGGGTGGTGGCGACCGTCAAGGCCGCCCACACTCAGCTGGCGCGTGGTGGTCGCCGTCAGGACCGGTTCCCGCGGCCGTTACTCGGTTCGGGTGGTCCTGGGCACGACCGAGCGCTGGCGGGTCGTGTTCGCCGGCGTCGTCAAGAGTCGCGTGCGACTCGTGGTGGCACGCCGGGCGACCTGAGGTCAGTCGGGTTCGGCTGTCCTAGTATCGCGTGCTGTCGGCCTCTGACTTCTCGCGGCGCAAACCGGTACGCGAGTGCGACTTGTTCGTACGCTCGAAGGCGATCATGTCGGTGAGCCCTTCCTCGAGGGTGACCCGGGGCTCCCAGCCGAGCCTCTCGCGGGCCCGCGCGATGTTCGGGCGGCGCACCTTGGGATCGTCGAGCGACAGGGCTGAGTAGACGACCTGGCTCTCGGAGCCGGTGAGCCGGATGACCGTCTCGGCGAGCTCGCCCAGGGTGAGCTCGGCCGGGTTGCCGATGTCAACCGGCTCGTACTCGCCGCTCTCGGCCAGCCGGTGGAGCCCGTCGATCAGATCGGTTACATGGCAGAAGCTGCGCGTCTGCGTGCCGTCGCCGAACACCGTCATCGGCTTGTCCTGCAGCGCCTGGCGCACGAAGGTGGGCACGGCGCGCCCGTCGTTGGGGCGCATGTGCGGACCGTAGGTGTTGAAGATGCGCGCGATACACGTGTCGACGCCCTGCTGGCGATGG
>PKYM01000324.1:1027-5772 GCA_003132645.1 Actinomycetota bacterium | reverse complement strand
CGGCTCGTCGGTCAGGGGAAGGGCTACGTCTGCGAGCAGACCGGCGCCGCGGCGACCACCGTCGTGGCAAGCGGCGCATTCGGTGTCCCCTGCAGCACCAACTATCCCGGCGCGGCGGTCGAGTTCCGCGAGCCGGGCTGGCCCTGCAGCCTGTCCGGCGAACCGCGTGCCGGTAGTTTCACCTTCGCCTGCGACGGCGCCCAGGTGTCGGTCGTCCTGCAGATGGGGGGGCGGGTACGGTGGGGCTAGGCGACCGCCGGGGCCTGACGCTCATCGAAGTCGTGGTCGCCACGGCGGTCATCATGGGCGTGGTCCTGGCAACCTCCGACGGCGTCGTCGCCGTCAAGGGGATGACCGCCAGGTCCGCCCGGCGCCAGGCGGCCGAAGCCGCTGTGGCCGCCGAGCTCGAGCACCTGCGCAGCCTGCCGTTCGCGCCAGCGGCGGCCGCGGGAGCCACGCTCGCCGACGCCACANNGCGACCTCGTGTCGAGCGTCTTTCCCCACGCCGACACGGCCCGCGACACCGACGACGCCCGCTTCGCGCCCGAGGCTCGCGACGACTGTCCGCCGGGCACGTTCTTCACCGTGGTCGCGCTGCCGATCGGCCGCATGACTATCGCCGCCACCTTCGTCGTGGGCACCGCCGGCGGCTGGCAAGCCGTGCCCGCCACCCGGCTCGCCGGCTACGACTCCCGCCGGTCGGTCGAGCTGCCGTCGGCGACGCTGCTCGTGAGGGTGACGGTCGCCTGGCAGGCCGGTGCGAAGCAGGGCGCCGTGTCGCGGTCGGCAATCATCCCGGAGCCGGCTCAGGGCCCCTGTCGCATCGCGGCGCCTTCGGCATCGGAGCCGGCGTGACTGTCGCGGGGCCACCCGAGGCACAGCGTCGTCGGGCCGGGTTCAGCCTGCTCGAGCTGCTGGTCGCCACGGCCATCGCCGGCGTCGTGCTGGCCGGCGGTTGGGCCTGGTGCTGGTCGGTCAGCAACTCGTGCGCCGCCGGGGCGCAGCGTCTCGACGCCGGCTCGTCGCTGGCCTTCGCCCGCCGACTGAGCGCCAACGAGCTGCGCGGCAGTGAGGGGCTCGTCGCAACGTCCGGCGCGGGCTGCACGGCGACCGCCATCAGCTTCATCGTGCCCGCCGCCAGCGGCCCGGCTCCCGAGCTCATCACCTACGTCTGGGACGCCGGCCGACGCGTGTTGTGGCGCAAAGCGCCCGGCTCCCACGTGGCCGAGGGTGTCGACTCCTTTTCCGTCTCGTATTTCGACGATCAGGACCGGCTCGTGGCCCCCGCGTCCGGTGGCGCGCTGTCGGCGAGCGAGCTCTCCCGGGTGCGCATGGTCGAGCTCAGCGCGGTGGTCTCCTGCGCGCGGCAGACCGCGAGCGCGTCGTGGTGGGTCTGTCTGAGGGTCTCCACATGAGACGCGTCGCGCGCCGGGGCGGCGAGCAAGGCTACGCCCTGCTCGCCGCCCTGCTCATCATCTCCATCGCCCTGCTCTCGAGTGCGACGCTGGTGGCGGCCGTGCTCTCCAGCACTGCGATTGCCACCGACGACGCCGCGTCCGCACGGGCCGCCGACGCCGCCGACGCGGGAGTCGCCGACGCTCTCGATCGTCTGCGCTGGGGCTGGTGTTCGCTCGACCCGGCGGCGCCGTCCGTCAGTCTGGGCCACGTGCCGTACGCCGGCGGCTCGTACACAGTGACGGTCACCACGCTCGCGGGCGACGACTCCACCGCGCTCCTCGACAGCGCTTCGCCGGTCGGCTCCGACGATCCTGCCGTGACCGCCTGCAGCATCGACGCGAGCGGCGTCTGGGGACAGGCGCGACGGGCAGTGCACGTGGTCGCCCTGGCGACCCCCGACGGCTTGCCGCGCGGTCTCGTGGTAGGCGACGGGGCCACGTTCGAAGCGCCGGCCGTGCTGCAGGGCTGCGGGCTGTATGCGGGCGGCGACGTGAGTGGGCGCGAGTGGCTCACGGTCGTCACGCCGCCCGCGGCGCAGCCGACCGCCGACGCCCCCGATCTCGCCTACGGCGGACTGTATCCGCTGGCCGGAGCGCACGCCGACGGCCAGATCTTCTTGCGCGGGGTCGACGAGCACGCCGGTCCCGGCGCGCCCGCCGCCGACAGCGACGCCGACTCAGGCGCCGCGCCGCCCGCCGGCATCGTGGCCGCCCCCACGAACGCGTGCATCGGCGAGCTCGCCGCGCATGCTTCCGACGCGACCGCCGCTCTGGGCCCGCCCGGGCTCGACCTCGCCCTGCTCGATCGATTCGCGCCGGCGCTATTCGGCGAGCCCTGGTTGCCGGCCGGCGGCCGCGTCTATGTTGTTCCTGCTGCGCCATCCACGCCGCTCGACCTGTTCGGCAGTCGCGAGACTGCACCGCAGGCCTGTCCGGCGACCCTGATCGTGCTTGGCGATTGCGTGGCCTGCGCCGGCCCAAACGGCCAGGACCCACCGACGCTGAGCGGCGCGCTCATCGTCACGGGCACGCTCACCGTCGATGCGTCGCTCTGCCTCGACGGCAGTCTCTACGCCGGCCGCCTCGTCGTCCGTGCTCCCCTCACGGTGCGCTTCGCCGCCACCAGAGGTTCATCGTCGCCACCTGGGGCGACCAACGTCCGGATCGCTTCGTGGAGGCAGTGAGCGTGGGTGGCAGGCTCCGGCAAAAGGGTCGCTGAGGCTCGCCGTCGGGTCCGTCGGCACACCGGCCTGCAATCTTACCTAAAGCGCGACGCGAAACGTGCCGACAAACTGCCTGAAGAATAGAGGCGAACGGGGATGGTCATGGCGAAGAACGGAATGCGTGTGGGTCTCGATCTGGAGCAGTCGTCTATCGCTGCCGTCCAGGTTAAACCCGGAAAGCAGCACAACGTGCTGACGCATGCTGCGATCCGCGGACTTCCCGAGGGACTCGTGTTCGAAGGCGAGGTCGTCGACTCCGACGCTCTTGCCAACGAGCTCAAAACCCTCTGGAAAGAGGGTGGATTTGCCAGCAAGCGCGTGCAGCTCGGCGTAGCGAACCAGAAGATCGTCGTGCGCACCATGGAGTTCCCGCAGATTGACGAGAAGGAGCTGCGGGCGGCAATCGAGTTTCAGGCTCAAGAGCACATCCCTATCCCGGTCGACGAGGCCATCCTTGACTACAAGGTGCTCTCGACCCACGTCGACGACGACGGCAGCATCAAGCAGCGCATCCTGCTCGTCGCCGCCCAGCGTGAGATGGTGAAGCAGTTCATGAACGTGGCCAAGAAGGCCGGGCTCATGATCGACGGCATCGACCTGCAGGCCTTTGCCATGATCCGGGCGCTCGCACCGAAGCCCAGTTTCATCGATCAAGGCGCGCCCGAAGGCACTACCGGCGAGGTGGTCGCCCTGGTCAACATCGGCAGCGGCATCACCAACCTGGTGATCGCCGCCAACGGCGTCACGCAGTTCACCAGGGTCATCAACCTGGGTTCCGAAGCGCTCACGCAATCGCTGATGAACCATCGCAACATGCCCTACGAAGAGGCCGACGCCCTGCGCATCCAGGTGGGGCTTGCCGGAGACCAGCCCGATCAACCGGGCGATCTCACGCTTGAGACGCTAGCCGAGATCCACCAGTCGTTCGATCGCGCCTGCGAGCCGTTCTCCGACGAGCTGCGCCGCTCGATCGACTACTACCACACCCAGGAGCACGTGGGCGAGATCTCGAAGCTCGTGCTCAGCGGCGACGGCGCCCTCACCCGCAACATCGCGTACTCCCTGTCGCAAGGGCTTCATCTCCCCGTGGAGATCGGCAACCCGCTGCGAGAGGTTAGCGAGAACAAGACCAAACTGACCGAAGTCCAGCTCGAGTGGATGGCGCCACGTCTGGCGATCGCCATCGGGCTCGCACTCGACGACGAGGGGTAGGCCGCGATGACGCGAATCAACCTTCTGCCACCCGAAGAACGATCAAGGGCCGCGCGTGAGCAGGGTCTTCTGTTGGCCATCGTCGGACTGGTCGTCCTGGTGGTCGCACTCGGCGCGGTCTACTTCATGTCGTACCGACAGGTGTCCGACAAGAAGGTCCAGCTCGACACCGTCTCTGGGCAGGTCGATGTGGCCAACGTCGAGCTCGCCGCGCTCAAGCCGTATGCGGCGCTGCAGGTGCAGCGTGAAGCGATGGACGTCACGGCCGCGCAGATCCTGAACTCCAGGGTCATCATGTCGAACGTACTCGAAGAGGTCGCATTGCTGATCCCGTCGGGCGTGTCGGTCACGCAGATGAACGTGACGGTGCCGGCCTACATGGTCGCCGGCTCGAGCGACGCCAGCGCGCCGGGGACCACGACGGCCCTGGCTACCGACCTCACCCTGGTGGGCGACGCGACGGGTTCCACACTCTACGACGCCCATGTGCAGGTGGCCACGCTGATGACCCAGCTCGGCCTCATGCCGCAGATCATGAACATCCGACTCACGTCGGCGAACGCTTCGACAACGGTCTCGAACGACGTGCAGTTCTCGATCGCCGCGAACCTGCGGCCCTTCGCGACTACGCCGCCCCTGGCTCCCGCGGCGCCCTCGATCACGATGGGAGGTGGCCAATGAGCAAGCTTCGTGGTCGTGAGCTGTACATCATCGTCGGCGTCGTAGCCGTCGTGTTCGCGGCCCTGTGGTACTTCTTTCTGTTCAGTCCAGAGCAGAAGAAGGTGGCCGACCTGAACACCCAGTACCTCACGGCCGAAAACACACTGTCGCAGACCAACGCGCAGATCCATGG
>PKYM01000324.1:0-941 GCA_003132645.1 Actinomycetota bacterium | reverse complement strand
GCGCACCGCAACGGGCAGTTCCTGGTGACCGGCCGGATGTTCTCGGTCGTGAGCCTGGCGCTGAACAAGAGCACAACCAAGGACTACCCCGACGTGGACGTCAAGGTGACGATCAACGGGTACCAGTGGACTCCCGCTGGGGCATCCGCGACGCTGACAGGTGCGCAATGATGAGAATCGACCGATCAAATGTCGTGCTCGTGCTCGTGGTGGTGGCAGCAATCGCCGTGGCAGCCGTCGTAGCGGTGCACGGTCACGCCGGCAGCGGCGCGACCGCGATGAGCGCCTACGGCGCCGAGAACCCGTCGGCGGCCGGCCTGGCCGACACCTCCGCGGTGGCCTCCTCGACGGGCAGCGGCGCGAATGCGCTCGACCCGGCCAAGCAGAACCCGACGCTCGACCAGTTCCATAGTCGCAACCCGTTCATACAGGCGACGGGAGCTCCGGCCGCGAGCGGCTCGACGGCTCCGACCTCGGAACCGACGAGCAGCCCGACGGCGACGCCCACGCCGGTGTCGGCCAACATCCACATCAAGGGTGGAGGAGTCGACACGACCTACAACGACCAGAAGGCGGGCGACAAGCTGCCGCCCAGCTCGTCGGTGTTCAAGGTCACGGCGATCTCCTCGCTAGGCGTCACATTCGAGCTCCTGAACGGCTACACGATAGGCGGCGTGAAGAGCTTCGGCCCCATCCCGCCGGAGTCGCTGCCTACCACGGTCAAGCTCCAGAACGGCTCCAAGAA
This sequence comes from Actinomycetota bacterium, assembly GCA_003132645.1. Taxonomy (GTDB): domain Bacteria; phylum Actinomycetota; class Thermoleophilia; order UBA2241; family UBA2241; genus Bog-752. The sequence goes on along the minus strand of PKYM01000324.1, from coordinate 196 downwards.
CGTCACCTACTTGATCACGGTGCTGCAGCTCAACGACAGCGGCGGTAGCGGCGGCTCGGGCTCCGGCTCGGGCGGCGGCTCCAGCTCGGGCGGCGGCTCCGGCTCGGGCGGCGGCTCCACAAGCAACGACGTGGGCCATGCCATCAAGGCCGTCAGCATCGAGACCAGCAACGGCGTCCCGAGCGCCACGCTCGTG
>PKYM01000170.1 GCA_003132645.1 Actinomycetota bacterium | reverse complement strand
GCGCCGGCCGGAGCGGCGGCTCAGGCGTGGGCGTGCTGCGCGGCGGCCGTCTCGACGCCCGGCGGCAGCCGGTAGACCGTGATCACCGGACCGCGCTCGCCGCGACGCGGCGCGAAGCTCGCGACCACCCGCCCGCGGCGCACGAGCGCCTTGTAGAAGGCCACCTGCCTGGGGTAGGTCGCGGGCGCGGCCAGCACCCTGCCGTCGACGTCGGAGCTCAACACCACGTAGTCGACGCCGGAGGCGATCAGGGTCCGCACGTTGAGCGTGGCGTCGGCGACGCCCGGCAGTGGCAGGGGTAGCGGGTAGATCTGGTAGCTGCGTGTCGTCAGTTTGGCCTCGGAGTAGAACGGCCGGTCGAGGCGCGCCACCAGCGGCGGCCCGTCGGGCTCCATGGCGATCACCGCGCTGACCGGCACATGATGCTCGATCCAGGCCTTGGCCACGGTGCGCACGTCGGTGCCGCTGAGCGAGCGCGAGTAGTTGATCGAGGCCCGCGCCGGCAAGACGATGGCGCCCAGCAGCAGGAGCGCCGCGGCGACCACGACCACGCCGCGACGGCGCACCACAGGCACGCAGGCAAGCGCCACGCAGGCCCGCACGGCGAGCACGATCAGCAGCGGCACGATGGGCAGCAGATAGCGGTCCATGAGCTCGTGCCAGGAGCTCACGTACAGGTAGTAGACGAGCACGTAGGGCACGAGTATGTAGTCGGCCCGGGTGCGCCTGGCGAGCGCCAGCGCGACCCCGACCAGACCGAGCACCAGCAGCACGATGCCGAGCGAGCCCAGCAGGTTGACGCTGAGGTTGTACCAGTAGCCGTTGTGGATGTTCTCGAAGCCCAGCCAGCCGTTGGCCACGATGTGGTTCTGGCGCACGAAGTCGCCCAAAAAGTGCCGCGGATCGAGCAGGGCGAAAGGCGTGCTCGCAAGAAAGGCGAGGAACATCGGGACGGCAACGCGGCGCAGGGAGCGTGCCGCCGGGGCCCACAGCCGGCGCAGCCCGTGAGCGCCCAGGCCGTCGCGATACACATACCAGCAGGCGATGGCTCCGGGCACGAAGAGCATGCCGAGGTTGTACTTGGTGCCGGTCGCGAGCCCGGCCGCCAGAGCGCCGTAGAGCAGGCTGCGGGCGCTGCCCAGGCGAGCGGCCCGCAAGAAGAACAGCAGGGCGAGCAGCCCGAACATGGTCGCCGGCACGTCGGTGACGGCCACGTGCGAGTAGCGCACATGGAGCGGCTCGACGGCCAGAAAGAGCGCCGCCAGCAGGCCCACGGGCCGCGAGAAGGCCTCCTTGCCGAGCCGGTAGATCAGGTAGACCGAAGTCACGCCGCAGGCGACGACCACGGTGCGCCCGATGAGGTAGTAGGGCGTCGGGTCGGTGACGAAGCTGGCCGGCGAGAGAAACGAGACGCCGTGCGCGCCATGGAACCAGCTCGCCACCCAGGTGGCGCCGCCGATCAGATAGAAGATCAGCGAGGGGTAGTAGAAGAACTGGGGGTTCAGGTGGCCGCCGGCAACGCGAAAGGCGCGCAGGAGCACGACGTGCTCATCGGGGTTCTGATAGCCGTAGGGCAGCCCCCAGCTCAGACCCTTGAGCCGCAGGACGGCGGCCCCGGCGAGGATGGCCGCCATGACCACGCCGGTCCAGCCGATGGTCGCGGGCAGCGAGCGCGCCAAGACAAGCGCGCGGCAGGCAGCAGCACGCGCGGTCACGAACACCGTGGTATGTGCTGGATCAGCCATGGACTGGTGCGCGTGATTCTATTCCCTTCGCAAGCCAAGAAGAGCCGTTTGTAAGCCTTGAGCGGGTAGCTTGAGTCGCGCGAGCGGCTCCGTGCTCGCGGTCTCAGAGCGCCCCCACGCGACGGCCGCGAAGGCGGCTAGCCCGCTTCCTGGGCGGCGAAGTACTCGCGCATGATCTGGTCGCCGCAGCTCGTGCCGATGCGCGCCGCTCCGGCGTTGATCAGGCGCACGACGTCGTCGTAGGTGCGTATGCCACCCGACGCCTTGACGGCCACGCGCTCGCTGAGCGCGTCGCGCAGCAGCTCGACGTCGTGGACCGTGGCGCCCTCGGGGCCGAGCCCGGTCGAGGTCTTGACGAAATCGGCGCCGGTGCCCTCGACGATCTTGCAGGCCATCTTCTTGAGCTTGTTGGACAGATAGCAGGTCTCGACGATCACCTTGACGAGGATCAGGCCGCGCCCGTTGTTGACGCCCGCCATGCGCACGGCGCGCACCACGCGGGTGAGCTCGTCGCGCACGTAGGTGAAGTCGCCGGAGAGCATCGCCGGCAGGCACATCATGACGTCGATCTCGTCGGCGCCGTTGGCGACCGCCTCTTTGGCGGCCGCGACCTTGGAGCGCACGCCGTCGGCGCCGAAGGGAAACCCGACCACGGTGCAGACCTTGACGTCGGAGTCGATGAGCAGGCGACCGGCCAACCGCACCCAGTGGGGCAGCACGCAGACGGCGGCGAAGTGATAGTCGGCCGCCGTGTCGCAGAGCCGTTCGATGTCGGGCTGCGTGGCGTCGGGTTGCAGGAGAGTGTGGTCGATGGTCTTGGCGAGCTCTTCAGCGTGCACCGGGCAGCCTGATCCTTTCGTGCGCCGGGCGCGCCGATCGCGCCTCTCACGCTGCCGAGTATAGCAGAGCGGCCCGCCCTGAGGCCGAGATGAGCAGGCTGACCGCAGGCTCGCGCAGGGCGCGTCAGAGCAGGTGGTCGACGTAGCGGTCGTCGCGGCGCCAGTGTTTGCGCACCTTGACCCGCAGCGACAAAAAGACGCGCGCACCGAGCACCGATTCGATCTCGTGGCGAGCGCCGCTGCCGATGGCCTTGACGACGCGCCCGCCTTTGCCGATCAGAATGGCCTTCTGCGACTCGTGCTCGACCACCAGGTCGGCCTCGATCTCGACCAGCGAGTCGCCGGGCCGCTCGGCCAGCGACTGCACCTGGACTGCGACCGCGTGCGGCACCTCCTCGCGGGTGATGCGCAGGGCCTGCTCGCGGATGAGCTCGGCGACGAGCGACTCGAGCGGCTGGTCGGAGACCTCGCCACCGGGAAAGTAGACCGGCCCCTCGGGCATGGCGGCGACCAGCGCGTCGATCAGGTCGGGCAGACCGTCGCCGCGCAGCGCGCTGATCGGCGTGACCTCTCCCCCGTCGAGCAGCTCCTCGGCGGCCGCGAGGCGCGTCGCAAGCATCGTGCGGTTGACCGCGTCGGCCTTGTTCAAGACGGCCACGTAGGGCGTACCGGCGGACGCGACCGCTTGGGCGATGTAGCGATCGCCGCCCCCCGGCGCTTCGGCGGCGTTCAGCATGAACAGCGCGGCGTCGACCTCGCTCAAGGTGGCGTCGACCGTCGCCTGCATCTTGCGCGTGAGCGAGTCGAACGGCTTCTGGAAGCCGGGCAGGTCGAGCAGCACGAGCTGGTAGGCGTCGGCGGTCACGACCCCGCTGATGCGCCGCCGCGTGGTCTGGGGATGGTCGGAGACGATGCTCACCTTGTGACCCACGAGCCTGTTGACCAGGGTCGACTTGCCGACGTTGGGCCGGCCGAGCACCGCCACGAAGCCCGAGCGAAACGGCGGGACGCTCATCGCCCATCCTCGCTCGACAGCCGGAACGGGCTGGGCAGAAGGTCGCGCAGGGCGATGACGGACAGCTCGGTGACGTCGGGCCCGGCGTCGGACGCGTGAACCGGCGCGGCGTCGGGCGCGGCGTCGGGCGCGGCGTCGGGCGCGCCGTCGGACGCGCGAACCGGCGCGGCGGCGATCACGTCGAGCTCACCGAACTCGGCCAGCGCCTGCAGGCAGGCGCCGCAGGGCAGCAGCGGCACGCCCGAGTCGGTGGCCAGAGCCAGCGCGCTGAAGCGGCGCTCGCCGGCCGCCACCGCGGCCGCCAGCGCCGCGCGCTCGGCGCACAGACCGACCGGGTAGGAGGCGCTCTCGACGTTCACGCCCGTGAACGTGCGCCCGGCGACGCTTTCCAGCGCCGCCCCGACGCGCAATCCCGAGTAGGGCGCGTAGGCGTTCGCGGCGGCGGCCTTGGCCGTCAGCCAGAGCCGCCGCGCATCGGTAGCCGGTCGCCCGGCGATCGTCTCCTGCATCTCCGCCTCGGTCCCTAGTAGAGAGGATAGAACAGTCGGAAGATGAGCAACGTGAGGCCCGCCCCGAGCAGTCCGCCAAAGGTCACCTCGAGCCAGGTGTGAATGCCCGCCTGCACCCGGCTCTGGGCGGTGAGCACGGCCATGACCATCGCGATCACCGAGATCGGCAGGTCAAAGGCCGTGCCCGAGGCGATGAACGTGATCGCCACCCAGCCGCCAAAGGCGACCGCGGCGTGGCCGCTTGGCAGACCACCGCGCAGCGGCGTGCCGCGCCCGGTGATGGCCTTGACCGCGATCACCACGACGACCAGCAAGAAGACGGTGATCACGGCCACGTCGATCGGCGTCTGGCGCACCTTGGCCAGCACCGTGTAGGGCACCCCGACGACCTTGTCGTAGAACACCAGGTATGCCACCGCCAAGGCGTTCAGGGTGGCCACCAGCACGGCGCCGGCGGCGATGTCCTTCGTTAGTTTGGCCAGCGGGTCGTAGCGCGACGTGAAGATGTCGATCGCATACTCCAGGGCGGTGTTCAGCATCTCGGTGATGAACACGAACGAGATGGCCACGAAGAGCGCCACAATGCTCAGCCGGTCGAGATCAACAAAAAAGGCCGAAACCAGCACGAAGATCGCCAGCCCCACGTGAATCTTCATGTTCCGCTGGGTGCGGACGACGTGAATGATCCCCTCGAAGGCGAAGTTGAAGCTCTGCAGAAGTGAGGTGCGGTTGGCGTCAGGCTTTGCCAAGCAGGTGCTCCCAGCTTGCGTCGTCCAGGTGGCGCGCCTGGCGCAGGGCCATCTCGCCGGCGTCGCGCTCGTGGTCGTAGCCGAGCACGTGCAGGGTACCGTGCACGAGCAGCATGGCGATCTCAAAGGCCAGCGGCGTGCCGGCGGCCAGCGCCTGAGTGGCGGCGCGCCGCGAGCACACCACGACGTCGCCCAGCAACCGCGGCATGTCGGTCGCGGCGTCGTCGGCGGCGTCGGCGTCGGCGCCGAGATCCGCGCCGTCAGGCTCAGGGCCGTCAGAGCCGAGGCCGTCGACACCCGCGGGCGCCTCGTCACCCTCGAGCGGAAAAGCCAGCACGTCGGTCACCTCGTCGTGTCCGAGGTAGTCGCGGTTCAGCTCTCTCATGCGCCGCGCCCCGACAAACCGCACGCCCAGCTCGCCGGCAGTCACGCCCTCGCTCTCGAGCACCCCGCCGAGCAACCGCGTCACTTCTGCGGGATCGATCGCCAGGCGCGTAAGGTTGACGACCTCGATGCTGAGCGCGCTGTTCATGAGCGCTCGCCGCGCGAGGCGTCGTCGCCACCATTGCGCTCGCCCTGCGAGGTGTCCTCGCCACCATTGCGCTCGTCGCGGTTACGCTCGTCGCGACCGTGCTCGCCGCGGTTGCGCTCGCCGCCGCGTTCGCCGCGGTTGCGCTCGCCGCCGCGGCCGTGCTCGCCCTGGTCGCGGTCGCCGTAGTCCTTGTAGGCGGCCACGATGCGCTGCACCAGCTTGTGGCGCACGACGTCGCGATGGTCAAAGGTCACAAACGAGATGTCGGGGATCTCGCCGAGCACCTCGGGCACCAGCGCCAGACCCGACTGCCGACCACGCGGCAGATCGATCTGTGTGACGTCGCCGGTGACCACCATGCGCGAGCCAAAGCCGAGCCGGGTCAGGAACATCTTGATCTGCTCGGGCGTCGTGTTCTGGGCCTCGTCCAGAATGATGAACGAGTCGTTCAGCGTGCGCCCACGCATGTAGGCGAGCGGGGCGATCTCGATCTCGGCCTTCTCGATCAGCGCCGCCAGCTTGTCGCCGCTCATCATGTCGTAGAGCGCGTCGAACAGCGGCCTGAAGTAGGGGTCGACCTTCTCCGAGACGGTGCCCGGCAGAAAGCCCAGGCTCTCTCCCGCCTCGACCGCCGGCCGCGTCAGGATGATGCGCCCCACGCGTTTGTTCGAGAAAGCCTCGACCGCGGCGGCCACGGCGAGGTAGGTCTTGCCGGTGCCGGCCGGGCCGATGCCGAAGGTGATGGTGTTGGCCCGGATGGCATCGACGTAGCGTTTCTGGTTTGTGGTGCGCGGCCCGATCTGGCGCCCGCGATGGCTCCAGACGATGTCGCCGTAGACCTCCGAGGGCTTGCCGTTCTCGCTGACCGCGATGTCGACGAGCGACTCGACGGTGCCGGCGTCGACCGGCCGCCCGGAGCGGATCACCGTCAGGAGCTCTCCCACCACGTCGACCGCCTGCTTTACGCCGGCGTCGTCGCCGCTCAGCCGCAGCTCGTCGCCGCGCAGGGCCACCTGACAGCGCAGGGTGCGTTCGAGGACCTTGAGGTTAGCGTCGTGCTCGCCCGCCAGGGCGAGCGCCTCGGCGTTGTCGCCGAGCTGGATCGTAGTCTGTGTCATCGTCTCCCCTGCCTGACGCGGGTCGCCACGGTCAGCCGCCCAGCCGGCTGCGGACCAGCCGGTTGACGAGCGTCCCGTCGGCGCGCCCGGCCACCTTCTTCATCACCGCGCCCATCACCTTGCCCATGTCCTTGGGGGTGGTGGCGCCCATCTCGGCGATCGTCTGGTCGACGATCGCCACCAGCGCGTCGTCGGCGAGCTCCTCGGGGAGGTAGCCGGCGACGATCTCCTCTTCGTAGCGTTCCTTGGCCGCGAGGTCGTCGCGACCGGCGTTGTCGTACAGCTCGGCCGCCTCGAGGCGACGCTTGCGCTCGCGCTTCAGCACGACGATCTCGGCAGCCTCGTCGGGCGTCGCGCCGGCGTCGATGCGCTCCTTCTTCAGGGCCGCCGTAAAGAGCCGCAGCGCCTGCGTGCGCTGCTTGTCGCCGGCCTTCAGAGCGACCACCGTGTCGGCCTTGATGCGCTCCTCGATGGCGCCCTCTGTACGGATCATGCGATACCTCCGAGACGCCGGCCACCGATCACATGCCAGTGCAGGTGCATGACCTCCTGGCGGGCGTCGGGTCCGGTATTTGCGACCACCCTGTACCCACTCTCGGCAAGGCCCGCCCGGCGCGCGACCTCGACGATGAACGACAGCATCTCGGCGCGCGTCTGCTCGGGCAGACCCTCGAGCTCATCGAGCGAGCCGACGTGGGCCCGCGGCACGACCAGCAGGTGGGTCGGCGCCACCGGACGCAGGTCGCTGAAGGCCACGAACCGCTCGTCTGAGGCCACCACATCGGCCGGCACTTCGCCCGCCGCGATGGCGCAGAACATGCAACCCGCCCCGTCGCTCACTCTGTGCGTCTCCGCGACACGATCCGTCCCTTCACGCCGTCACGGTAGAGTTCGTCGCCGACCGCCTCGACCATGCCCCCGCGGGCGCCCTCGCCTTCGAGGTAGTAGCGCACGTACGTCGAACTGTACCCCCTCCACGCACGGTCACGGTACTCCTCGAGCAGGACCGCAGCCGCGGTGCCCAGGGCGGCGGCGGCGGCGGCGCTGCGCGCCGCCGCCGCCGCCGCCCGCGCAAGGCCCGCGCGCGC
>PKYM01000194.1 GCA_003132645.1 Actinomycetota bacterium | reverse complement strand
CGCAACGCGGGCGAGCTGGCCGCGGTGCTCAGCGAGCCCATCCTTGCCGACGCCGGCATCATCCCGCCGGAGCCCGGCTTCCTCGAAGGCCTGCGCCGCATCTGCGACGACTACGGCGTCCTGCTGATCTTCGATGAGATCATCACCGGTTTTCGCGTGTCGCTGGGCGGCGCTCAGGAGCTCTACGGCGTCATCACCGACATCACCTGCGTGGCCAAGGCTGTCGGCGGCGGCACACCCGGCGCCGCGGCCTTCGGCGGACGCAAGGACACCATGGCGCTCGAAGCCGACGGCGTGGTGCTGCACGGCGGCACCTACAGCGGCAACCCCATGACTCTGGCGGGGATGAACGCCGCGCTCGACATGCTCATCGACGATCGCGAACACATCTACGGGCATCTCAACACGATCGCCGACGCCATGGTCGGAGGCATGCGGGCCATCTTCGCCGAGCAGGGCGTGCCTGCCGTCATCAATCAGGTCGGCCCCATGTGGCAGGTGTTCTTCGGACACGAAGAGCCGGTGACCCGCTATCGCCAGGCCCGGGCCAGCGACACGAATTTCTTCAGCCATCTCCAGGCCGAGTGCCAGGCGCGCGGCGTCTACTTCCACAACTTCAATTTCGAGCGCTTCTTCGCCAGCACGGCTCACACGATGGCTGACGTCGGCAAGAGCCTCGACGTGATCGCAACTGCCACGAAAGTCGTGAAGAAGCAGTTTGCCGCGGGGCAGGCGGTCTGACGCCCAACGCGGCCTCGGCTGCGGGGGAGCGCTAGACTGGTCATCAAAGACCCCTGGGGAGAAGACGATGTCTGCCTGCGTTCGCGAGAGCCGGGCAGAAGGCAAGGAGACCAATGGGAGGCGCGGGGTGACCTACTCGGTGATCGACGTCAAGGACTTCGAGGGCCGGCTCACGCCTGTTGCGCAGGCTCTGGGCGCGGTGACGATCAGGGCGAACCAGTTCGACTCGCAGCCCAACGAGGCCAGCCACGAGCACGACGAACTGCGCTCGAGCCAGGAGGAGCTTTACGTCCCGCTGCGCGGCAGGGGCGATCTCCTGATCGACGGCGAGACCGTCGGCCTCGAACCGGGACGGTATGTGCTCGTGGGGCCGTCGGCACGGCGCCAGGTCGTCGCCGGGCTTGAGGGTCTGTCGTATCTCGTGATCGGGGCTTTGGTGGAAGGTGAGGCCGCTGACACGGTGTGAACCGGGGGCGAGTCGGGGGGAAGCATGCCGGCGAGAGCCGGGCGCGACGCGAACGCCACCCAGGAGGTCACTGTGCCCTTCCACACGATCATCGAGCCGTTTCGCATCAAAACTGTAGAGCCGGTCCGGCAGACGTCGCGCGAAGAGCGCGACGCGGCCCTGCGCGCGGCCAGCTACAATCCCTTCAAGCTGAGAGCCGATGACGTACTCATCGATCTGCTCACCGACTCCGGCACCGGCGCCATGTCCTCGGCGCAGTGGGCCGGCATGCAGCGCGGTGACGAGTCCTATGCCGGCGGGCGCTCGTGGTTTGCCTTCGAGGCTGCGGTCAAGGACATCACCGGCTTCAGGCATGTCATGCCCACCCACCAGGGCCGCGCCGCCGAACGCATCCTCTTCGGCTGCGCCGTCTCGGCCGGTGACGTGGTGCCGAACAACACCCACTTCGACACGACGCGCGCCAACGTCGAGGCACGCGGCGCGACCGCTCTCGACATACTGACCCCGGAGGGCCGGCAGCCGCAGCTCATCGCCCCCTTCAAGGGCGACATGGATCTCGAAGCCCTCGAGCGCGTGCTCGACGAGTGCCCAGGCCGCGTGCCGCTGGTCATGCTCACCGTGACCAACAACTCGGGCGGCGGCCAGCCCGTGCGCCTCGCCAACATCCGCGCCGTGGCCGAGATCGCCCATGGGCGCGGCATCCCGGTCTTCCTCGACGCCGCGCGCTTTGCCGAGAACGCCTTCTTCATCAAGTTGCGCGAGCCCGGCTATGAAGACCGGGAGCCCATCGAGATCGCGCGCGAGATGTTCGCCTTGGTCGACGGCGCCGCGATGAGCGCCAAGAAGGACGGCCTCTCCAACATGGGCGGCTTCCTGGCGTTGAACGACGACGCCCTGGCGCAGCGCTGCCGCGAGAACCTCATCCTCACGGAGGGCTTTCCCACCTACGGCGGCCTCGCGGGCTACGACCTCGAGGCCCTGGCGGTGGGCCTCAAAGAGGCGCTCGACCCCGATTACCTGCGCTACCGTCTGCGCTCGGTCGCCTACCTCGGCGAGAAGCTCACCGCCGCCGGGGTGCCGATCGTGCAGCCGCCCGGCGGCCACGCCATCTACATCGACGCCCGCGCCATGTTGCCGCACATTCCCGCTGAGCTGTATCCGGCTTGGGCGCTTTCCGTGGTGCTCTACCTCGAGGGCGGCATCAGAAGCGTGGAGATCGGCTCGGTGATGTTCGGCGCCCAGCCCGACGGCTCCGAGAAGCCGGCGCCGCTCGAGCTCGTGCGTCTCGCCTTCCCGCGCCGCGTTTACACCCAGAGCCACGTCGACTACGTTGCCGAGGTGATCCTCTACGTGAACGAGCGGCGGGCGCGCATCCGCGGCGTGCGCATCGTCGAGGCGCCGCCGGTGCTGCGTCACTTCAGCGCGGTGCTGGAACCGGTGGCCGGGAGCCTGATGGTCTAGCCCGCCGGAACCGACGTCACCGCGCCAAACGACGAACGGCGTGATCTCAGCGCTATGCTGAGGTGCCGCATCCTGTGAGCGTGGCGATTGCGCGCGTCCCGCCGGCCCGTTCCGACTCGCAGGAAAGGCCCGTCAAACCGCTATCGGGGAGCAAAACGATGTCTCGTGTCGAGAGTCGCGTCGAACACGATCTTCTTGGTGATCGTCAGGTGCCTGCCGACGCCTACTACGGCGTCCACACTCTGCGCGCCCGGGAGAACTTCCCCATCACCGGCATCGCCATCTCGTCGTATCCGGATCTGGTCAACGCCCTGGCGTCGGTGAAGTACGCCGCCGCCGCGGCGAACCGCGACCTGGGTCTGCTCACAGACGACAAGGCCGCGGCGATCCTGAAGGCCTGCGAGGAGATTCGGTCCGGACACCTGCACGAGCACTTCGTGGTCGACGTCATCCAGGGCGGCGCCGGGACCTCGGCCAACATGAACGCGAACGAGGTCATCGCCAATCGGGCCCTGGAGCATCTCGGCCACGGGCGTGGTGAGTACGCGTTTCTCCACCCGCTCGACGACGTCAACAAAGGGCAGAGCACCAACGACGTCTACCCTACGGCCGTGAAAGTAGCGTTGCGCTACGCCGCCGATCGCCTGCTCGAGGCGATGGGTGTCCTGCGCATCGCCTTCACCGCCAAGGCCGCCACGTTGACGGGGGTCGTGAAGGTCGGGCGTACGCAGATGCAGGACGCCGTCCCCATGACGCTCGGACAGGAGTTCACGGCCTACGCGGTCATGATCGGCGAAGATGAGCACCGACTAGCCGAAGCCTGTCGGCTCATCGAGGAGGTGAACCTGGGCGGCACCGCCATCGGCACGCGGCTCAACGCTCCGCCACGCTACTGCGAGCTGGCCTGTCGGTACCTGAGCGAGATCAGCGGTATCTCGCTGGTCATTTCGCCGAACCTGATCGAAGCCACCCAGGACCCCGGTTCCTTCGTCCAGATCTCCGGTGTCCTCAAGCGGATCGCCGTCAAGCTGTCCAAGATCTGCAACGACCTGAGACTTCTGTCGTCGGGCCCTCGGGCGGGACTGAATGAGATCAACTTGCCCCCGGTGCAGGCCGGCTCGAGCATCATGCCTGGAAAGGTCAACCCGGTCATCCCGGAAGTAGTCAACCAGATCGCCTTTGAAGTCATCGGCAACGACGTCACCGTCAGCTTTGCCGCCGAGGCCGGTCAGCTTCAGCTCAACGCGTTCGAGCCGATCATCGCGCACTCCCTGTTCGAAAGCATCACGCACCTGGAGATGGGATGTCGCACACTCGCCGAGCGCTGCGTCGGAGGGATCACCGCGAACGTCAGCCACCTCAGGGCCCAGGTGCAGAACTCGATCGGGCTGGCGACCGCGCTCAACCCGATCTTCGGTTACGCTCAGGCCACCGCTGTCGCGCAAGAGGCCGCCGCGACAGGACGATCTCGGGCACGGTCCGGCCTGTCGCGGCGGCCTCTTGCGC
>PKYM01000093.1 GCA_003132645.1 Actinomycetota bacterium | reverse complement strand
GGCCACGACGTGGAGCGCCGCAGCGCTGCCGGCGGCCGGCGTCTCGGACGGTTCGCCGCAGGTGACCACGCTGGCCAGGTCGAGGCCGGCCATGCGCGGCAGCTTCTGGGCGCGGCGGCGCAGCGAGCCCACGTCGAGGTCGTCGGTCGAGACCACGCCGCGCAGCGCGCCCTTGTCGCGCAGGTGGCGCGTCAAGGCGCGCGTGTCTACGCCGCCCACGGCCAGCACGTCGTGCGCGTTCAGCCAGTCGAGCCAGCTCGTCGTCGAGGTGCGGTTAAAGGCGTAGTTGACCATCTCGCGGGCGATGATCGCCCGGGCGTGTGCCTGACCGGATTCGTCGCGTGAGGGGTCGGCCCCGTAGTCGCCGTTCAGCGGAAAGGTGTAGGTGATGATCTGCCCGCAGTAGGAGGGGTCGGTGGCGATCTCCTGGTAGCCGGTCATAGCCGTGTTGAAGACCATCTCGCCGCCGATCGTGCCGCCGCCGGCGACGGCCTCGCCGCGAAAGGCGGAGCCGTCCTCGAGCACGATCAGCGCCGGGCTAGGCACGGTCGTCGAACACGATGCGTCCGGCGGCGACCGTAAGGGTCACGCGCCCCTGCAGCGTCTGGCCGAGCCAGGCCGAGTTGGTCGACTTCGAGTGCAGAGCGGCCGCCTCGACCGTCCAGCGCGCGGCACCGTCCGCGAGGCAAAAGTCGGCCGGCTCGCCGCTCACGAGCGTCGGCACCGGCAGACCGGCCAGGCGGGCCGGCGTCTGGCTCATGCGCGTGACGAGCACGGCGAGCGAAAGTTCCTTCTTGAGCACGAGCTCGCCATACAGCACGGCAAACGCGGTCTCGAGCCCGGTCGTGCCGAACGGTGCGGCCTCGAACGGCACCTCTTTCTCTTGCTGAGCGTGGGGCGCGTGGTCGGTCGCCACACAGTCGACGAGGCCGCTCCTGAGCGCCGAGACGATGGCCCGCCGGTCGCTTTCGGCGCGCAACGGAGGGTTCATCTTGAGGTTGGAGTCGAGGCTCGTGACGACCTCGTCGGTCAGGGTCAGGTGGTGCGGGCAGGCCTCGGCCGAGACCGGCAGATCGAGTGCCCGGGCGCGCTCCAGGTGTTCGAGGGCGAGCGCCGTGCTCAGGTGGCAGAGGTGCAGGCGACCCTGTTCGTAGCGCGCCACCTCGAGCGCGCGGGCCACGTCGGCGCTCTCAGCGATGGCGGGGATACCGCCGAGCCCGAGCTTGGCCGAAACCGCACCCTCGTGCATGACGCCGCCGCCCATCAGCGAGTCGTCCTGGGCGTGCACGGCAACGAACCGGTCGGTCACCTTGGCGTACTGCAACGCGCGCCGCAGAAGCTGGGCGCTCCCCACCGGCTTGCCGTCGTCGCTGAAGCCCACCACACCGGCCTGCGCCAGCTCGTACATCTCGGTGAGCTGCCTGCCGGCGAGGTCTCGGCTCAAGGAGGCGAAGAACCCGGTGGGCACGGTCGCCTCGGCGCCGGCCCGGCGCGCCAGTCCTTCGAGCACCGCCGCCGAGTCGACGACCGGATCGGTGTTGGCCATGCCGAACATGGCGACATACCCACCGGCGGCGGCGGCGGCCGATGCGGTCGTCAGGTCTTCTTCGTCTTCGCGACCGGGCGTGCGCAGATGGGTGTGCAGATCGACGAAGCCCGGCAGCAGCAGCCTGCCCTCGCCTTCGACGACGCGCACCCGGGCGGGCGCCGCCAGATCGTTGCCGACCGCGGCGATGCGCCCCTTTCTGACAAGCACGTCGAGCGTCTGATCGAGGCCGGCCAGCGGATCGACGACGCGGGCGCCGCGAACCAGCACATCGGCGCCCGGGCCGCCCCTGGACCACGTGCGCACGGTCACGCCACACCCCTCTCGTCTGCCGAGCGTTCGTCGTAGCCGGCGATCGTGCGATAGAGGATGGCCATGCGCACGGCGAGGCCGGCCTCGACCTGCTCGAGGATCAGCGTGTCGGGATGGTCGGCGACCTCGGGGCTGATCTCGACGCCGCGATTGATGGGCCCCGGGTGCATCACTTTCTGTCCGGGGCGCAGGCGCTCGAGCGTCATGCCGTAGAGGGTCGAGTACTCACGCAGCGAGGGGATGAAGTTGGCGCCCTCCTGCATGCGCTCCATCTGCATGCGCAGCAGGTAGACGACGTCGGCTTCGGCTAAACGGTCGAGTGAATACTCGACCGAGACCCCGAGGCTTTCCACGTCGCGCGGGATGAGCGACGGCGGGCCGGCCACCGTGACGTCCATGCCGAGCAGCTGGAAGCCGGCGATGTCGCTGCGCGCCACGCGGCTGTGGAGGATGTCGCCGACGATCCAGACCTTCTTGCCGTCGAGTTCGCGGCCGAGCGCCTGGCGCATGGTGAACAAGTCGAGCAGGCACTGCGACGGGTGCTGGAACTTGCCGTCGCCGGCGTTGATCACGCTGGCCTGGGTGAATCGCGAGGCAAGGAGGCAGGCGCCGATCTGCGGGTGGCGCATGACGATGATGTCGGGCTGGTAGGCCGACAGCGTGAGGATGGTGTCCTTGAGGGACTCGCCCTTGTCGACCGCGGACCCGGCGGCGCGCACGTTCATGGTGTCGGCCGAAAGCCGCTTGGCGGCCAGCTCGAAGCTCGTCAGGGTGCGGGTCGAGGACTCGTAGAACATGTTGATGATGGTGCGCCCGCGCAAGGTGGGCACCTTCTTGATGTCGCGTTGCAGCACGGGCAGAAAGCTTTCGGCCGTCTCGAGGATGAGCTCCGCTTCGGCCCTGGTCAGATCGTCGATCGACAGCAGGTCACGCTTGGCCATCTCGCCCCTCCCCGGCCGGGCTGACCAGCACGACCTCGTCTCTGCCGTCGGCCTCGGACAGGCACACCTCGATGCGTTCGCGCGGTGCGGTCGGCAGGTTCTTGCCGATGTAGTCGGGCCTGATCGGCAGCTCGCGATGGCCACGGTCGACCAGCACGACGAGTTGCACGCGAGCCGGCCGGCCGTAGTCGAACAGGACATCGATGGCCGCCCGGATGGTGCGCCCATGGGCCATGCGGGTCATGGTGCGAGACACCTGCTCGCCCGTCATGACGACCCTGTCGCCGGCGTCAGACATAAAAAAACACCGCCCGGTGGTAGGCGGCGCCGCTGTTCTGGACGTGCATCACGAATGCCCCTTTCCGGTCTCTCGGGACCTGGATTAAAGGTTTAGTCGACTGTAGTCCGCCGGCCCCGCGCGGTCAAGGAGCGCGCCTGCGGAGCCGGTCAGAAGTAGCGTCCAAGCGGCTCTAGGGGCTGCCTCTGAGAGCGGTCAGGAAGACGGCGAGATCGGCCGGCAGAGGCGCGTCGAACGACAACGGCTCGCCGCTCAGCGGGTGGGCGAACTCGAGATGGGCGGCGTGCAGGAATTGGCGCGTGAGGCCGGCCGGACGGCGTGTCCTGTCGCCATAGGTGGTGTCGCCGGCGACCGGGTAGCCCAGGGCGGCGAAATGCACCCTGATCTGGTGGGTGCGGCCGGTCTCGAGGCGCACGTCGAGCAGCGTATAGCCGGGCAGCCGCTCGCGCACGACGAAATGGGTGACCGCGCGGTGCGGCCGGGTGGTGTGGATCGACATGCGCTTGCGGTCACGCACATGCCGGCCGAGCGGCGCGTCGACTGTGCCCTCGTCCTGGGGCAGCGCGCCGGCCAGCAGCGCCACATAGCGGCGCGCGATCTCGCGGCGGGCCATCTGGCTCACCAGGCGGCGGTGCGCGTCGGGGGTGCGTGCCACGATCAGCAGCCCCGAGGTGTCGCGGTCGAGGCGATGCACGATGCCGGGTCGCGACTCGTGGCCGCCGGCGATGCCGCGGGACAAAAGGCCCTGGACCAGCGTGCCGTGCTCGTGACCGGGCGCCGGGTGCACCACAACGCCGGCGGGCTTGTCGACGACCAGCAGTGCCGCGTCTTCGAAGACCAGCGTGTAGGGGACGTCCTCGGCGCGCAGCGCCGTGGGGCGGGGCGGCGGCAGCACGTAGGCGACCGTCTCCCCCATGCGCAGGAGGTGTCCCTTGTCGACCACACGGCCGTCGATCGTGACCGCCGAGGACTCGATCAGGCGCTGCGCACCGGCACGGCTCTGGCCGAGCCGCCGTGCCAGAGCGACATCGAGCCGCAGGCCGGCCTCGGTCTCGCTCGCCGCGAAGCCCGGCATGCGCGCCTCACGCCTCGCCGTTGAGGCGGCCGCGCGGCGCCGGCCACAGCACGCGCACGACGATGAGCGCGGCGCCCACGAAGATGGCCACGTCGCCGAGGTTGAAGGTCGGCCAGGGACCGATGCCCACGTAGTCGACGACATAGCCGAACCGCACACGGTCGATCAAGTTGCCGGCCGCGCCACCCAGCACGATCGCCAGGGGGACCGCGAAGCGCAGGGGGGCCCGCCAGACGGCGATCGCCAGCCCCACGCAGACGCAGGCGATCACGGCGGCCAGCAGGCCGCCGCCGCCCGAGAAGCGACTGAATGAGATGCCGGTGTTGTGCTCGAGGCGGATGGCGAGGCTGGCGCCGAAGGTCCAGGGAAGGTGAGCCGTCTGGTGGCGCACGAACCAGCCGGCGAGCTGGTCCGCGACCGCGATCGCGACCGCGATCGCCGTCGCCCTCACGCGCACGCCGGTCACGAGCAGCTCACGGTGAAGGCGGCCCGTTTCAGGCGGGTCTCATCTTCACGCCCTGCGTCGAAAGTCCACACTTCAGGTGCCGCTCGGCGTCAGGCCCAGGGCCTGGCGTGCGGTCTCGAGTGCGACGCCCCTCACCCGCACGGTCTTGCGGCGGCCGCTCTCGCCCGACGTCACGGCAACACTGCCGCGCGGCACGCCGAGCGTCTCGGCCAAAAAGCGGCACAGCTCACGATTGGCGCGCCCCTCGATAGGCGCCGCCGCGACCCGCACGCGCAGGCGCCCGTCGGCGACTCCCCTGAGTTCGGAGCGGCGTCCGCCGGGCGTCACCCAGACAGCGAGGCGCAGCTCGCCGGCCGAGCCGCGCAGCGGGTCGACGTCACCACTTGAAGGCGTTGTCGTCGACCTCGCTCTCGACGTCGGCCAGCAGGTCGTCGGGCTCGCCGAGGAACGGCGACCGCGGGTCGCTTTCGGGCTTGTCGGTGGCCGGGGTCGCCGGCCGCTCGGCGCTCGGCGCCGGGACCGGAGCAGAGGGAGCCTGAGCCGTCTGCGGCGCGGGCGGAGCGGCCTTGGGAGCTTCAGAGGCCGGCGCGGGCGGAGCGACCTTAGGGGCCCCGGAGGCCGGCACTGGCGAGGGCGCCGCGGGGGGCGCTGCCGGCGGCGCCTGGGGGGGAGCAAACGGCCGCGTCGCGAGCGGCTGCACGGGCGTGGGTGTGGGCGCCCCGGGCCGGTTCGCGGCGTCGTGCGCCATGGTCTGCTTGATCTCGTCGGTGGGGGTCGCGAAGCGGCCGGTCTTCTTGGCCGCCGCCTCGACCTCGGCAAGCTGGTTGGTGTAGCCGTCGAGCAGCGAGCGGAACTTGAAGCGGAAATCCTCTTCGGAGCTTTTCAGCACGACGATCTGCTTTTCGACCGCCTGCTTGTCGGCGTAGGAGTCGTTGACCATTTGGCGCGCCTTGAGCTCGGCCTCGCTCAGCATGAGCTGGGCCTCCTTTTGGGCGTTGGCCCTGAGCTCCTCGGCGCTGCGCTGGGCGGCGACCAGGGTGTTCTGCAGCGTCTCTTCGAGGTTGCGGTACTGGTCGATCTTCTCCTGCATGGTCTCGAGGCGCTCGGAGAGCTCGATGTTCTCCTTGAAGAGGCGTTCGAACTCGTCGGCGATCTCGTCGAGGAACTCGTCGACCTCGCCGTCGACGTAGCCGCGCATGCCGCGCTTGAACTCCTTGTGGCGAATGTCGAGCGGTGTCAGCTTCATCGGGCCTCCAGTCCCGTGTCTCTACAAGAAGAACACGAGAAGACGTTGAACGATGAACAGGACTATGAGCCCGACCACCGGGCTGAGGTCGAGGGCCGCGTTGCCGAACCGCACGAACGGGATATACCGCCTGAAGATACGCAGATACGGTTCGGTCACATCATAGAGGATACCGTACAGCCTGTAGGCGAACGTGCCCGAGCGCAGCGGAACCCAGCTCAGAAGCAGGCGAGCCAGGATCGCGAACGAGTAGATCGACAGGGCCGTCTCGAGGACGCCGCCGATGAGGATCATCGTCCGCGCCTCGCGCGCTCGACCGCGGCGGCCACGGCCGCCGCGAGCGCCGCTCTCAGCCCTCTGTTTTCGAGCACCTCCACCCCTTCCGCCGTCATGCCGCCCGGCGTGGCAACCGACGTTCGTATGGCCACCGGGTCGCCGTCGCGCGCCACGAGAGCGGCCGAGCCGGCCACGCCGGCCACCGCCAGCTCGCGGGCCAGCGCCTCGTCGAGCCCGGCTTCGACACCCGCTTCGGCCAGCGCCTCGATGAACAGCGCGGTGAAGCCCGGTCCGCAGCCGGCGACGGCCGTCGCCGGGTCGAAGAGGCCCTCAGGAATCTCTACCACAGTACCGGCCAAGCCGAACAGATCTCGAACGGAGTCGAGCTGCGCCGCGGTGAGCGTGCCGGCCGCCAGCAGGAACACGCCGCGGCCTACGGCGGCGGCGACGTTGGGCATGAGGCGCGCCACGCACGCTCCGTCCGGCAAGCCGGCGCGCAGCTCGTCGAGCGGCACGGCGGCGGCCAGCGAGAGCAGAGCGCGCCCTTCGAGGACCGGCCCGACAGCCGCCAGCGCGGCCGGCACGTCGGTCGGGCGCATGGCGAGCACCACCAGCTCGCTCAGGTTCGCAAGGGCGGCCGGAGAAGCGCAGGCCTGGGCGTCAAACTGCGCCGCGAACGAACGCGCGCGCTCAGGCACCGGGTCGTACACCGACAGGATGATGCCGGAGCTCGCCTGGGGCGCGTCTCGCCGCCAACCCTCAGCGAGGGCCCGTGCGATGTGCCCGGCGCCGAGGAAGCCCGCTCGCATCAGAACTGGTTGAAGAAGCCCTTCTCGATCAGCCGGGCGCGCTCTTCGGCCGACACCTCGACGTTGCGCGGCGTGAGCAGGAAGACCTTGTCGGCGACCCGCTGCATGCCGCCGTCGAGCGCGTAGGTGAGCCCGCTGGCGAAATCGATCAGGCGTTTGGAGAGATCGGTGTCGGAACCCTGGAGATTGACGATCACCGGGACGTCGACCTTGAACTTGTCGGCGATCTGTTGAGCGTCGTTGAAGTTCTTGGGGATCACCAGGTGCACTTCGACGCGCTGCGGCCGCGGCGCCTCGATGGGACGCACAACGCCGCCGCCCCTCTGCTGGCGCGGCGCGGGCTCGTCGGCGAAGATGTCGTCGTAGTCGGCTTGGCGGCCGCGTGAGCCGCGGCTCAGCTTGCGGACGTTCGGCCGGTCCTGGTAGGAGCGCTCGAGTTCCTCGGGCGGTGCGAGCGTCTCTTCGTCGTCGTACTCCTCGTCTTCGGAGATGCCGAAGTAGACCATCACCTTGTGCCAGCTATCGCCTAGCCCCATCGTCCCTCCCGGTCCATGTCAGAAAAGCACGCTTCCGACGCGGACGATCGTCGCACCCTCACGCACTGCCACCTGATAATCGGCACTCGTGCCCATCGACAACTGCGCGAAAGTATACCGTCCGGCCCAGCGGGCCGAAAGGTCGCTCGCGAGCTGCCTGGTCCGCGCGAAGTACGGCGCCGCGAGTTCGGGCTCGGCCAGCAGCGGCGGCATGCACATCAGTCCGGTGAAGGACACCTTGTCGCACGCGGCCGCCTGGTCGAGAAAGCGTTCGGCCTCGGAGACCTCGACACCCGACTTCGATTCCTCGCCTGCGATGTTCACTTCGAGCAGCACGGGTACTGGATTCTGCGCGCGGGCCTGAAGTTCCTCTACCACGCTCATCGTCGAGACCGAGTGGATGAGCCGCACGAGGGGCAACACGAGCTTCACCTTGCGACTCTGCAGGTGCCCGATGAAGTCGAACACGAAGTCGGCGGCGAAGCGTTCGTGCTTGGCGACCAGGTCCTGCGCGCGATTCTCGCCGACCAGCGCGATGCCGGCCTCGCGCAGCACGCCCATGTCGTCTGACGCGACGTATTTGGTCGCCACCAGGATCTCGACCTCCGAGCCGGTCCGGCCCGCCTGTCGGGCGGCCTCGCCGACGCGCTCGGCGACCTCATCGAACTGCCGGCGCACGTGGTCGGCCGTGCCGCTGAACTGCTTCACTTACGAAACCTCCTGTAGCCAGGCGACGGCCGCCTGTCGGCCGGTCGCGCCGTATTCGCGACGGTGCGAGAAGAACTCGTGATCATGACAGGTGCACAGCCCGCTCGTGACGATGTCGGACGCGGCGAAGCCGGCCGCGAGAAGCTGTCGGCGAGCGGTCTCCCAGAGGTCGACACGCCCGTCGCGCCAGGTGCCCGGGAAAACCTCCTCGAAGCGCTCGCCGACATCGGGCGAGACGGCAAAGCAGCAGGGCCCGATGCTCGGGCCGATGACGGCGGCGCGAGCGGCGCCCGAGGCGCCGAGCACTCGCGCCGCCTCGCCGACGATACCGGCCACCATACCCCGCCAGCCAGCATGCACGAGCGCCAGAGCCTGTGCCGGCCGGCCGGCGACGAGCAACACCGGTACGCAGTCGGCGAAACTCACGAACAGCGGCACGCCGGCTGCGCGCGTGAGCAGGCCGTCGGTCTCGGGCACGACATCGGAGGGGCCGTGCGCGCCGCGGCCGCGATGCCCCCTCCCCACCTCGGCGATCGCCGTGCCGTGGACCTGTCCCGCCACGACCAGATCGTCGGCCGCGACACCGGCGGCGGCCGCGAAGGCCGCCCGGTTGCGCCGTACGCAGGCCGGATCGTCGGCGGTCGAGATGCCCAGGTTAAGTGAGTCGAAGGGCGCCGCCGAGAAGCCGCCGAGCCTTGTCGAAAAGGCGGCGCGCCAGCCCGCGCCGCGAGCCTCGTACCAGACCAGCCCGCCGTCGTCGTGGCGCACGAGCGTGGCGGTCGGGCGCCGCGGCACTTCTGGCTTGGGTCTGAGCGTCACGGCCCGTCAGTCCCCGCCACGCAAGCGCCGCGCCGCGGCGAGCTCCTGACGGCGCCCCGAAACGACGCCGTTCAACTTGAGGCGCAGCAGCTCGTGGAGCCCCGCGCCGAGGTCGGCCGACTGACGGTAGCCCATCTCCAGGAGGTCGCGCCCGGTGACCGCCAGGCGCACCCGGCGAGTGTGACCGATGAATCGTGCGAGGCGCTCGCGCACCTCTGTCGCGGAGCTCAGGGCCATGGCCACGAGCAGCGCCTCGAGGGGTTCGCCGTGCACGATCTCGTAGAGGTCGGCCTCGCTGAGGTCGCGCTGCAGGCGGCGCTCGAGCCGCGTGCCGACAAGCCAGGAGCGCACCAGCACGCGCCCGTCGCGGCGGCGGAACTTCATGCGCGCGACCCACTCGGCGAGCTCCTCGGGCTCGAGTTTGCGCAGCGTGACGACAAGACGCGCCCGCCAGGCAGGGACTTCGCGCGTCAGGTCGCAACTGCGCAGCAGGGCATCGACAGCCGCGATCAACTCCTCGCTGCTCTCGTCGAGCGCCAGTCGCGGATGCAGGGCGTGCTGCAGGCCGAGCTCCTTGAGACGGCGCAGCGTGAACGAGATCCGCGGCTCGTCGAGCAGGAGCACGAGCTCGTCGCGCAACCGCGCTGAGGAGAGGTCGCCGATCAGGTCCATCTCGCTGCAGGCGCGCGCCAGGGCGAGGGTGTGGCGGTCCATGCGAAAGCCGTAGCGGTCCTCATAGCGCACGGCCCGGAAGATGCGGGTCGGGTCCTCGATGAAGCTCAGGTTGTGGAGCACCCTGATGCGCTTGTGGCGCAGGTCGTCGAGGCCACCGAAGAAGTCGAGCAGGGCGCCGAAGTCGCGCGGGTTCAGCGAGACCGCCATGGCGTTGATCGAGAAGTCGCGCCGGGCAAGGTCGCCGCGAATGGTGGCGTGTTCGACCTTGGGCAGAGCCGCCGGGTAGTCGTAGAACTCGGTGCGCGTCGAGGCGACGTCGACGCGCAGTGTCGCGTCTGCCTCGCCGCCGGCGCGCTCAACGACGATCACCGCCGTCTGGAACTTCTGGTGGGCGCGCACACGGCCGCCCAGCCGGGCCGCGAGCTCGCGCGCGAACTCGATGCCGTCGCCCTCGACGGCGATGTCGATGTCGGACACGGGCTCCGCGAGCAGGAGGTCGCGCACCGCGCCGCCGACCAGATAGGCGCCGCGATAGGCGGCGGCGACCGCCTGTACCTCGGCCAGCAGGTCGTCGAGGCCGAGACGGCCGAGCTGCCCGGCGAGCGAGGTTTCGGGCGGCGCACCGCCGCTCTCTCCGCCGGCGTGCAGGGCGCGCACGACGTCGCTGCGCGTCACCACGCCGATCACGTCGGCGACGGCTATCGGCCCCGCGCTGCGTGAGCGTACGACCGGCACGCGACCGAGCGGATCGCGCGCCAGGACGTTGGTCAGCTCGTCGAGCGCCGTCGCGGCTGTAACGACGCCGGTCGAGGTGGTCATCACCGCCTTCACAGGGGCGTGGCTCAGCTTGTGGCGCACCGCGCGGTCGAGGTCGCGGCGCGAGACCGAGCCGATGAGGTGGGCGCCGTCTGAGACCGACAGGCCGCCGTAGCCGTAGCGCTCGCAGGTGAGGCGGGCGGCGTCGACGGTCGTGTCGACCGTCACCCAGCGGACCGGCTGCGACATGAGGTCCTCGGCCGTGGGCGCCGCTGAGCGCGAGCGCTGGAGAGCGGCGATCACACGGCGGCGGGCCGTCGCCAGGGGCAGGTCCTTGACGATGGCCGAGGCGGCGGCGGCGTGGCCGCCGCCGCCCACCGCCTTGAGCACCTCGGCGACATCGAGTGCCGCCACCCGGCTGCGCGCCGTGACAAAGACGCGTTCCTGCATCTCGACGAGCAGCACCAGGGCGTCGCAGTTGGCCACATC
The DNA here is from genome assembly GCA_003132645.1 of Actinomycetota bacterium. GTDB lineage: Bacteria > Actinomycetota > Thermoleophilia > UBA2241 > UBA2241 > Bog-752. Next base: position 18,329 of record PKYM01000093.1, on the reverse strand, counting down.
GAGCGCCTTGTGGACGACCAGGCTCACGCCTTCGACGTACTGGTCGCCGCGAAGCGCCGCCACCAGCACGTCGAGACCACCCGCCTCGACCGGGCGGCCGTCCTCGAGGACGCGCAGTAGCAGAGCGCGTTGCGGAGCGCTCAGCGGATTATGCAGGAAGCGCTCGATGACGTGCTGGTGGGCGCCGCGGCGCATGCAGAAGGCAAGCGCCTCGACGTCGCGCAGGGTGGTCGTAGGAAACGTCAGCGAGCCGGTGTCCTCGTGGATGCCCAGGGCGAACACGGTCGCTTCGAGCGGGCTCACCTCGAGTCCTCGTTCAGCGATGATGTGCAGCATGAGCGTCACCAGCGAGCCGTCGTCGGAGGTGACCACATTCGCCGGGTCGACGAAGGCCGGCAGGCCGCCGGCGGGACGGTGGTGGTCGAACACCACGATCTCGACATCGGCGCGTTCGGTGAGCGGGCCGAGCTCGGCCAGGCGGTTGGCGTGGAGGGTCTCGACCAGGATGAGGCGCGTGACGGAAGCGAGATCGACGGTGCCGGCATCGATCACCGGGATCTCGTCGGCGAAGAGCGTGCGAAACTCGCGCACGTTGCGGTTGACCGCGCCGCTCAGCACCATGGCGGCCTCGGGATAGAGCTTGTGCGCCGCCACCATGCCCGCGAAGGCGTCGAAGTCGGTGTTGGAGTGGGTGGCGATGAGTTCGGTCGCGCTCATGTCAAGCCCACCATACCCCGCCCCTCACGCCTTCAGCAGCCAGGCCAGCTCGTCACCGAAGGCGCTGCGCACCGCGTCGGCGAGCGGTACGTGGGCGGGCGACTCGAGGCCCGGGTCGGCGGCCAGGATCTCCTTGGCCAGCCTGCGCGCCCGCACCACCGCCTCGCGGTCGCGGGTGAGCTTGGCGAGCTTGAGGTCGGGCAGCCCCGACTGCCGCGCGCCGAAGAGCTGCCCTTCGCCGCGGATCTCGAGGTCGCGGTCGGCCAGCACGAAGCCGTCGGAGGTCGACCGCAGGGCCTGCAGCCGGGCGCTGGAGCGCTCGCCGGCGTTGCGCTCCTCGCCGCGGCTCGTGAACAGCAGGCAGAAGGATTTCTCGGTGCCGCGGCCGACCCTGCCGCGCAGCTGGTGGAGCTGGGCCAGGCCGAAGCGCTCGGCGCCCTCGATCACCATCACCGTGGCGTTAGCCACGTCGATGCCCACCTCGATCACGCTCGTCGCGACCAGCACGTCTATCTCACCGGCCTTGAAGGCCGCCATCGCCGCGTCGCGTTCGACGGCCTTCATCTGCCCGTGCAGCACGTCGACCCGATAGGCGCTGAACTCGCTCGCAGCCAGGCGCTCGGCTTCGGCCACCGCAGCGGCCGACTGCAGCGCCTCGGACTCCTCGATCAGGGGGCAGACCACATACGCCTGGCGGCCGCGGTCGAGCTGCTTGCGCACGAAGGCGTAGCCGGCTGCCCTGCGACCCTCGGACACGAGACGCGTGGCGACCGGCGTACGGCCGGCCGGCGCGCCGGCGATGACGGTCACGTCGAGGTCCCCGTAGAAGGTCAGGGCCAGCGTGCGCGGGATCGGCGTCGCGGTCATGAAGAGGGTGTGCGGCGGGCGGCCGCCGTCGGCGGTCGCCCGCCGCGCCATCTCGTCGCGCTGCACGACGCCGAAGCGGTGCTGCTCGTCGACCACAACGACGGCAAGGTCGCGAAACGCGACGTCGCCCTGGATCAGGGCGTGCGTGCCGACCACGATGTGCGCCTCTCCGGAAGCGATGCGGCCGAGCGCCGCGCGACGTTCGGCGGCCGTCAGGCGACTTGTCAGCAGCTCACAGGCCACGAGTGGCCCGAGCAGCGCCGTCATCGTCTCGAGATGTTGCTCGGCAAGCGTCTCGGTGGGCGCCATGAAGGCTCCCTGATGACCCTTCTCGACGGCCCGCAGCAGCGTGTGCAGGGCGACCACCGTCTTGCCCGAGCCGACGTCGCCCTGGAGCAGCCGGCGCATGGGCGTATCGCGCTCGAGGTCGGCGTCGATCTCGGCCAGCGCCCGCACCTGGTGGTCGGTCAGCGTGAACGGCAGGCCGGCCACGAAGCGCGCCGCGGTCGCACCCGGCCGGCCCAGCGAGACGGCGCTCGCGGCTTGCTGGGCGGCGCGCTTGTGCAGCAGGAGGCCGAGCTGCATGAGCAACAGCTCCTCGAGCACCAGCCGTTCGCGGGCGGCGGCCGCTTCGGCGTGCGAGCGCGGCGCATGGATGGCCAGCACGGCGTCGGCCCTGGTCGGCAGGCGCTCGGCGGCGCGCAGCGTGCCCGGCAGCGGGTCGGGCACGCTGCGCGCTACCCGCCGCGACTCGTGGACCAGGTCGCGCAGCACGCGTGCGGAGATGCTCTCGCTGGCGGGATACACCGGCACGATGCCCTCGGTGTGGACGGTCTCCCCCTCGCCGGCCAGGATCTCGTGCGCCTTGACCGTGAACGAGGCCCCGCCGCCGCTCCGGCGGACGCTGCCGCGCAGGCTGAGCACCATGCCCTGCTCGAGCACCTTGGCCAGCCAGGGCTGATTGAACCAGACGCCGATCATGACGCCCGACTGGTCGCGCAGCACCGCCTTCAGGATCGTCACCCGGCGGCGGTGGCCGTGCTCCAAGGTGACGCGCTCGACCGTGGCCCTGACCGTCGCCTCCTCACCGACCTTGAGAGCCGCGATCGCCTTGCGGTCAGTGAAGTCCTCGTAGCGTCGCGGGTAGTGCTCGAGAAGGTCGCCGACGGTCGCGAGACCAAAGCCGGCCAGCCGCCTGGCCAGCGCCGGCCGCACGCCGGGCAGATCGGCCAGCGGACGCGAGAGGCCGGAGGCGTCGGGGGCAAGAAAGGGAGGCTGCGGTCGCTCGTCGTAGCGGCCGCCGGCGAAGCGCAGGAGAGGCCTGCCGCTCACTCCACGATCATCGCGAAGGCAAACACGCCCGGGCCGCCGTGAGTGCCGACGATCGCCCCGACGCGCCCGTGGAAGACGACCTCGGCCTTTGGCCGCGCCGCGAGCAACGCCTCTTCGAGGGCCGGCAGCTTGTCGTCGGCGTCGGCGCTCCAGGTGACCAGCTTCACGTCGTCGTCGGGCGTCGCAAACGTGCTCAGCAGGCTCGCCATGGCCTCGAGCGCGCGGCGCTCGCCGCGCACCTTGGCGTAGGCCACGAGCTCGCCGTTCTCGATCGTGATCAGCGGCCTGATGCCGAACACGTCGCCGACCATGGACTGCGCCCGGCCTATGCGCCCGCCGCGCCGCAGGTACTCGAGGGTGGCCAGCTGGAAGATCATGTGGTTCTGGTCGAGGAAATGGTCGATGTAGACGTGGGCGTCGTCGTGCGAGATACCCTCGGCCAGCTTCGCGCGCAGGCGGTCAACCAGCAGGCAGATGGTCGCCGACACGGTGCGCGTGTCGTAGACCTCGACGCCCCTGAAGGGCTGCGCCGCGCTGAGCGACGCCTGGTAGGTGCCGCTCATGCCGCTCGAGAGATGGAAGGCGAAGACGTGCTCGTAGTCGCGGCTGAGCGCCTCGTAGACCGTGGTGAACTCGGCGACGGTCGGCTGCGAGGTCGTCGGCAGCACCGGCGACGAAGCCAGCTTGGCGAAAAACTCCGGCGGCGAGAGGTCGACCCCGTCGCGGTAGGTCTCGTCGCCGAAGTGGACCTTGAGCGGCACCATGACGAGACCGGGCTCGTCGAAATAGCCGGGCGGTGGGTCACAGGTCGAATCGACGACGATCGCCGTGTTCTCGAGAGAGAGCCGCGTCATTCGGCGCCCAGCAGGATCGGGTAGAGCGGCTGGCCGCCCTCTTGAAAGAGGAACTCGACGTCGGGACAGGCCACGGCGCAGGTCTCGGCGGCGGCCCGCTGCAGGTCGGTCACGGTCACTCCGCAGCCGTTCAGGGCGGTGAGGATGGTGATCAGCTCGGCACCCTCGGAGCCCAGCCGGCGCACCACGTCGCTGAAGACGAGCCGCAGATCGTCGCCGCTGGCGGCCAGTCGGCCGTCGACCAGGCCGATGACCTCGCCCTGCCTGACCGCGACGCCGTCGATCTCGGAGTCGCGCACGGCATGGGTGATCTCGGCGCTGTGCACGCGGCGCATCGCCTCGTCCATGGCCACGGCGTTGGCGGCCGCGTCGGCCGTCGCCTCGAAGGCGACCATGGCGGCGAGGCCGGCCGGCAGCGAGGTCGAAGCCACGACCACGACCTGACGGTCGCACATGGCGGCCGCCTGCTCGGCGGTCAGCACGACGTTCTTGTTGTTGGGCAGAAGGACGACTTCGGCGGCGTCGAGGCTCTCGACGGCCTCGACGAGCTCGGCCGCGCTCGGGTTCATCGACTGGCCGCCGTCTATCACCGCCTCGCAGCCGAGCTCGCGAAACAGCGCCTTGTTGCCCTCGCCGGCGGCCACCGCGACAACGGTGACGCGCCGGTCAAGGCGCAGCCGCCGCTGGCGGGCGCGAGTCTGCTCACGCATGTCGGCGACCTCGACGTCGTCGATCCTGCCGTGCGCCGAGGCATACCCCAGCACCTCGCCGGGATGGTCGGTATGCACGTGGACCTTGAGCATGCCCTCGTCGCCGACCACCAGGGCGCAGTCGCCCTGGGTGTTCACGAACGTCTCCAGGTCGTCGCGATCGAGACCCTCGCCGAGCAGCAGGAAGCTCGTGCAATAGCGAAACCGCGAGTCCTCGATGGCGTCGGGCGGGATGCCTTCGATGTGGCGCGAGGCGCGGCCGCGACGATGGTCGCTGCCGTCGGCGGTGACCGCCGCCGCGGCCGCGCTGCCCGTCTCGGCCCTGAGGAACCCGGCTACGCCGCCGCGCAGTAAGACGAGCAGGCCGTAGCCGCCGGCATCGACGACGCCGGCGCGGCGCAGCGCCTCGAGCTGGTCGATCGTGCGCTCGACGGCTTCGGCGCCGGCGGTCGTCACGGTGGTCAGCAGGGCGGGCAGAGAGATCGCCTCGGGAGTGCCTGCGGCGGCTTCGGACATCGCCCGGATGACCGACAGCATCGTGCCCTCGACCGGTTGGCGCACGGCTCGGTAGGCGGCATTCGAGGCGTCGCGCAGGGCGTCGCGCACCGCGGCAGCGTTGAAGGACTGGGCGGCGGCGAGCGACTCACAGGCGCCGCGCACGATCTGCGACAGGATGACGCCGGAGTTGCCGCGCGCGCCCATGAGGGAACCTCTGATGACGACGGCCATGAGACCCTGAAGATCGTCGGCCGGGACGCCCTCGACTTCGTCGATGATCGCCTGGACGGTCAGGAAGAGATTCGTGCCGGTGTCGCCGTCGGGCACCGGGTAGACGTTGAGGTCGTTGATGTAGCCGCGCTCGACCCTGAGGGCCGTCGATGCCCCCCCGAGCACTTCGAGGACGTGGCCGCGAGCGCTCATCGGCTGACGTGATCGACGCGGACGCGTACCTCGCCGACCCTCACCCCCGCCACCCGCTCGACCTCGAAACGTACCTGGTCCTCGAGCGTACGGGTCACCTCGGCGAGGTTCAGCCCGCGCTCGATCACGACATGCAGGCCGATGTCGGCATACGACTCGTGGGCATCGACTTCGACCCCGTTCATGAGCTCGTCACGAAAGAGACGCACGAGCGGCGCGAGCCGCGAGCGGCGCAGGTCGACGACCCCGTAGGTAGCCAGGGCCGCGCGGCCGGCGAGCTTGGCGATCACGCTGTCGGCCACCGTGACTTCGCCACGCAGATCGTCGCCCGGAAGCCGCGCCCTGAGTTCGGTCTGTGCCACGTTCGTGTCCCGACCGTCAGTCGGGCGCGGCAGGGTCGGTGAGGAGGTTCAGCTCGGCGACGATCTCGTCGGGATCGACCGCGTGCATGATGGCGCCGCTTTCGATGCTTTCGAGCTGGGCGCCTATGCAAAGACAGCAGCCCATACCCCAGCGCGCGAACACATCGCGCGCTTCGGAGTGCGATTCGAGCGCCTCCAGGATGGACATCTGTTTGGAAAAGTGCCTCATGAGTGACGTTACAACAAAGACCGCGGTTGCTTCGCGCGGCCGCCTGTAGCATAATTCCGGCCCGTCACCTTTCGCAAGCAAGGACCTCTGCATGTCACGAGTCTGCGTGAGCTGTGGTAAGAAGCCCGCCGTGGGCAACAACCGCAGCCACTCCAATAGAGCTACCAAACGGCGTTTCGAGCCAAACCTGCAGCACGTCCATATCGTCCTGGACGGTCGCCCACAGTCGGCTTACGTTTGCGCGCGCTGCCTCAAGTCGGGGCGCGTCGTCAAGGCCCTCTAGCCGCCGCTGCGCCTAAAGTCAGGCGCGCTCCCCCGGCAGCACCCGCAGCAGGTTCGCCATCTCGAGCGCGGTCAGCGCGGCCGCCCAGCCTTTGTTGCCGGCCTTCGTTCCCGCACGCTCCACGGCCTGTTCGATGCTGTCGGTCGTCAGCACCCCGAACACGACCGGCAAGCCGCTGTCCAGGCTGACTTTGGCGATCCCCTTGGCGACCTCGGCGGCGACGTAGTCGAAGTGCGGCGTGCCGCCGCGGATCACCGCTCCCAGGCAGACGATGGCGTCGTAGCGGCCGCTGTCGGCGAGCTTCTGGGCGACCAGGGGCATCTCGAAGGCGCCCGGCACCCAGGCCACCTCGATATCGCTCTCGTCGGTCTCGTGGCGGCGCAGGTTGTCGAGCGCGCCGTCGAGCAGGTGCGTCGAGATGAAGTCGTTGAAGCGCCCCACGACGAGCGCGAACTTCAGCCCCTTGCCGGTCAGCTTGCCTTCGTAGGTCGTGCTCATGCCCAGGTTCCTTTCAGTCGAGGCGGACACTCGCCGCCCTGTGGCTCAGCCGTCAACCTTCGTCGCCTTCGGCCGGCAGCAGCTCCTCGTGCTCCAGCAGGTGGCCCATCTTCTCGCGTTTGGTGCGCAGGTAGGTGACGCTGTGCTTGTGCGGCGCCACCTCGATCGGCACACGCTCCGTGATCGTCAACCCGTAGCCCTCGAGGGCGATCAGCTTCTTGGGGTTGTTCGTCATCGTGCGGATGCTCGACAGCCCCAGGTCGACCAGGATCTGGGCGCCGATGCCGTAGTCGCGCAGGTCGACCGGGAAGCCCAGCTCGAGGTTGGCCTCGACCGTGTCGCGGCCGCGCTCCTGGAGAGCATAGGCCTTGAGCTTGTTCAGCAGACCGATGCCGCGGCCTTCCTGGCGCATGTAGAGCACGACGCCCAGGCCCTCCTTCTCGATGCGTCGCAGAGCCATCGCCAGCTGCTCGCCGCAGTCGCAGCGCTGCGAGCCGAAGACGTCGCCGGTGAGGCACTCCGAGTGGACCCGCACGAGGACGTCGCGCTTGCCGACGACGTTGCCCTTGACCATGGCGATGTGGTGCGAGCCATCGATCATCGACTCGTAGCCGATGGCGCGAAACTCGCCGTAGCTCGTGGGCATCTGGGCCACCGCGACGCGCCGCACGAGCTTCTCGGTGCGGCGCCGGTGGCGGATGAGAGCGGCCACGGTGATCATCTTGAGGCCGTGCAGCTTGCAATAGTCGATGAGGTCGGGGACCCGCGCCATGGTACCGTCCTCGTTCATGACCTCGCAGATCACCGACGCCGGCTGCAGGCCGGCCAGCCGCGCCAGATCGACGCCGGCCTCGGTCTGGCCGGTGCGTTCGAGCACGCCGCCCGGCTTGGCGATGAGCGGAAACACATGACCAGGCTGGACGATGTCGTCGGGCCCGCACTCGGGGTCGACCGCCACCTGGATCGTGCGCGCGCGGTCGGCGGCGGAGATGCCGGTGGTCACCCCTGCACGCGCCTCGATCGACGGCGTGAAGGCGGTCTGGAAGCGCGCCGAGTTCTGGGCGACCATCGGCCCGAGGTTCAATTCGTCGCAGCGCCTCGGGGTGAGCGTCAGGCAGATCAGGCCGCGGCCGTGCGTCGCCATGAAGTTGATCGCCTCGGGTGTGACGAACTGGGCGGCCATGGTGAGGTCGCCCTCGTTCTCGCGATCTTCGTCGTCGCAGACCACCACCATGCGTCCGGCGCGCACGTCGGCCAGCGCTTCCTCGATCGTGGCAAACGGCGATGGCCCGGGCGCGGCGTCGCGCGGCGCGGCCGGACTCTCGGTGCTGGGCGTCTTGGTGGTGCTCATAGGAACCCCGCTTCTGACAGCTTCTCGAAGGTGAGGCCCTGGGCGGACCCGGGCCGGGCAAGGTAGGCGCGGACGTATTTGCCGATCACGTCGGCTTCGAGGTTGACCTCGGCGCCCACCCGCAGGTCGTGCAGCGTAGTGGCCGCCACGGTGTGGGGGATCAACGAGATCTGGATGGTGTCGGCGTCGAGATCGACGATCGTGAGACTGACGCCGTCGACCGTAAGTGAGCCCTGGGGCACGCAGACGTCGGTNNCCCTGCACGAGGTGTCCTCCGAGGCGCGACTGCAGGGTCAGCGCGCGCTCCAGGTTGAGCCCGTCGCCGGGCTTCTTGCGAGCCAGCGTCGTGCGCCGCAGCGTTTCGGGCATGGCGTCGGCCCAGAAGCGGTCGTGAGCAAGGCGCGTCACGGTGAGACACGGGCCGCTCGTGGCAACCGAATCGCCCACCCGGAGGCCCTCGATCACTGTGTGGGCCTCGACCTCGAGCACGGCCGCGCGCTCGCGTACCACCAGGCTGCGCAGGATGCCGATCTCTTCGACTATGCCCGTGAACACGACGCCTAGCCCTCCCCACCGTCGCCGGCGACGGGCGGTCGCGAGCGCGATCCCTGCTGCGGCGTCGGGCCCNNGGCGCGCCTGCGCCGGCTTCAGTGCGTTTGACGACCCGCCCCCGGCAGACCATGTCGGGCCCCGCGCTGGTCCAGACGACGTCGGCCAGAGCCAGGCCCTGGGCCACCACCATGGGCGCCGGCAGGGCGACAAGGTCGGGCGCGCCCCGGCCCAGGACGAGTGGCGCGACGAAGACGACCAGACGGTCGACCAGACCGTCGGCCAGCAAGGCCCCCGCGAGAGTCGGTCCGCCTTCGCAAAGGATGTCGACGAGGCCGCGGCGGGCAAGCTGGGCGAGACCGTCGCGCAACCCGGCGGCCCGTACCACCTCGACACCGGAAGCGGCCAGCGCCCGCTCCCTTTCGGGATCGATCGAGACGGTCAGCAGGATCGTCGGGCACTCTCGCGCGGTGGTCGAAAGAAGCGCCTCGGCGGGCAGGTTGCCGGTGCGACTCACGACGACGCGCACCGGGTCAGGTCCGTCGGCGTCGCGCGCCGTGAGCAGGGGGTCGTCGCGTCGCGCCGTGCCGGCGCCGACCATCACGGCATCGGCGACGGCGCGCATCTGGTGGACCTGACGGCGACTCTCCGGCGAGGAGATCCAGCGGCCGTCGCCGCCGGCCGCCGCGACCTTGCCGTCGAGCGACACGGCCGCCTTGAAAGTGACGAACGGCAAGCCGCTGCGGATGAACCGCGCGAAAGGCTCGTTCAACTGCTCGCAGAGCGTATGCAGGGCGCCGCTGTCGAGCGCGACCTCGACGCCTGCGGCGCGCAGGGCGGCAAGACCGCGCCCGTCGACCGCCGGGTTCGGGTCGGTCGCCCCGACCACCACCCGCCCGACACCGGCAGCCATGATCTTTTCGGTGCAGGGACCGGTATGACCCTGCTGACAACAGGGCTCGAGTGTCACATACAGTGCGGCGCCTCGGGCGCGCTCCCCCGCCTGCTCCAGGGCAACAGCCTCGGCGTGAGGCGTCCCCGGTCCGCGGTGGTAGCCCTCGCCGACCACCTCGCCGTCGGCCACCACGACCGCCCCGACGCGGGGGTTGGGGTGAGCAAGGCGCCGGCCCAGTCGGGCCAGCTCCAGAGCACGTTCCAGATAGCCGTCTTCGCTCACAAAAAAACCCCGGTGCACACGTGGCTCCAGGGCTGTCTTTGCGTACCGCGCTCGTCTTCTTTCATCCGGACTTTGACCGTCGGCCCAGGGATTCCACCTGGTCGGCCCCACTCGTGGGGTTCGCGGGCTCTCACCGCCGGTGGGGAATCTCACCCCGCCCCGAAGACACTCTCTTGGACGTAAGTATAGCGCAACGTCGTGGCCCTCGCGAGTGATGGCGGAAGGCCGGGCGGTCGCTGCCGGCGGCTGCCGCGGGCGCCTAGCCCGCGCTCGCCACCGCGGCGGCAAGAGCACGGAAGGCGAGCGCTGGATCGGCCGCCCCGTAGACGCTGTTGCCGGCCACGAGGAGGTTGGCGCCGGCCTCCACCAAGGTAGCTGCGTTGTCGAGGGACACACCGCCGTCGACTTCGATCGCGACCGCGGCCGGCAGGTAGGCCCGGGCGCGACGCAGCTTGTCGAGCGAACCGGCGATGAAGCGCTGCCCGCCGAAGCCCGGGTCGACCGACATGATGAGCACGAGGTCGGTGTACTCGCGAGCCTCGGCCAGGGTCTCCAGAGGCGTCGCGGGGTTGAGCGCCACGCCTGCCTGGGCGCCGGTCTCACGGATCTGCGCCAGCGTACGATGAAGGTGGACGCAGGCCTCCTGGTGCACCGTGATCGCGTCGGCGCCGGCCGTCGCGAAGGCATCGACGAAGCGCTCCGGATGTTCGATCATGAGATGCACGTCGAGCGCGCCGCCGCGCTCGTGCACGGCCGGGGCGATCGCCTTGACGACGGCCGGCCCGAGCGTGATGACGGGCACGAAGTGACCATCCATGACGTCGACGTGGATCAGCCGCGCCCCGGCGTCGATCACGGTGGCCATGTCGGCGTCGAGACGCCCGAAGTCCGCCGACAGGATCGACGGCGCCACCAGACGTTCGCTCAGCACCACACTCATTTGGCCGTCCTCTCCCTTGTCGCCGTCGCCTCGAACAGGGGCCGTATCGGGATGATCATCTCGCCAGGCGTCGACGCGGCCGAGCTTGTTGCTTTCGCGCAATGCTATGTCACTCGTCGCAGACGTGCGACGAAGAATCCGGTCGTCTCGTCGCGCGAGGGCAGCGTCTGCACATAGGCGCCGTTGGCCGGGTGCCGGTATGTGGGGTAGGCGGCGCCCAGATCGTCGAGTGTCCAGGCGGTGCGCGAACCGGAGTCCGCGGCGCCCTCGCGGGCGCGCCCGGCGACGAAGCGGTCGACGACGCCGAGCGTCTCGGCACGCGTCAGAGTGCAGACCGAGTAGGTGAGCGCACCGCCGGGCGCGACCAGCGCCGCTGCGGCGGCCAGCAGGTCGCGCTGCAGGGTGGCCAGTCGTCTCACGTCGCCCGCGCGCCGCCGCCAGCGCAGGTCGGGTCGCGAAGCCAGCGTGCCCAGACCGGAGCAGGGCGCGTCGAGCAGCACGACGCCGTAGCGTCCGCGCTCGGCCTCGTCTGCGCCCATCTCCAGCACGTCGCGTTCGCACACCTCGACGTCGGCGGCGCCCAACCGGGTGAGGTTCGCGCGCAGCGCCGCTACCCGCCGGGGCTCGTCGTCGACGGCCAGCAGACGCCAGCCCGCGAGCAGCGCCGCAAGCTGCGAGGTCTTGCCCCCGGGCGCCGCGCAGAGATCGGCAGCGCGCGCCGGTCCCCGGCGGGCCCCGGGTTCGAGCGCCCCCGCGGCGATCGCCGCGGCGAGCTGCGAGCCTCGTGACTGCGGCATGACCAGGCCCTCGCGAAAGGCGGCGCTCGACTCGAGCGCCGGGCCCTCGAGCAGCAGCGCGTCGGGAGTGTCCGGAGCGACCTCGGCGTACGCCTCGCGAGCGAGTCGCGCAGTGATGCCGTCGCCGGACAGCGAGGCCTGAGCCTGGGCGATCGTGGCCCGCAGACGGTTCACCCGCACGCAGCGTTCGGCCGGTCGGTTGTCGGCTTCCATCAGCGCTTCCGCAGCGTCGCGGCCGAGCTCGTCGACCCAGAGGGAGACGAGCCAGTCGGGGTGCGAGCAGCGCACTGCCAGCGCTTCGATCGAGGCGCCGCCCGACAGGCGGGCGAGCTCGGCGCGGCCTTCCGAGGCGACCTTGCGTAAGACCGCGTTGACAAAGGCTCCAGTGCGTCGGCCGTGGGCCTTGGCGAGCTCGACCGCGTCGTTGACCGCGGCGTGGGCCGGCACGCGGTCGAGATAAAGAAGCTGGAAGGCGCCGAGTCGCAGCGACTCGCGCACCTCGGGTCGCAGGCGCGATGACGACGCGTCGGAGAAGGCGGCGACGACCCGATCGAGCGAGTTGCGCCGCTTGATCGTGCCCATGGCGAGCTCGTAGGCAAGGGCCCGGTCGCGCGCCGCGAGGCGGGCGAACTCGACGCCCGTGGCAGCGGCAAGATCGAACGGTGCCCGGCTGCGCGTTTCGCGCAGCAGTACGGCGAAGGCGGCGCGCCGCGCGGGAGCCACTTCCCTGGGGGTCACGACGCCTACCCGTGCGCCAGACGCCGACCGGCGCCGCGCAGGTACTCCTGGGCGCTCATGCGCCGTCGACCGGCCTCTTGCAGCTCGACGATCTCGAGGTAGCCGCGCCCGCAGGGCACCACGAGACGGTCGCGCGTGTCTCCCCCGGAGGGCAGCGAGGTCCTCGGGACCGCCTTCCAGACGAGCACGCGGCGGCCACCCAGCTCAGTGTGGGCGCCGACCTCGGGCGACAGCGCCCTCACCTGGTTGGCGATCGCCCCAGCCGGCCGTCGCCAGTCGATCACACGGTCGGCCTCGGCGATCTTCTCGGCGTAGTCGGCGACACCGACCTGGGGCTTGAAAACGACCGTGCCGTCGGCCATGCCGGCCAGCGCGGCCAGCAGACTGTCGGTCGAGGCCTCCGCGAGCAGCTCGTAGGCCTTGCCGGCGTCGGCATCGGGCGGTATCTCGACGACGCGCTCGTCGGCTACCGGGCCCTCGTCCACGCCGGCGGTCATCTCGAGGGTGGCCACGCCCAGCCGGGTCTCGCCGGCCATGAGGGCGCGCACCACAGGCGCCGCGCCGCGCCAGTGCGGCACGAGGGAGGGATGCACGACCAGCGAGGGCAAGGAGACGAACACGTCGGCCGGTACGATGCGGCCGTAGGCGCAGGCGACGAGCACGTCGGGCTCGAAGGCCAGCAGGTCGACGATCGCCCCCGGGGCGCGCAGATCGGCCGGTTGCACGACCGGCAGGCCGAGCTCCTGCGCGGCCGTCTTGAGCACGGAGGGTTGCGGCGAGCCGTGGCGGCCGCGGGGACGATCGGGCGTGGTCATGCAGACGACGACCTCGTGGGCCGAGGCCATGACCCGCGCCAGCACGAGTTCGGAGAACCGCGCGGTGCCGGCCCAGGCGATCCTCATGCAGCCGCAGGTCCTAGAGGCCCGAGCCGCTGGGGACCGCGGCGGTCTGGCGCTCGCGCAACTCGCGCAGCACGCGGCCGCGCTCCTCGCGAGAGGTGCGTTCGAGGATCAGCACGCCGTCGAGATGATCGATCTCGTGCTGGATGACTCGAGCCTCGAGGTCTTCGGCGTCGTACTCGAGGCGCCGACCGCGAAGGTCGCGGGCACGCACGCGCACCAGCGTCGGGCGCTCGACCGGGACGGTCACGCCGGGCAGGCTCAGACAACCTTCGTCGAGCACCTCGGTGTCGTCGGAGTCCCCCACGATGCGGGGATTGACCAGCGTCACCGGATCGTCGTCGACCTGGTAGACGATCATGCGCTTGACGACGCCGAGCTGAGTCGCGGCGAGGCCGATGCCGGGTGCGTCCCGCATGACCGCGATCATGCGCCGCGACAGCGCCGTCAGCTCGCTGTCGAACGTCTCGACAGGCCGGGCGCTCTCGCGCAGCACGGGGTCGCCGAGCGTACGGACCTGGGCGAGGGCGGCCGCCCGGCGTTCGGGCGGTATCTCAGATCGGGGGCGGCGCTCCCGTGGCTGCTGCTCTTCGCGCGGTTCGGTCTGGCTCATGTCGTATAGTGTACCCCGCCTCATAACCATTGCGGCTCGACGTCGACGACGAGCCGCGCGCCGCGCTGCGCGAAGCGCTCTCCGTACCGTGCGAGGAGCTCGCGCATGACCGGCAGGGTCGCCTCGATCGCGGCGCTCTTGATCACGATGCGCACCACGTAGCGGCTGCGCTCACGCGACAGCGACCCCGGTCCGATGACGCTCTCGCCGTGGCTCAGGGCGCGCCGCAGACGCTCACCCACGAAGGCACCGCCGGCGGTCGCCTTGTCGACCGACGGCGACGAGACTTCGACGGCCAGCAGCGTGCTCGCCGGCGGATAGTCGAGCGCGGCGCGGCGCGCCAGCTCGTCGCGGTAGAACTTCTCGTGCTCACCGGAGGCCGCCAGGGCGATCGGTCGGGCTTCAGGGTCGAGGGTCTGCACGAGCACGCGACCCGGGCGCTCGCCGCGGCCGCTGCGCCCGCCGACCTGCACGAGCATGGCGAAGGTGCGCTCCTCGGCACGGAAGTCGGGGAAGTGCAGCGTCAGATCGGCGTTCACGACGCCGACCAGGGTGACCTCGGGAAAGTGGTGGCCCTTGGCGATGATCTGGGTGCCCACCAGGACCTTGGCGCCGGGCGCGCCGAAGCGCTCGAGCACAGCCGAGAGACGCGCCAGCGAGGATGCCACATCGGAATCGAGGCGCAGCAGCTCGATGCCCGGCAGCAGGCCGGACACCTCGCGTTCGAGCGCCTCGGTGCCGTAGCCGAAGCGCGCCAGTTCGGCGCTCTGGCAGGCCGGACACACGCCGGGCGCCGGCTCGTGATAGTCGCACACGCGACATCGCAGGCGCTGGCCGCGGGCGAAGTAGGCCAGCGCCACGTCGCAGCGCGGGCAGGTCCAGGTGTGGCCGCAGTGATTGCAGGCCAGCAGCGACGCGTAGCCGCGCCGGTTCAAAAAGAGGATGACCTTCTCGCCGGCCTCGACGGCTTGCGTCATGGCGCGCGAGAGTTGCGGCGAGAGCAGGCCGTGGACGTCGCGCAGGTCGACGATCTCCAGGCGCGGCGGCAGCGAACCGTCGACGCGCCGCGAAAGGTCGACGTGGCGGGCCGTGCCGGCGAAGGCCTCGACACTCGGCGTGGCCGAGCCCAGTACGAGTGCCGCGCCGCTCAGCCGGGCGCGCCAAGCGGCCACGGTGCGGGCGTCGTAGCGGGGCTCGTTGTCTTGTTTGTAGGAAGAGTCGTGCTCCTCGTCGACGACGATCAGGCCGAGATCGCGGATCGGCGCGAACACCGCCGAGCGCGCGCCCAGCACGAGGCGGGCACGGCCCTCGGCGGCGTCACGCCAGGCCGCCAGGCGCTCGCCGGGCGCGAGGCTGGAGTGGAACACGGCGATGCGTTCGTTGGGGAAACGCCTTGCCAGGCGGCTCACCGTCTGGCCGGTCAGGCCGATCTCGGGCACCAGCACGAGCACGCCGTGCCCCGACCGCAGCACCGCCTCGGCGGCGCGCAGATAGACCTCGGTCTTGCCGCTGCCGGTCACGCCGTGCAGCAGGACCGACTCGCCGCGGCCGGACGCGGCCAGGATCTCAGACAGCGCGGCCTCCTGTTCTGCCAGCAGGGTCGGCGCGGACTCGACCGCGGCGTGACGGCGCCCGTCGCCTGCCACCCGCAGGAGGTCGTCGGTCAGCAGCCGGGCGAGTCCGGCGGCGCTCAACCCGGTGTGGCGGCGCAGCGTGGCCTCGTCGACCTTGCGGCGGCCGACGTAGTCGAGCGCCGCCCGCTGGCGGGCACCGACCTTTGAGGGCTGTCCCTCTCCCACCTCGAGCAGGCGGGCCACGGGGCGGTCGCGCACGACGTGGAGGCGATAGCTCGCCGCAAGCCAGCCCCGCCGGCGCAGGCGCTCCGCCGTAGCGCGACTGGTGGCGCGAACGGCGCCCTGGCCGCCGGCCGCTTTGTCGCCGCCCCGGCCGCGGGGCGCTGTGTCGACGTAGTCTTCGAGGGCCTCGGCGCCGCGTTCGCCGGCGGTGAGCGCGGCCAGGCCGGCGGCTGTCGGGCGGAGCGCGCGCCGCAGCCGCAGGCTGCCCGTTGGGGGCAGGGCGAGGCTCAGGGCGGCGCCCAGCGTGGAGAGGTAGTGATCGCGCACCTGAAACGCCAGGTCGAGCAACTCACCGGGCACGGCCGGCACGTCGATCACGCTGAGGAGGCTGAGATGCCGGCCTGTGTGCGCCGAGGCCGGCGACAGGGCAAGAACGACGCCAAGCACGGTCTGGGCGCCCAGGCGGACGGCCACGACCGAGCCGCGGCTCACCGCGTGAGCGAACTCGTCGGGCACGAGGTAGTCGAAGGGCTCCTCGAGCGCCCGTGCACTCAGCAGCGGAAAGACGGCGGCATACACGGAAAGTCACCTGCCCCAGTATGGTCTCGGGCGCGGACGGAAGGCCCCGGGCGCCCACCGAAAGCCGCGTGACGCCCGCNNCCGACGGTCCGCGGGCGATGGTTTAGCCGACGGTCGGTTCGGCCTGGAGCTTGAGCCCGGCCGCCTCGCGCAGGGCAGCGGCTTTGTCGGTGCGTTCCCACGTGAAATCGTGGTCGGAACGGCCGAAGTGACCGTAGGTCGACGTCTTGCGATAGATGGGCCGCCGCAGGTCGAGATCGCGGATGATGGCCGCCGGGCGAAGGTCGAAATGCTCGCGCACCAGCGCTTCGATGACATCGGTGGAGATCTTCTCTGTACCGTGGCAGTCGACCATGACCGAGACCGGGTGCGCCACGCCGATGGCATAGGCGACCTGCACCTCGCAGATGTCGCAGAGACCCGCGGCCACCACGTTCTTGGCGACGTAGCGGGCGGCGTAGGCGCCCGAGCGATCGACCTTGCTCGGGTCTTTGCCCGAGAAGGCGCCGCCGCCGTGGCGGGCGGCGCCGCCGTAGGTGTCGACGACCAGCTTGCGACCGGTCAAGCCGGTGTCGCCCATGGGCCCGCCGACCACGAAGCGTCCAGTCGGGTTGACCAGCGTGATCTCGGCGATCGCGCCGACGTCGTAGAGATCCCTGGGCAAGATCGGTTCGACCACGTGCTCGAGGAGGTCGGGCTTGATCAGCATGTCGACGTCGGCTTCGGGAGCGTGCTGGGTGGCGAGCACGACACGCACGATCTCGACCGGCCGGTGGCCTTCGTAGCGCACCGTGACTTGCGACTTGCCGTCGGGCCGCAGATAGGGCAGCACGTCGGCCTTGCGCACCTCGGCCATACGCCGCGTGAGCTTGTGGGCCAGCATGATCGGCAGCGGCATGAGCTCGGGCGTCTCAGTGCAGGCATAGCCGAACATCATGCCCTGGTCGCCAGCGCCCTGGCTGTCGAGTTCGTCGTCGTCGTTGACGTCGGTACGGACCTCGTAGGCCCTCCCCACGCCCTGGGCGATGTCGGGCGATTGCTCGTGGATCGTGGTGATCACTGAGCAGGTCTCGTGGTCGAAGCCGAACGACGAGTGCGAGTAGCCGACATCCTTGACCACGTCGCGCGCCACCCGGGGGATGTCGATGTAGGTCTGCGTGCTGATCTCGCCCGAGACCATGATGAGGCCCGTTGTAGTGAGGGTCTCGCAGGCGACACGGCTGAATGGGTCTTCGCTCAGGGCCGCGTCGAGGATGGCGTCGGAGATCTGGTCGGCGATCTTGTCGGGGTGACCCTCGGTCACCGACTCCGAACTGAACAGGTACTCGTGCTTGTCCACGTGTTCCTCCTGGCTCCGCGCCCTTGTCACGGCATGCGCGAACGTCACGACGGTTGACATACTGCAGCGTGCTCGGTCGACCCATCTGTCAGGCGTTTCGCCTGCTGGAGTTGGCACCGTGCCGTGCGACCGGTTGCCGGGCTTCGTAGGGCCAGTCCCTCAGCCAAGACCGCCTCGCTCATGAACGCGCCGACGGCCTCTCTCTTGATGGGTCATCTGCGACCTGAAAGCGAGTCTACCAGAGGGTCCCGAACCCGGCAACGCATGCGCTTCCGGGAGGCGGCTGGACGCTGCGGCAGCGGCCGCTGAGCCTGTGGCGCATGACGACGGCTCGCTCAGGCAGGCGCGGCCGCGACGAACCCTCAGTGCTTCAGGGCAGGAGCTTGCGGGCGGTCCGTCTGGCGGTCTTGGTCGCCGTCTGGCGGATCTGCATGACCAGGCTCAGCATGTCCTGGCCGGCCTCGGCGGTCACCTCGCGGCTCATCAGGTTACGCACGGAGTCGGCCGCCGAGATGCCGTGTTCGAGCACGCCGAAGACCGCCTCGGTGACCGGCATCTCGACGCCGAGCTTGCGGCTCAGATCGTGGAGCGCATAAGTCGTCGGGATGCCCTCGACCACCTGGCCGATGATCTTCTCGACGCTTCCCGTATCTTCGCCGCGACCGATCAGCTCGCCCGCCCGGCGGTTGCGGCTGTGCTTCGAGGTACAGGTCGCGATGAGGTCGCCGATACCCGCCAGCCCGGCGAACGTCGCGAAGTCGGCGCCGAGGCGCATGCC
>PKYM01000142.1 GCA_003132645.1 Actinomycetota bacterium | reverse complement strand
CGCACCAGGGTCGCGAACTCGAAGCGCTTGAAGAACTCCTCGACCTCGCGCCGGGGCAGGGTGTAGCCCGTGCGACCGACGATGCCGACGATGTCCTCGTCGAGTGGCACGTCGAGCACCATGCAAGCCAGTCTCTTGGAGAGCCGCGCCGCGGCCTCGTGCTCGGCGAGCAGGGCGCGACGTTTGTCGGAGCTCACCTCGTCGAGTCGCTCGTAGAGGCTCTCGACGGTGCCGAACTGCTGGACCAGCGCCGCCGCCGTCTTCTCGCCGACGCCAGGCACTCCGGGGATGTTGTCCGAGGTATCGCCCTTCAGGCCGATGTAGTCGGGGATCTGAGCCGGCGTCACGCCGAAACGCTCGACCACGCCAACCGGCGTGTAGATCTTCACGTCGGTCACCCCGCGCCCAGTGGTCACGACCCAGATGTCGTCGTCGACGATCTGCAGGGCGTCGCGGTCGCCGGTGACCACAAGCGAGCCACGGCCCTGGCGTTTGGCCTCCTCGGCCAGCGTGCCGAGGATGTCGTCGGCCTCAAAGCCCGGCTTGACGAGGTTGGGGATGCCGAAGGCGTCCATGAGACCCGGCAGGTGCGCCCACTGGCGCGAGAGCGGCTCGGGCATCGGCGGCCGCTGCGCCTTGTAGCCGTCGAACTCCTCGTGACGAAAGGTCTTCTCGCGAGCGTCCCAGGCCACCGCTATGGCCGCCGGCTCGAACTCGGTCACGAGCTTGAGAAGCATCTGCGACAGGCCGTAGATGGCGTTGGTGGGAAACCCCTCACGCGTGGCGATGCCTTCGGGCAGGGCGAAGTAGGCGCGATAGGCCAGGCTGGAGCCGTCGATGAGGATGAGGCGGCCTTTGACCGCGGCGTCGTCCATGGGTCAATACTACCGCGAACGCGCTCCGTGGCGTCGCCAGGAGGAGAAGGCTAGGGAAGCAGTCTGTGGCGGCGCAGCAGCGTTTCGCAGTCCTTGGCCGGCAGCGGCCGACCGAAGAGGTAGCCCTGCATCTCGTCGCAGCCGTTGCCGCGCAGCACCTCGAACTGCTCGCGAGTCTCCACACCTTCGGCGACCACGTTCAAGCCGAGCCGATGGCCGAGCGCGATGACGGAGGTGACGATGGTCATGTCCCGGGAGTGTTCGAGCATGCCGGCGACGAACGAACGGTCGATCTTCACCGTGTGGATGGGCAGAGAGCTCAGCAGACTGAGCGACGAGTAGCCCGTGCCGAAGTCGTCGAGCGCCAGCCGCACGCCGAGGCGCTTGAGCTTGCCCACGTTCGACCGGGCCAGGTCGGCGTTGTCCATGACCGCGCTCTCGGTGATCTCGATTTCCAGATACTCCGCCTCGAGGCCACTGGCCTCGACGATCCGGGCGATCGTCTCCGGCAGCGCGTCGTCGCCGACCTGCCGCGCCGACAGGTTCACGGCGAGCCGCAGCTTCGCCAGGCCGGCGTCGTGCCAGGCCTTGACCTGGCGGCAGGCGGCCTCGATGATCCACTCGCCCATGGGCAGGATCAGGCCGGGATCCTCGGCCAGCGGGATGAACTCCGCCGGCGCCAGCAGGCCGCGCTCGGGATGTTGCCAGCGCACCAGGGCCTCAACGCCCACGACCGCCGCCTGCGAACCGCGGACCTGCGGCTGGTAGTGCACTGTGAGCTCACCGTTGTGGAGCGCCCGGTGCAGCTCGCTCTCGAGCGCCAGGCGCTCCGTGAACTGGGCGTCCATGGCGCGGTCGTAGAGCCGCCGCACGCCGCCGCCGTCCCGTTTGGCGCGCCGCATGGCGACTGTGGCGTCCCGCACCAGCTCATCGGCGTCGACGGCGTCGTCGGGGCTCAGTGCCACACCCATGCTGAGCTGTACGTGGATCGGTTCTCCGTCGACCAGCACGGCGGTGCGAAAGCCCGACGCGATCCTGTCGCTCACGGCGACGACGTCGTCGAGGCCGCACACGTCGGGCAGCAGCACGAAGAACTCGTCGCCGCCCGCCCGGGCCACGGTATCGTTCTCACCGACGTGCTGGGCCAGCCGCGTGCCCACGGCGACGAGCAGCCTGTCGGCGGCGTGACCGCCTCTCGTGTCGTAGACGTGCCTGAAGCGGTCGATGTTGAGCACCGCGAGGGCGACCTTGTGGGTGTTCAGGGCCGCCAGTCCGAGCGCTTCCTGCAGGCGACAATCGAGGGCCGTGCGATTGGGCAGGCCGGTGACCAGGTCGGTGAAGGCCAGGCGGTCGATGCGGTCGAGGAAGCGGTGGCGCTCCGTGACGTCGGCGATCACGCCCATGCCGCCGCTGACGGCGCCGTCGGCGCCACGCAGCGGCGAGGTGTGCATCGTCACGATGAGGGAGTCGCCGTTGCGACCGCCGTGGAAGGCGCCTTCGAAGGCGCCGGCCTCGCCGCTGAGGGCCGCCTCAACGGCGGCCACGACGTCGGCCTCCGTCATCTCGCGCAGGCCGCTGCCNNGTCGAACACGAACACGCCGACGGGCGACTGCTCGAAGAGCGCCCGGTGGCGCTGATCGGACTCTCGCAAGGCTTCGAGGGCGAGATTGCGTTCGTGGACATTGATGCTCGTGCCGACGTACTCGATGAGGCCACCGTCGGCGTCCAGGACCGGCGAGCCGTGCACGGAAAACCACTCGTAGACGCCGTCGTGGCGCCGCAGCCGATACTCCATGCTGAACGTCGTGCCGTGCGTGACCGCGGCTTCCCAGGCGAGCGCCACACCGGGGCGATCGCTCGGGTGGACAGGGGTCAGCCAGCCGCGGCCGTCCGCCTCGTCGGCGGCCATGCCCGTGTACTCCAGGAAACTCTCGAAGGGCGCCACGAAGCCGCCGTCGAGCCGGCGCGTCCAGATCCAGGACGACGCGCTGCGGCTCAAGGCCCGGTAGCGGTCGTCGCTTCGTTGCAGGTCCTCGACTGCGCGCCGCTGCGCGGTCACGTCAACCAGGATGCAATGCGTCTGGCAGCACTGCCCGCCGGCAGCGAGGCCGAGCCGGGCATCGAAGGCCACGATGACCCTCTCGCCGTCGGCGCGGACCAGCTCGAACTCGATCCCGGCGCGGCCGTTCGCGGCGATGCGCTCCAGCACGTCCCGCAAGCGTTCGCTGTGTCCGGCGGCGAGGAACTCGGCAAAGGGACGGCCGACCACGTCGTCGCGGCGGTAGCCGAAACTCTCGAGCCAGGCCTCGTTCACGGCGGTGATGACGCCGTCGGTGTCGAGCGACTGATAGGGCAGCGGCGCCGCGTCGAACAGCAGCCGGAAACGTGCCTCGTTCTCGCGCAACACGGCCTCGGCACTGGCGCGCTCGGTCACGTCGATGCCGACGCCGGCCGCGTGGTGGATCTCGCCATCGGCGGAGAACACCGGCGTGGCGCGCCACTCGACGAGCAGCTCGCCGCCGTCGGCTCCCACCATCGTCAGCTCTCTCGTCACGCTCTCGTTGCCGCCCAGCAGCTTCCAGACCTCAGCTTCGACTGAGGCCTGGTCGGCGGCCGGGATGAGCAGCGCCACGAACGCCGCGCCGACGACCTCGTCGAGTTCGTAGCCGAGGTGATCGAGCATCGCCTGGTTCATGAGCATGATCTTGCCGTCGGCGCCCACGGCGCAAAAGAAGGCGGGCGAGGTGGCCATGAGCCGGGCGTGGAAGCCCCTTTCCGTCGCCAGGTCGCGCACCACACCGAGATGGTCGGTGACGTCGCGGTCGGCGCCGATCCACTGGATGACGGCGCCCGAGGCGTCGCGCAGCGGCACGGCGCGCGACGATATCCAGCGGTACCCGTCGCCCCTCTGGTGCAGCCGGTATTCGGTCTCAAACGGTTCGCCGCTCTCGATGGCAAGCTGCCAGGCGGCACCCGCACGCTCGCGATCGTCGGGGTGGAGGGCGTCGAGCCAGCCTTCTCCGGAGAACTCTTCAAGACTCTGTCCGGTGAAGGCGGTCCAGTCGTCGATCGGACCGTCCACCCGGCCGTCGGCCCCGATCGTCCAGACGATCTGATTGGTCGCCCGAGCGAGGGTGCGAAAACGCGCTTCGCTTGTGCTCAGCTCCTCGTGTGCCCGGCGCAGCTCACGGCGCTCGTTGGCCTTGCCCAGTTCCGTCGCGAGCGTCGCGGGCAGACGGCGCATGTCGTCCAGGAGCAGATAGTCGGCGGCGCCGGCGCGCATCGTCTCGACGGCCAGGTTATCGAAGATATCGGAGACCGCTATGACCGGCAGGTCGACGTCGTGGTCGAGCAC
>PKYM01000063.1 GCA_003132645.1 Actinomycetota bacterium | reverse complement strand
GCGCGCGATGGCGGTGCGCGCGAGGCCGCCCGCGCTCTGGCGCGCGACATCCTTGCGACCCACACTCCTCCCCCGCTCGAGCAGGCGCTCGACGTCGAGCTGCGGCGGCTCGTGGCCGGCTGACATGGGCCGTCGCTGGTCTTGCCGCGTCGTGTCGCTCGCCGGTCTGTGCGTCCTGGCCCTGGTCGCGGGCAGCGCTGTCGGGGCGGCCGCCTGCAGCAGTTCCGGCTCGAGCTCGACCGGTAAGTCCAGCCAGAAGCCGGCGGCGCGTTTTGCCGCCATCCTCGGCCGCCAGCCTACGGGACTCGCCGCCACCGTCGCCCAACGCGGCACGCTGCTGGTCGGCGAAGACCCGGAGTTCGCTCCGCAGAGCTCTGTCGACAGCGCCGGCAACTGGAGCGGCTTCGACATCGAGGTCGCCCGCGAGGTGGGCGCCGTCCTGGGCCTCAAGGTCGAGTTTCTCAAGCTTGACTGGGCGCGGGTGCCGGCCGCCCTGGCCGCCGATCGCTACGACGTCGCCGTGAGCTCGATCGCGACCGACCCGCGGCCGTCGGGCAAGCTCGCCTTCGCGGCGCCGTATACCTGGTCGGTGGCCCAGGTCGCAGTGCGCCAGGGCGCCACGACGCTCACGACGCTCGGTCAGCTCAAGGGTAAGACGATCGGCGTCGGCGCCGCGACGACCTTCCAGCGGTTCCTCGAGGCTGCCGGCGGGATCGGCGTCTCGCTCTATGCGAGCGACGCCGACGTCCTGCCCGACGTGGCCAACGGCACCATCGCCGGCGCCATGACGGCCGCCACGACGGCCGCTTCTGAGCTTGCCTCCGGCGAGCAGATCACGGCGAGCGGCCCAGGCTTCTTCTCTCAGCCGCAGGCCTTCGCCGCGCGCCCGGGCGAGGCCGACTTCGTGGCGCTGCTCAACTCCGCCGTAAAGACGATGCATGTCAACGGCACGCTCAGCGCGTTGTCGAAGAAGTGGTACCACGGCCTCGACGTCAGCACGCCGCCGGCCGCCAGCGTGCCCGCCTTCAGCAAGGCTCTGGCCTTGCTGAAGGCGGGCACGTACCCGCTGTACTGACGAGCCGCACGACACGGCGAGCCTCTGCGGTGGCGCGCGGCTGGTTGTATTCGCGGGAGCTCGTTTGTATAAATGGAGCTGTAGACGGACCATCGGTGTCCATGCAGGCAGGTTTTGTCCTGCATGAATATCGGAAGCGGGGCGCGCTCGTGCCTCGTGTTGTCAGGGGCGCCGCCACTTCGACTCTCGTGCGGCGCAGGGGTCAAGACAGGTAAGTGAAAGGACGGGAGCATGAAGAAGGCCAGATGGCTCGCGGTCGTCGTGGTGGGCCTGGTGGCCGCCGCGGCCGTAGCGACGGTCGCCGGTTGCGGGAGCAGCAGCAGTAGTAGCAGCAGCTCTCCCAGCGCCGCCGCCAGCTTGACGCCCACGCAGTCGTTCACGAAGATCCTGGGTCACGCGCCCACCGGTGAGGCTGCTACGATCGCTTCGCGCGGTCAAATCGTCGTCGTCGACGATGCCGACTATCCACCCCAGAGCTACATCGACAAGAACGGCAACCTCATCGGCTTCGACGTCGATACCGCCAAAGAGGTCGGCGTCGTCCTGGGCATCCCGGTCAAAATCGTGACGGCTAACTGGGACTCCATCCCGACCGGCCTGAACGTCGATCGCTTCGACGTCTCGATCGGCTCGATGACGATCACCAAGGACCGCGAGAAGGTCCTCAGCTTCTCGGCTCCTTACTACTACACGCAGGCCCAGACCATCGTGAAGCAGGGCTCGCCCACGCTCACCTCCCTGAAGTCGATGAAGGGCAAGGCGATCGGCGTCGGCACGCAGACCACGTACTTCTACTATCTGACCGCCGCCAAGGGCATCAACGTCAAGTCCTACGACACCGACGCCCACACGTTCCCCGACCTCAAGAACGGCCGCTTGAACGGCGTCGTGACCGCTGACCTCACGGCGGCCCAGGCGATCTCGTCGGGCTACCCGTTCGTCTTCTCGGGCACGGCGTTCTACTACGAGCCGCTGGCCTTCGCCACCAAGAAGGGCGAGAGCGACTGGCAGTCGCTGCTGTCCTACGCCGTCACGACCATGCATTCGAACGGTTCGCTGACGACGATGGCGAAGAAGTGGTACCACGGCTTCGATCCGACCCAGACGCCGAAGGCCGGCATTCCGACCTACGACCAGGCGATGGCGTCCCTCGGTAAGTAGCCCGTTCGAGTCGATCGCTCTTTCAGGGCTGGGCGGCGGGCGCCGGTGCGACCCGCCGCCCAGCCTGACTGTGAGGTACTGAGTCAATGAAGCACCGTTTCGTGAGCATTGGGGTGCCGCTGCTGGCGGCTCTCCTCATGGTGTGGGCGCTTGCCCTCGCTCCCGCGGCGTCGGCCGCCGGCACGCCGCCGAAGCCGGTCGGCAGCGTTCCCTCGAGCGTGGGGCAGTCCGTCTCGTGGGGCCAGGGTTCGGTCACTGTGCTCTACTACGCGGGCACGTCGCCGGTCGTGCCGGCCGCGTGCGAGCTCTCCATCAACGGCGACAAGGTGCCCGTCGCGCAGGCGACCGATTCGTCGTATGCCAACGGACGACAGCTCCAGTTCTCCTTCGCTGCCGATTACCAGCCACCCAAGGGCAATCTCAAGCTCCACGCCGTGCTGGTCACCAAGTCCGGCGAGCACGTGACCTACGACTGGACGTACAACAACCCGGGCGCGGCCAAGCCGGAACTGCTCGACTGGCCGACCATCAGGCAGTTCTGGTGGTACATCGCCAAGGGCGGCGCTCTGACCGTCGAGCTGACCGTCATCTCGATCTGCTTCGCCGTGGTGTTCGCCCTGTTCGGAGCCCTCGGGCGCCTGTCGCGCACGATGAGTTTCAAGGAGGCCTGGGACAAGTACCGCAGCTGGGGCTTCATGGCGCTGCACACGCTGCGCATGATCCCCTACTGGATCGCGACCTTCTACACCTCGCTGTTTCGCGGTACGCCGCTGCTGCTGCAGATCTTCGTGATCTACTACGCCATCCCGGCGATCATCGACTATATGCACGCGCGCTACTCGTGGTTCAACATCCCCTACCCGAGCGCCTTCGTGTCGGGCTGCGCGGCCCTCTCGCTGAACTACGGCGCCTACCTGACCGAGGTCTTCCGGGCCGGCATCCAGGCCGTGCCCAAGGGACAGACCGAGGCCGCCTGGGCGCTCGGCCTGAGCGGCGGCCAGACGCAGCGCCGCATCGTGTTGCCGCAGGCCTTCAAGATCGTCATCCCGGCCGTGGGCAACGACTTCATCGCCCTGATCAAGGACACGTCGCTGGTCTCGACGATCACCGTCAACGAGCTGCTCCACAGGGCGCAGCTCGTCGGCGGCCGTACGCTGCAGTTCCTCTCGGCGCTGCTCGTGGCGGCCGCGGTCTACTGGATCCTGACGATCTTCTTCAGTTTCTGGCAGGCGAGACTCGAGCGCAGAATGGAGCACGACCGTGCCAGAGCCTGATATGAGCCAGACGATGCCGGCGCCGGCCGCCCACGGGGGTAGCGACGAGGTGCTGGTCGAGGTCAAGGGGCTGCACAAGTCGTTCGGCCAGCTCCACGTCTTGAAGGGCGTCGACTTCGTCGTGCATCGCGGCGAGGTGGTCGTCCTGCTCGGGCCCTCGGGTTCGGGCAAGAGCACGTTGCTGCGCTGCATCAACTCGCTCGAAGAGGCCCAGCAAGGCACCATCCGGGTCGGCGACGTGACCGTCGAGTGCGGTCACTGGGGCCGGACCTACGAGAAGTCGGTGCACGGCGTGCGCCTGCAGTGCGGCATGGTCTTTCAGGACTTCAACCTCTTCCCCCACAAGTCGGTGACCGAGAACGTCGTCGAAGCGCCGCTGCTGGTCAAGGGGATGAAGAAGGACGCGGCCGCGAAGAGGGCCCGGGAGCTGCTCGAGCAGGTGGGCCTATCCGATCGCGCCGAGTACTACCCGTCGCAGATCTCGGGCGGCCAGAAGCAGCGCGTGGCGATCGCCCGGGCGCTGGCCATGGATCCCAAGCTGATGCTCTTCGACGAGCCCACCAGCGCGCTCGACCCCGAGCTGATCGGCGAGGTCCTGCTGGTCATGAAGGACCTGGCCGACGCCGGCATGACGATGATCGTGGTGACCCACGAGATGGGTTTCGCCCGCGACGTGGCCAGCCGCTGCATCTTCATGGACGAAGGCGTGTTCGTCGAGGAGGACTCACCCGAGAACCTCTTCTTCCACCCCCGGCACGAGCGCACCAAGTCGTTCCTGCGCCACATCCTGCCCAAGGAAGGCGACAACGTAGAGCGCGTCGCCGGTGGGGCGCCGCTGGGCATGGGCGACGAGGCTCCCCAGGAGATGAAGTAAGACAACGGCACGCTTACCCGCCCGTCTGAGGGCGGCGGGGCTGGGCTGCAAGCGGCCTCGCCCCACCGCCCCTTTCTTTTGCGGTGGTGATCCGGCTGCGGCGGGCGGCGGGCCGGTGATAGAGTCGCGCCCATGACGTCGAGGATCGCGCCCATCATGCCGTCGCGCCGCTGGGAGGTCCTGACGGCGGCCCAGCTCGACCGCATTCGCGAGGCGATCTTCACCGTGCTCGCCCAGGTCGGCGTGCGCTTCCCCCTGACGGCGGCCCTCGACATCCTCGAAGCCCACGGCGCCGTGATCGACCGCGCGAGCCGGCTTGCCCGCCTGCCGCGCGGCCTGGTCGAGACGGCTCTGGCGACGGCGCCGCGCGAGTTCACGCTCTGCGGCCGCGAGCCGGCCTGCGATCTGCTACTCGACGGGCGCCACTGCTACCTGTCGAACGACGCCAGCGGCGTGTTCGTGGTCGACCCGGCGAGCGGCGCCCGGCGGCCCTCGACGCTGGCCGACGTGGCCGATTCGGCGCGCTTCGTCGACGCGCTGCCGGAGGTCGCCTTCGCGTGGGGGCCGATCGTCGCCGCCGGCGACACGCCGGCCGGCTCGCGCGCCCTGCACGAGGCGGCGGCGGTGCTGGCCAACACCACCAAGCACTTTCAGGCGGTGACCTGCGTGGGCGAGCGGCCGGCCCGGCTACTCGTCGAGCTGGCCGCCGCGGTCAGCGGCGGCCGCGACGAGCTGCGCCGCCGGCCCCTCGTCAGCCTGATCGCCTGTCCGGTCGATCCCCTGGGCAACGACGCTGTGAGCCTCGAGGCCGGCCTGGTTTGCGCCGCCGCCGGCGTGCCGTGTGGCTTTCTGTCGCTCACCCTGGGCGGCGGCACGGCCCCCGCCACCCTGGCCGCCAACCTGGTCGTCAACGGCGCCGCCGTGCTGGCCGACCTCGTCCTGCTGCAGCTGGCCAGCCCCGGCGCGCCGGTGTTCTTTGCCGGCGCGCCCAGCGTCATGGACCTGCGCACCGGCGGCTACACCGGTGGCGGTCCCGAGGACGACGTGCTGGCCGCCGCCGCTACCCAGGTCGGCCGCTCGTTCGGCCTGCCGGTCAACATGGGCACGATGGCGACCGGCGCCAAGGAGCCCGGCTGGCAGGCGGGAGTCGACGACGCCCTCTCGACGGCCGCCTCGGTGCTCGCCGGGGCCGACATGATGAGCGGCGCCGGCATGCTCGACGGTTCGCGCACGCTGTCGTATCCGCACCTGGTCATGGAGACCGAGCTTTATCGCATCGTGGCGCGCCTCGCCCAGGGCATCATCGTGAACGACGAGACCCTGGCGCTCGACGCCATCCGCCGGGTCGGCCCCAACGGCACGTACCTCGCCGACAAGCACACCCGCCGCCACCTCAGAGAGATCTGGCAGCCGGCTGTCTGGGATCGCACGTCCTACGACGCCTGGCTTGCCGGCGGCAAGCGGGGCGCCCTGGAGAGCGCCGCAGAACAGGCCCGCGAGATCCTTGACTCGCATGTGTCCGCGCCGCTGCCCGATGAGGTCGCTGCCGAGCTGCGGGCCATCGTCGCGCGCGCGGACGGCGAGTTTGAGTTGAGCGCCGTCGTCGGGCGCGTGGACACCGAGCTTTCGTGAGCTCCCTCGACGTCCGCGTCCAGCTTGCCACCGAGTCTCCGGCCGGCGAGCCGATCGATGTTCTGGCGATCTCGGCCGTGAACCGCACCGACGAGCCCGTAAGCATCTGGACGTGCATCATCCTCACCACGTTCGGAGCCCGCCTGTACCTCGACCCCCACCTCGACTACCCGCTCACGCTGCAGCCGGGCGAGTGGTGCCGCGAATGGATCGCCTGCGACCTCGCGGCGCGGGAGCTGCGGGCCCGCGGTTGCGAGGGCAAGACGCGGCTCATCGCGCTCTTCCTCGAGCCGCTGGATCGTCTGGCGCGCCTGGTCAGCATGGGCGCGGGTCGGGGCTCGATGGTCGATGTGCGCGGCATCGAGCACAGAAGCGAATCGTTCCTCTGGGATGTGGACGGGTGAGTGTCGGCGCGCCGACACGCGGCGCTTGCGGNNGGGCTCGCGCCGTCACGCCGCGGTTGCCGCCGGCCCTCGGGATGCGTAGAGTTAGTAGCGTGCCAGCCGCCTCCATCATCGCTATCCGCCGCACCTCCGGCCTCTAGCCGGATCGCCGCCGCGTCCCCCGCGGCGGCCGACGCTCGCATCTCACCTGACCATCACCCCTGAACCTGCGAGGTTGCTGCCCATGACTCCACGGATCAACCCCATCGCCCCCCGACTTCACTGGGACGTGCTTTCGAGCAGCGACATCGAGCGCATCCACGAAGCCACCCTTACGGTCCTCGAAGACGTCGGCATCCGCTTTCCGTCGCCCAGGGCGCTCGACATCCTCGAGGCCAACGGCTGCTCGGTCGACCGCGAGAGCGAGATCGCCAGGCTGCCCCGCAAGGTCGTCATGGAGGCCGTCGGACAGGTACCCGGGCAGTACCTGCTGGCCGGTCGCGACCCCGACTGCGACATGATCATCGATCGGGCCCACTGCTACCTGTCCAACGACGGCAGCGGCGTGTTCGTCTACGACCACCACACCGGCGTGAAGCGCCCCTCGACCAAGGCCGACGCCGCCACCTCGGCGCGTTTCGTCGATGCCCTGCCCAACGTGAGCTACTACTGGGGCCCGGTCGTTACCTCGCAGGACGTGCCGCCGGCGACCAAGGCGCTGCACGACTCCGAAGCCGTGCTCACCAACACGAGCAAGCACTATCAGGCCGTCACCACCGTCGGTGAGCGCGCGGCGCGGCTGCTGGTCGAGATGGCGGCCGCCATCGTGGGCGGCACGGCCGAGCTGCGGCGCCGGCCGATCATCAGTTTCATGCAGTGCGCGGTCGACCCGCTGGGCCACGACGGCCCCAACCTCGAGGCCAACCTGGTGGCCGCCGAGCACGGTCTGGCCAGCGGCTTCATGCCGATGCCGCTGATGGCCGGCACCGGTCCGGCCACGCTGGCCGGCAACCTCGTTGTGCAGAATGCCGAAGCGCTCTCGGGCGTCGTGCTGCTCGAGCTCGCCTTTCCCGGCTGCCCCGCCTTCTTTGCCGGGGCGCCCAGCGCGATGGACCTGAAGACAGGCAGCTACACGGCCGGGCCCGAAGACTACCTGCTGGCCGCCGGCGCCACCCAGCTCGCCCACTTCTACGGGGTGCCGATGGCCATGGGTACGATGGCCACGAGCGCCAAGGAACCCGACTGGCAGGCCGCCGTTGACGACTCGTTGTCGACCTTCGCCAGCGTCATGACGTGCGCCGACATGATGAACGGCTGCGGACTGCTGAACGGCTCGAAGATCCTGAGCTACCCGCACATGGTGATGGAGACCGAGATCTACGGCATCGTGCAGAAGGTGGCCGACGGCGTGCTCGTCGACGACGAGACGCTGGCGCTCGACCTCATCGCCAAAGTCGGCGCCAACGGCACCTATCTCTCCGAGAAGCACACCCGCCGGCACATGAAGGAGATCTGGCGGCCGACCGTATGGGACCGCACGCCCTACGACGTCTGGCTTGCCGGCGGCAAGAAGGGCGCCTTGGACAAGGCCACCGCCATCGCCGACGACATCCTCGCCAACTACCAGCCCGAGCCGCTGCCCGAGGCAGTCGCCGGCGAGATCGCCGCGATCGTGGCTCGCGCCGACGCGGAGCTGGCCGCGGGATGACCGCAGCCGGCCACGACACAGGCCGCTCGGCCCCGCCGCGCCCCGCCACGCCGCGCCC
>PKYM01000070.1:11214-13786 GCA_003132645.1 Actinomycetota bacterium | reverse complement strand
CCGCCCACCGGCGAGGCCCTCCCGCCCACCGGCCAAATGCTTCCGCCCACCGGCGAGGCGCTCCCGCCCACCGGCGAGGCCCTCCCGCCCACCGGCGAGGCCCTCCCGCCCACCGGCGAGGCGCCTCCGACCGGTGGCCGGCGCCGCTCCGTTGTGTGGCGTGTCGTGCAAGCGGTGTTCATCGCCGCCGTCGTGCTGTTCATCGCGCGCTATCTGCGCCACGCCTGGCCGGCGGTCGACGCCTACCATTGGCGGCTGCGGCCTGGCCTGCTCGTCGTTTCGGCGCTTCTGGTGCTGGCCTACTACGTGCTGAGCGCACTGGTGTGGTGGCTGATCCTGCGCGGCTCCGGGCTGCGCCCGGCGCCGACCCTCACCGTTGCCACCTGGGCGAAATCGATCCTCGCGCGCTACCTGCCGGGCAACGTCTTCATGTTCGTGAGCCGCGGGGTGATGAGCTACCGCCAAGGCCTCGACGTCGACCGCGTCAGCGCCGGCATGGTCTACGAGCAGGTCCTGAACGTCGCCGGCGCGCTCGTCGTCACGGCCGCGCTGTTTCCCTTCTGGCGCTACGAGCGCGAGGTGACCGCCTGGGCGCTGCTGGCCATCCCCCTGATCGTGATCGCCCTGCACCCCCGCGTCTTCGCGCCGCTCGCGGCGCTGCTGCTGCGCCTCCTGCACCGGCCGCCGCTCACGCGTGTCCTGTCGTTCAAGGTCGTGCTCGGTCTGCTGGCGGCGTTCGCCGGGCTGTGGCTCGTGGCCGGCCTTGCGTTGTGGGTGTTCGCGGCGGCGGTCACGAACGTGACCGCCGCCGCCTTCCCCCAGATCACGGCCGGCTTCGCGGTCGCCTTCGTGGTCGGCATGGTGGTCTTCTTCGTGCCCAGCGGCATCGGCGTGCGCGAAGGCGTGCTGGCCGCCGCCACGGCCGGCGTGTTCGCCGGCGGCGGTGTGGCCCTGGCCTGGGCGCTGCTGGCCAGACTGTGGCAGACTGCACTGGAGATAGGGTTCGTGGCTGCCGCCACGCTCGCCGACCGTCTGCGCCGGCGAGCGGCTCAGGCCCGCGAGACCGAGGCTGGAGCAGATGGGCGCGCGCGGCAGTCCGCCGCGCCGCGCCGGCATGGAGACGACTCATGACCTCACAGCCGGCCGGGCGATGAGCGCGCGGCGCACCACGGCCGCCAAGCGGCGCGCGAAGAACAGCGCCTCGCGGCGTGCCTCGCGTCCCGCCGCCACGCCGCGCTCCGTTTCACCAGGCGCGCCGGCTGCGCCGGACCCCGACCTGGCGCGGCGTTTCTTCATCTACATGGTGATCGCCATGGTGGCGGCTGCGACGATCCTCAGCATTCTCGCCGTGCAGCGATACCGCAACTACTACGGTGGCCGTTTCGACCTGGGCAACATGGTCCAGGCGGTCTACAACACCGCCCACGGCCACTTCCTGCAGGTCACGACCGCCACGGGCAAGCAGACCTCGCGGCTGGGGTCGCACGTCGACCCGATCCTGGCCGTCTTCGCTCTGCCCTGGCTGGTCTGGCCGAGCCCCGAGATGCTGCTCGTGGCCCAGGCCGTGATCGTGTCCCTCGCCGCCTGGCCCGCCTACCGGCTCGGCCTGCGCATCCTGGGAGATCCCCGGGCGGCCTTCCTGCTGTCGTGCGCGCTGCTGCTCTATCCGCCGCTCGAGTACGCCGTCTTGAACGAGTTCCACCCCGTGACCCTGGCCATCCCCCTGCTTCTGTTCGCCTTCGTCTTTGCCGACGAGGGGCACTGGTGGCGGGCGGCGCCGTTCCTTGTGCTGGCGGCCTTGTGCAAGGAGGAGATGCCGGCCGTGATCGCCGTCATGGGGGCCTACTTCGCGCTGCGCAAGCGCAGCTTCCGGCCACTCATCCTCAGCGCCTGCGGGATCGCCTGGTTCGTCATCGCGGTCAAAGTGGTGCTGCCCCACTACAGCGCCGGCGGCAGCCCGTTCCTAAGCCGCTACGCCGACCTGGGTTCGAACGCGAGCAGCATCGGCCTCAACGTCGTGCTCAAGCCCGGCGTCACGTTCGGACATCTCTTCGCCTGGTCGAACCTGCACTATTGGTTTCATCTGCTGTGGCCCTTCGGCTTCACCTCGCTGCTGAGCCCCCTGACCACCCTGATCGCCGCCCCCGAGTACGTCCTGAACGCGCTCGCCAGCAACGGTTTTCAGCGTTCCTATGAGTTCCACTACGTGGCCGGCGAGGTGCCGTTCCTGTTCGCCGGCGCGGTGCTCGGGGTCGCTCGGCTGCGCGACTTCCTGGCCCGCGGCGGGCGGCGCACACGGCTGTCGGCGACCCGCTTGACGTCGGTCTCGGTCGCTTCGCTTTCGACCGCCGTCCTGGGGGCGGCCGTGCTTGCCAACTTCCTGCTTGGGCCGCTGCCCTTCTCGCTGCCCGGGGCCCACTTCACCGGTCACAACTACGCCGTGAGCGGGCACGCCAAGGTGCTCGACCTGGCCCTCAAGACGATCCCGACTGCCGGCAACGTGACGGTGAGCACCGAAAACGACGCCGGCTCGCACCTCTCGGCGCGGCGCATCGTCTACACGTTCCCGGAC
>PKYM01000070.1:2074-11156 GCA_003132645.1 Actinomycetota bacterium | reverse complement strand
CGGCGAAAGCGGCGTATGGCCGACGTGAACGAAGCGAGGGTGGGGCGGCACATGGTCGGCTGGCCGAGCCGATCGCTTCTGGCGCTCGCCCTGGCGCCTGTCGTCGCGGTCGCCGCCACGCTGGTCGTCATGCACCTCGTGGGGCTGACCGGGGTCGACACGGCCGGGCATGTCTACAAGACGGCGCTCGTGACCCAGGGCCAGTCGCTCACCTGGGACGATCTCTGGTACGGCGGCTCGTACGGCGTGGCCGGCTACGGCGTCGTGTACTACGTGCTGGCGCGTTTCCTCGGTGAGGCCCCGATCGTGGTGGCAGCCGCGGGCCTGCTGCCGCTGCTGTTCCACCTCTACGTACGCCGTGCCTGGCGCGTGTCGAACCTGCTGCCGGCGGTCGCCCTGGCGGTCGTCACCGTGCTCTATTTGGCCAACGGCCAGAACCCGTTCCTGCTCGCCATGGCGCTCACCATGGCCGGCCTCGCGCTGCTCGCCGCCGACCACCCCCTGTGGGCGGCGCTGCCGGTGGGCGTGGCGGCTTTCACCAACCCGGTGGCGGTGGTGGCCGGGGCGGTCTTCGTGGTGGCCGAGGTCGTAGCCCGGCGGCCGGTCCGGCGCCGGGCCGCGCTCTTTGCCGCCGCGCTCTGTCCGTTCGCCCTGGTCTGGCTGGGAGCGCTGCTGGCCTTCCGCGGCCGCGCTTCATACCTGGCCCAGCCGGCCGAGCTGCTCAAGTGGACCGCGGTAGCCGCCGTCGGGGTTCTGCTGGCCCGGCTGTCGGGCGACCCCGACCGGCGCGCCAAGCAGATCCTCTTCGCCGTGGCCGGAGCATTGTGCCTGGCGGCCATCGTCGTGCCGACCCAGCTCGGCAACAACGCGGCCCGCTTTCTCGCGCTGTTCGGCCTGCCGACGCTGCTCATGGTCCGCGGCGTGCGGCTGCCGCGGGCGGCGACGGCGGCCCTGCTGGCCGCCGTCGCCGCCGTCCAACTCGCCGCGCCGGTGGGCGACCTGCTGCGAGTCGGGGACGCCACCCAGACGCGCCGCGCGTTCTTCGCGCCGGCGCTTGCCTTCGCGGCCCGCGACTACGATCCCGACTTTCGCTACCACGTCGTCGCCTTGCGGCTGCACTGGGAGGCGTGCTACTTCCCGCAGGCGGGCCTGCCGATCACGCGGGGCTGGTTTCGCCAGTACGACTGGCAGCACAACGCACTCCTCTACCACGCGCCGGGACCGGCCGCCTACGTCGTCTGGTTGCGCGACCTGGGCGTGAGCGACGTCTTCGTGCCCCACGCGGCGCTCGACATGAGCAGCACCGGAGAGCCCTCACTGATCGTGAGCTCGGGGGCGTTCGTGAAGGTCTTCGACGACGCCGCCTGGACCGTCTACCGGCTGCGCCACCCCGCGCCGCTCGTCGTCGCATACGGCCCGGCGACCTCTTCGGCGTCGCCCACGACGGTCCCGGCGCCGGGCGCTGCCGTCACCGCGGTGACCCACGACACCGTCACGGTGACCGTGCGGCGGGTGGGCAGCTACGTGGTGAAGTTCACCTGGACGCCCTACTGGCGCCTCGTCGCTCCGGTCGGGCCGGGCGGCGTCCCGGCGGGCAGCGTGGCGCCGGCGCCGGGCGACTGGACGCTGCTGCGCGCCGGACGTGCCGGCACCTACGTGCTGCGGGCGCGACCGAGCCTGCGGGCGGCGCTCAGACGGATCTTCTGAACCGCGAGACGAAAAGAGCGACGGTTCGCCCGTTCGGCGCTGCGGGCAGAAGGTCCCTATGCGGCGCCTGAACATACGCTCGCCCCGGTTTGACTACGAGGCCGACGACCCGGCCGGCTTTCGCTCCGGCATGATGCGATTGGGTCCGCTGCTTTCGGCCTCGCAGCTGGGCCTCAGCGTGTACGAGCTGCCGCCGGGACCGGCGATCTGCCCGTATCACTACGAGTACGCCGAGGAGGAGTGGCGCGTCGTGCTGGAGGGGCATCCGACACTGCGCCACGCCGAGGGCAGCGACGTGCTCGAGCCGTGGGACGTGGTGTGCTTTCCGCGGGGTCCCGAGGGCGCTCACGGCGTGCGCAACGAGACAGACGAGACGGTCCGCGTCGTGATGTTCTCCACCGTGCTGCAGCCGGCCGCGACGGTCTATCCCGACAGTGACAAGATCGCGATCTGGACCGGCAACAGCGCCGACGACGTCATCGTGCGGCGGGCGAGCGGCGTGGACTACTGGGATGGGGAGACGCCGGCGCCGTAGCCCGTCACCCCCGCTCCCCGCTGCAACGCCGTTCGCCCGCTGAAACGCCGCTCGCCACCCCGCTTCTCGAGGCGGTCTCGTCAGGCGACCCAGCTGAAGATCGCGAACTTGGCCGTGAGGGCGACGCACAGGACGATCGACACCACGCAGATGATGAGATGCGCTCGTGGACGCCGTTCGGTGAAGAGCGCCGCGCTCATGAAGATGGGAAAGGCCGCCAGCACGAAGCGCGGCATCGACATGAGCGGCATCGAGGTCGCCGGGAACAGGAGGGGGTAGCCGATCGTGACGATGGCGTAGATCGACAGTGCCACCGGCAGACGACGCAGGCCGTAGGCGATCGCCAGCCCGGCGACGACGAACGACCCGAGGTTGGCGATGTTGGCTACCGCCAGCGGCACGACCGCACCAGGGTTGGACGCCGGCCAATAGAGGTGGCTCGTCTGGCCCGAGATGAGTTGACGAGCGCCCTGGAAGGCGGCCTCGAGCGACTTCCACAGCGCGAAGGTGGGCACGGCGACGTAGCGCCGCCACTGGTCCTGGACCTGGGCGAACAGCAGGGGCTTGCCAAAACCGAGGCTCAGGTAGGCCATCCAGACCATGAGTCCCTCGGGGATCATCAGCAGCGAGGCCACCGAGGAGTCGGTGCGACGCAGTTTCCAGCCACGCTGCTCGTAGTAGCTGAGCGCCATCGGCACGATCAGAAGAAAGCCGGCGCTGCGGGTGAGGGCGGCCGCCAGGCCGGCCAGCCCGGCGAGCTTCCAGCGCGCCTCGGTCGACCACAGGATGCAGGCCGCCGAGAGCATCAGGAACATCGACTCGGAATACACCGCCTGCCAGTAGAACGCGGTCGGGAAGACCGAGAGGTACAGGCAGGTGCGGTAGGCGACCTTGCCGCCGTAGCGGGCCGCGACCAGCCGATACAGGAAGTACACGGCGGCGAAGTAGCAGGCCAGCGAGACGAGGATGCCGGCGATCACGAGGTTGTTGTCGAAAACGATCCCCACCCAGCGCACCATCAGCGGGTAGAGCGGGAAGAAGGCCACGCTGCCGTCGTTGCCGGCGTAGCCGTTGGCGGCGATCTTCACGAACCAGACGCCGTCCCAGTGGGCCCAGGGGTTGAAAAGGTGGGCGAGGACGCCGTGAAACGGCTCGGCCAGGCGCGGCAGGCGCTGGGCCCAGGGCGCCGGCTTGACGCCGATCACGTAGGTGGCGAGGGTGGCCGTCAGGGCGATGAGCAGCCGCGAGACGGCCGCCATGGCCATGGTGCGCCGCAGATACCGGGTCCCGGTCGCCGCGAGGGCCTCGGGCGCGCGTTCGACAGCCGCGACTCCGGACTCCAGTTCGCGCGCGACTGCCGCGGCTCCCGGCTCTGGTCGGATGGTCTGCTTGAGATCGATGTGCGGCGATGTGTCCGTGCGCCCTCCCGCGGGGCAGGCGTCGACCGGTCGGACGGCGCCTAGTATCTCACGCGCCCGGCGGCGGGGTGTCCTTTGCCGGGTCGGCCGACGCTTCGGGGTCGGNNCGACGCTTCGGGATCGGCAGGCTCGCCGGCTCCCGATCCGAGAGCGACAGCCTTGAGCCGCTCCTCGAGAGCGAACCGCAGGCCGGCCGCGGCGCGGTCGGCGTCGGGCTTTGATTCCTGCCAGATCATGAGGCGCAAGCGTACCGTGTCGGCTGCGAGCTCGGTCACAGCGAGGGTCGGCTGGCGCTCGAGGGAGCGGCCGCGGCTGAAAGCCGCGGCCACGTCGAGCGCCTCGCGGCGCACCACGCCGAGCGCGGCGGTGACCGGCACGACGAACTCGACGACCGCCGCGCTGGTCTCGTCCATGATCGTGAAGTTGCGGATCACCTTGCTGCCGAGCTGCTCGTTTGGGATGACGATGCGACTGTTGTCCTCGGCGCGGATGTAGGAGTAGGTCAGGCGCACCTCCTCGATCGTCCCCTCCCATTCGTCGATGGTCACGTAGTCGCCGATNNGCGAAGCCGATTATCAGGGCGGTGATGCCGGCCGAGGCCAGCAGCCCGCGGGCGACGCTGCCGACCTCGGGAAGCTTCACGAGAGCGGCCATGACGCCGACGAAGATGATGGCCGCCACGATCAGGCGCCGCGCCACCCGCATGCGGGTCTCGTCGGCGGCCGGGAGCTTGCTCGAGAGCAGGCGCGAGATACCGCCGCCGTGTCGTTCCATGAGGCGATTGACGATCCCCGCCACCACGAAGGTGACCACCAGAAGCAGGATGCTGCTGACAAGTTCGCCCGTGGTGGCGCCGGCGGCGAGCGGGATCATGGGCGCGCTCAGGGTGCCGGGGACGGGCTGGTCGAGGTGGCCGTGCCGCCTGGCGACGGCTCCGCCGAGGGGGTGCCGGGCTCGGTCACGCCCTGGCTCTGGGACACGTCGTCGCGCACGTCATAGAGCATCTTGCCGGTGCGGTAGTCGAGCAGCGCGACGACGGTGTCCGGGCCGTTCAGCGTGTCGATGTGGCCACTGACCAGCCAGACGAAACGGTAGGGCGGCGTGATCGTGGTCGTCACCGTGCGGTCGCCCAGCGGGTGCGTGAAAGTGTAGGGCTTGCCCTCGGGCAGGAACAGCAGGCGCACCTCGTGCGGGTCGATCGCCGAGCCACGGAACCGGCTGTCGGCGGCGCGCAGGGCGTTGCCCGACGTCTTGAGACGTGAGTCGCCCGGCACCGTGAGGGCGGTGACGATGAACGACCAGCTCCGCCAGGGGTGAGTGAGAAAACCGGTGCTCTGGGCCGCGGCGGTGTAACGGAAGGCGACGAGTGACGGCAGGTAGAAGACGACGACCGCAACGACCACGATGAGCACGACCCAGAAGCGCTTGTGGCGATTCCTGAACAGGGGCGCGCGCCTGACCTGAGGGATGTCGGGTTGGGCTTCAGACATGACGATCGGTCGCCGGCCGGGGCTCTCGGCCGGCCTCAGCCGCCGAGCGCACGCTCGTGGAGGTCGGGGTAGACGAAGGTCGGCGCGAAGATCTCGCGCGCCGAGGCCTGCATCTGGGCGTAGTACTCCTCGCCGCGCAGCGGGTTCAGGTGCATGAGGACGAGCTCGCCGACGCCGGCCTGCGCCGCCAGCGCGGCGGCCTGGCGGGCCGAGCTGTGGGCGAGGTAGGTCGTGCGCACCAGTTCTTCGGAGTCAGGGTCGTCCTCTTCGATACCGTCGATCCAGGACTCGTGCAGGAGCACCTCGACGCCGCGGGCGAAGCTCGCCGTCTGGGGATCGGCCACCGTGTCGGTGGCCAGCACGAGCAGGTCGTCGAGGCGGTAGGCGACCGTCGTGTCGGGGTGGCACTGGGCACGCAGCCGCACCTCATGGCCGGCGACCTCGTTGACGCCCTCGTGCAGGGTCTGCAGCACGAGGCCCGGCTGCTCGTTCCAGGCGTGCGGGTTGTAGGGCTTGCGGATGAGTTCGGGTACGCCGCGCTGCGGGTCGACGCCGTTCAGCGAGGCGTCGGGCACGTGGACCGTCAGTGTGCGTCCGGCGAAGATGGCCGGCAGGTAGGCGAGCCCGCAGACGTGGTCGAGGTGGTAGTGGGTGAGGAACAGGTGGATCTCGTGAGCGCCGGCGAGTAGCTGTGACGCCGGCGGACGCAGCAGCCGGCCCAGGCCGGTGCCGGCGTCGAAGATGAACAGCAGGCGGCCTTCGTCGACCGCGAAGCAGGTCGTCTCGCGTTCGACCGTGGGGATCCAGCCCTGCGTGCCGAGCGTTGTCAGCCGCACTGTGGCAGCTCCTGGCGTTGTGCCGGCTCCCGGCGTTGTGTCGAAACTCCGTTCATCGGTTGTATGCTACCCCGTACCGGCATTCGTTGGAGAGCTGGCGTTCATGCAATCCGTACTGATGGCAGCCGCTCAGGCAGTAACGCTGGATAGTCCCTACGACTCCGTCTTCCAGCCGCTGGTCGACGACCTGGTCGAAGCCCTCTCCGCCGACGATCCCGCAGTCTTTCTCACCGCCGTCGAAGGTCGCGCCCGGCTGGTCGCCGCCGAGCGCGCGCTGCGCATGGCCGACGTCTTCACCGCCCTCCAGCTCGGACTCGGGGCGTTTCGCGACGAGCTGGCCGCGGTCGCGCCGCGCGAAGCGCTCGTCGCGCAGCGGCTCGGACCCCTCGAAAGCGAGGCCCTGCTGCGCGCCGGCGTGGGCTACGCGGAAGGCCTTGAAGAGGTCGTCGACCGGCTCGACCGGGCCGTTGCCGGGTTGGCCACGACCGACAGGCTGACCGGCCTTCTGAGCACCGACGAGGTCGTGCGGCGCCTGGCCGTCGAGCTCGAGCGCTGCCGGCGCACCGCGGTCAGTCTGGGGGCGATCCTCGTCGCTGTCGTAGCCGAGGGCGCCGTGCGCGCCGCCGACCTCAACGAGTTCCTGCGTAGCTCTGCCCGGACCCTCGCCGCCGGCCTGCGACGTTACGACGTGCTGGGACGCGCCGGCGAAGCCGAGTTCGTGGCCCTGCTACCCGACACCAGCCGGCACGGCGTGCAGGCCGTGCTCGAGCGGCTGCGCCCGGGGCTGGCCGGCGAATGCCCGGCGGCCCAGAAGATCGCCCTCTGCTACGCGGTCACTCATCTCGACGTGGTCGACATGGGTGCCACCGATCTCCTGGCGCTGCTCGCCGCCGGTACGGCCGAAGCGCGCGTCGGCGCCGAGACCGTCGTCTGGGTCTAGGGGTCCAGCAAGGCCATCGCCTTGCGCACGATCTGGCGCTCGTTCGGGTAGGTCATGCGGTCGAGGGCGCCCTCGAGGTCGAACCAAGCCGCCTCGGCCACCTCGTGATCGTGTTGCGACGTGTCGCCAGAGACAAAGCGCACCAGGAAGAAGTGCACGACCTTGTGGATGCGCACCTTGTCTTCGCGCGAAAAGAACCAGTACTCGATGCTGTCGAGGTCGGAGTCGATGGCGCCCTCGATGCCGGTCTCTTCGCGGATCTCGCGCAGGGCCGCCATCTCGTGGGTCTCGCCGGACTCGACCCAGCCTTTCGGCAGGGCCCACACGCTGCGCCCGGCGGGTTTGATCAAACACAGCTCGACGATCTCGCCGGAGCGCACCACGACGCCGCCCGCCGATAGCTGGTGTCTGATCTCCACGCCCGTCCCCCTCGAGTAGGCGCCCGCCGCTGCGCGCGGCGACTCGTTGCGGTCTAGTATATCCTCGGCGGTCTTCATGGCACGGCCCGACGGTCACGGAGGTGATCGGTTGTTCGCAGCGATCGGCAGGTTCTCATACCGGTACCGCTGGCCGGTCATCGCGGTGTGGCTCGTGGCGTTCGCGCTCGGCCTGGCGGCTATCCCGCGGCTGCATCACGAGCTCAAGGGCGGCGGCTTCTCGAATGCGAGCGCGCCAGCCCAGCAGGCGCTCGACCTCATGCAGCATCGCCTGCACACGGGCCTTGCCGAGATCGCCATCGTCTTCACCAGTCCCACGCTCGACGCGCGCAGCCCGCAGTTCCAGGCGGCCCAGACCAGGGCGCTTGCCGGCGTCACTTCGGCCACCATCCCCGGTCTGCAGACAGTCCGCACCTACGCGTCGAGCGGCGACCCGACGCTGCTCTCGAGCGACGGCACGGCGTCTCTGGCCGGCCTGGTCTTCGACAGTCAGATCGAGCAGGCCCAGCAGCAGGTCGACCGCATCCGGGCCCGCTTGCGCCCCGACGGTCTCACCGCCTACATAACCGGCGATCCGGCCGTCTACCAGTCACTCGAGACGGTGTCGGCGAGCGACCTGCGCAAGGCCGAGACCTATGCCCTGCCGTTCGCCCTGATCGTGCTCGTGCTGGTCTTCGGCAGCGTGGTGGCCGCCGCCCTGCCGGTGATCGGCGGCGGCATGGCCGTGACGGTCACGCTGGGCGTCCTGTACCTTGTCGCCCAGCGCTTCAGCCTCTCGATCTTCACCATGAACGTGGCCTCGCTGCTTGGTCTGGCCGTCGGCATCGACTACTCGCTATTCATCGTCGGACGCTTCCGCGAGGAGCTCGCCCACGGGGCCAGCGTCGCCGCCGCGGCCGAGACGACGGTCGCCCACGCCGGGCGGGCGATCTTCTTCAGCGGCATCGCCGTGATGGTGGGGCTCTCCGGCCTGCTCATGTTCTCGTACATGTCGCTGCGTTCGATCGGCCTGGGCGGCGCCATCGTCGTGCTGTTCTCGGTGCTGTCGGCGCTGACGCTGCTGCCGGCCGTGCTCGGCGTGCTCGGCCGGCGCGTGAACTCGCTGCGCATCATGGGGCGCGGCGGCACAGAGAGCCGCTTCTGGCGCGCCTGGTCGAACTGGGTCATGGACCACCCCGTCGTCGTGCTCGTCGGCACGGTGATCGTGATCGCCCTCTTCGCCGGACCCATCGTGCGCATCAGGACCAACGTGCCCACCGCCACCTCGCTGCCGACCAGCGAGCAGGCGCGCCAGGGCTACGACATCCTGCAGGCGCGCTTCGACCGCGGGGCGCTGAACCCGGTCCAGGTGCTCGTCACCTGGCGGGGCACGGGCGCGGCGGCGGAGCCGACCGCGCCACAGAATCTGGCTGCTCTCTTCGGCTACGGCCGGCAGCTCGCCGCGCTGCCCGACGTGGCCGGCGTCACGAGCATCGTCAACCGGCCGGGGCTGACCTCGACGCAGGCCGTGGCGGCGTTCTGGTTTCGGGTGTCGGGTGGGCGGATCATGCCGGGCATGGGGACCTTGCCCAGCATGGGGACCTTGCCGAGCAGCGACGTCGCCGCCGGTAAGGCGCTGCTCGCCGCGACCACCGCGCCCAACACCGTCCTGTTCCAGGTGGCGCCGAGCAGCGATCCGAGCGGCGGCGCAGCCCAGGCGCTCTCGCAGACGATCAAGAA
>PKYM01000070.1:0-2051 GCA_003132645.1 Actinomycetota bacterium | reverse complement strand
TGGTCAACTCGCTGTCGATCATGGCGAGCTTCGGCGCCCTGGTCTTCGTCTTCCAGCAGGGTCACCTGGCCGGCGTCCTGAACTTCGTGCCCGAGGGCTACGTCGACGCCACCCTTCCGGTGATCATGTTCTGCACCCTGTTCGGCGTCTCGATGGACTACGAGGTGTTCCTGCTGACCCGCATGCGCGAGGCCTGGCTTACGACCCACGACAACCGCCAGGCGGTCGGCTTTGGGCTCGAGCGCACGGGCCGCATCATCACCAGCGCGGCGCTGATCATCGTCATCGTGGCGGGCTCGTTCGCGACCACCAGCATCCTCATCACCAAGGCCATCGGCGTGGGCCTGGCGGTGGCCATCGCCCTCGATGCGACCATCATCCGCATCCTGCTCGTGCCGGCCACCATGCGGCTCGTGGGGTCGATCAACTGGTGGCTGCCCTCAAGTCTGGACAGGGTGCTGCCGAAAATAGGGGAAGGGTAGCGCTGCTGCCAGCGGCGCCGTGCGGGAAAGAGGGAGGCTCGGCGTAGACGCTTCTCGCCCGAGCATGTTTGGGGCTCTACGCGAGCGGGACTTCCGGCTGCTGTTCACCGGCCAGACGTTCTCGCTCATCGGCAGCTCGATCACCACGGTCGCGCTGGCTTTCGCC
Organism: Actinomycetota bacterium; assembly: GCA_003132645.1. GTDB lineage: Bacteria > Actinomycetota > Thermoleophilia > UBA2241 > UBA2241 > Bog-752. Next base: position 1,403 of record PKYM01000070.1, on the reverse strand, counting down.
GTGCTCGAGATCAGCCACAACTCCCCCACCGACCTCGGCATCGTCGTGGCCGCCGGTCTCGTGCCGCTGGTCGCCTTCCTGCTGATCGGCGGCGTGTGGGCCGATCGCCTCCCGCGCCAGTGGGTCATGATGATCTCCGACGTGGTGCGCTTCGCCTGTCAGGCGGTCATGGCCTGGCTTCTGTTGACTCACAGAGCGACGATCGTGGAGCTCGTCGCCCTGCAGTTCGTGCGCGGCACCGCCGAGGCGTTCTTTCGGCCGGCTCAGACCGGACTGGTGCCGCACACGGTCAGCCCCGACCACCTGCAGCAGGCCAACGCCCTGCGCGGCCTGACGGAGAGCCTCGGCATGACCCTGGGCGCCGCCATGGGCGGCGTGCTGGTGGCCGCGATCGGCACCGGCTGGGCGATCGGCATAGACAGCCTCACCTACCTGATCAGCGCCTGCTTTCTGTGGGGCCTGCGCGGGCTCGTAGTGCCCGCCACCCACACGCTGTCGGGGTCGCTGTCGGCCGCCGAGAGCGGCCTCACGGCGGGCCTCACGGACGGGTCGTTCGGCCTCTCGGTGGGCGCGCCGGTCAACGCGACCGCCGCGTCCGGCAGCTTTCTGGCCGATCTGCGCGACGGCTGGCAGGAGTTTCGCTCGCGCACCTGGCTGTGGGTCGTGGTCTGCGAGGCCGCCCTGTTCCACCTGCTGATCATCGCGCCGCTCATGGTGCTGGGCCCGCTCGTGGCGCGGCACTCGCTGGGCGGGGCCGCGGCCTGGGGCGCCATCCTGGCGGCGCACGGTGTGGGTCAGGTGCTCGGCGGCGTGAGCGGCCTGCGCCTGCGCCCGGCGCGGCCGCTGCTGCTCTGCGGCTGGCTCACGCTCCTCGAGGTTCCCCTGTTTGCCTTTTTCGCTTTGGGCTACGGCACGACGGCCCTTATCCCGGCCGCCGCCCTGTGCGGCATCTCGGCGGCCCTCGTCAACGTGCTCTGGGAGACCACGCTGCAGGAGCAGATCCCGCCCGAGGCGCTGTCGCGCGTCTCGGCCTTCGACTACATGGGCTCGCTGGCCTTCTTTCCCCTGGGCATGGTCATCGCGGGGCCGATCGAGGCGGTCATCGGCGTGGCCGGCTCGTTCACTGTCGCGACCGTGGCGACGGTGGCGTCGGCCGTGCTACAGATCTCGCTGCCCGACATACGGCGGGTGCATTGCCGTGTCAGCGCGCCCTCCGCGGAGCGACCCGCCCAGCCTGTCAGCGACGACGCCGTCCTGCTGCGCGACTCTTAGGCAAAGCGGCCGCGCCGAGAGGAGGCGGCCGCGCCGGCCTGACCGGGCGGCCCCGCGGGCGGCCTTCAGACCGGTCTGCCGGTCTGCTCCCACTCGCGGTAGAGGGCCGAGTAGCGGCCCCCAGTGAGCAC
>PKYM01000173.1 GCA_003132645.1 Actinomycetota bacterium | reverse complement strand
TCTTCGATCGTGTAGCCGGCCAGCGGAATGATCTCCATGCGGTCGCGCAGCGGCCCCGGGATTGGCTCGAGCTGGTTGGCCGTGGTGATGAACATGACCTTCGAGAGATCGAACGGCAGGTCGAGGTAATGGTCGCGAAACGTGTAGTTCTGCTCGGGATCGAGCACCTCGAGCATGGCNNTCGCCGCGCCAGTCGGCGCCCATCTTGTCGATCTCGTCGATCATGAACAGCGGGTTGTCGGTGCCGGCGTCGCGCATGGCGCGCAGGATGATGCCGGGCATGGCCCCGACGTAGGTCCGGCGATGGCCGCGGATCTCGGCCTCGTCGCGCACGCCGCCCACGCTGATGCGTTCGAACTTGCGCCCCATGGCCTCGGCGATCGAGTGTCCCAGCGAGGTCTTGCCCACGCCGGGAGGCCCGACGAAGCAGAGGATCGGGCCGTGCAGGTCGCTCTTTAACTTGCGCACCGCGAGGTACTCGAGGATGCGGTCCTTGACCTTCTCGAGGTCGTAATGGTCGCGATCCAGGATCTCGCGAGCGTGCTTGATGTCCAGGTTGTCGTCGCTCGAGATGTTCCAGGGCAGCGTCACGATCCAGTCGAGGTAGGTGCGAATGACCGGGTACTCGGCGCTGGCCGGCTGGATCTGGCCCAGGCGTTCGAGCTCGTGCTCGGCCGACTTGCGCACGTCGTCGGGCAGCACCAGCTGGTCGAGCTTGGTGCGCAGCTCGGTGACTTCGGCTTCCTGCTCGTTGGTCTCGCCGAGCTCCTGCTGGATCGCCTTGAGCTGCTGGCGCAGGAAGTACTCGCGCTGGGTCTTGTCGATCTCGGAGCGCACGTCGGACTGGATCTTGGAGCCCAGCTCGAGGACCTCGAGCTCGCGGGCCAGGATGCGGGTCAGCTTGCGCAGCCGCTGCTCGATGTCGGCCTCTTCGAGCAGCTCCTGCTTGTCTTCAGTCTTGATGCGCATGGTGCTGGCCACGAGGAACGCCAGGGCGCCGGGTTCCTCGACGTTGGCGGCCGCCATCTCGAGCTCCTCCGGCAGGTAGGGCACGAGCGAGACGATGCGTGAGAAGACCGACAGCAGGTTGGCGCGCAGAGCGTCGACCTCCTTGCTTTCGACCATCACGTCCTCGGCCTTCTCGATGGTCCCCTTGAGATAGGGCTCCTCGGAGGTGTAGCCGGTGATCCTCACGCGCTGCAGGCCCTGCACCAGGATGCGCATGGTGTTGTCGGGCAGCTTGACCATCTTGTGGGCCAGCGCCACGGTGCCGACCTGGTAGAGCAGATCGGGGCCGGGAATCTCGACCTCGGCATCCTTCGAGGCGACCAGAACGAGCAGACGGTCGGCGGCGAGCACCTCGTCGATCAGCTTGATCGAGCGGGCCTGGCCGACCGTCAGGGGGATCATCGTGTCGGGAAAGACGACCGTGTCGCGCAGCGGCAGGACCGGCAGCTCGCCGGGCAGCTCGCCCTCGTCGGGCACGTGGATCTGGACTTCGTCTGGCTCGCTCACGACTCACCCCCGATCCTGATCTCGATGCGCTGCTTGCGGGGCTCGTCGGCGACGAGCGGCAGCCTGACTTCGAGGATGCCAGCCTCGTAGGTGGCCTCGGTCGCGTCGACGTCGATGTCGACCGCGAAGCGGATGTGGCGCTCGAAGTCGCCGTAGTCCATCTCGACCTGCTGGTAGACGCGGCCGTCGCCGCCGGAGAAGCTGCGCCGGCCATGGACCACCACCTTGCGCGGCTCGACTTCGAGCTGGATGACCTCGCGGGTGAGGCCCGGCAACTCGAAGCGCACTACGAGCTGACGCGACTCCTCCTCGAAGTAGACGTCGGCGAGCGGCACGAAGCCGGCCCTGCTGGAATACTGCGCGCTGCGACTGATGCAGGCGTTGTCGAAGGTACGCAGTACCTCGCGATGCAACTTGTCTCGGTCCACGAACGACTCCTTACGGCACGACCCTCTGAGGATCGGACTCTCCGACGCGGTCTTCATCTACCCACGGCTCGGGGCAGCCTAACGGGGGGCCCGGCAGGCGGGCCGCACGACCGCAGTCTATCAGCGTGTCGTCAGGCGGTCGCGCTCGCCGGTTCGTCGGCGGCCAGGCCGGCCAGTAGTTCGCTGCGCTCCCAGAAGGCGGCCCGCAACTCGCGGCTGTGACTGGCCGGCGACGACGACGCGACGCGCTTGTCGAAGAAGTACTTGCCGGTGACTCCCTCGACCTCGGGAGAGGCGGCCAGGTAGACGGCCGTCTGGGCGCCGTCGCGCGGGCTCAGGCCGCCAGACGAGCGAAAGCCGGCGCGCAGGAGCTTGGTCGCCACGGCGCCGGGGTGCAGGGAGTTGACCGTCACGCCGCTGCCCCGCAGCCGCTCGGCGAGCTCGTAGGTGAAGAGGAGATTGCCCAGCTTCGACAGCCCGTAGGCCGAATAGCCGTCGTAGCGCCGCTCGCCCTGCAGGTCGTCCAGGTCGACCGGCGCTCTCTGGTGGACCGCCGAGCTGACCACGACGACGCGTGAGGGCGCCCCGGCCAGCAGGAGGTCGAGCAGCAGATTGGTGAGCAGGAAGGGCGCCAGGTAGTTGACCTGGAAGGTCGTCTCGAGACCGTCTTCGGTGACGTGACGGCGTTCCTGGTAGACGCCCGCGTTGTTGACCAGGACGTGCAGGCCGTCGGTCAGGCCGCGCACCTCGTCGGCAAGCATGCGCACCTGGTGCAGTGAGGCGAAGTCGGCCAGCACCACCTCGACCTCATCGTTGCCGCTCGACGCGCGGATCTCGCGGCGCGCAGCCTCGGCGCGGCCCGCGTTGCGGCCGTGCAGGATGACCCGTGCGCCGCGGCAGGCGAGCTCTCGCGCGGTCTCCAGGCCGAGGCCATCGGTCGCCCCCGTGACCATCACCGTGCGGCCCCTGACCGTCTCTGTCTGGCTCATCGTGGCCTGCCTTTCGCCCGCGGCCCCGGGTCGCGTGCCTGTCGAAGGCGAACGTCTGGAGCGCTCTGGAGCTTAAGGGTTTCCCGGCGCGCTCGCGCGACAAACGACGTGGCCGGCCCCGCGCCCGCAAAACTGGTAATGCGCTCCAGACGCGCTACGATGAGTCGGTGCAGCTAGCGTTCATGACTGTCGATGAGCTGGTCGCTCTCCTTGAGCAGGCCGGCGAGCCTCTTGACTACCGCGAGGTCTGGCCCCGCCTCTTCAGGGTGGCCAACTGTCCGCCCGAGCTCATGCGTACCCTCGTCTCCGACATCGTGCGCGACGATGAACGGCTCGTCTGGGACGGGCCGTTCCATGTCGGCCTCGAGGCCTGGCGCGCGCAGCGCCGCGACCTGTCGACCGTCGCCTTCACCGTCGTCGACCTCGAGACCACCGGCGGCACCCCCGGCTTCACCAAGATCACCGAGATCGGCGCCGTGCGCATCGAGAACGGTCGCCAGGTCGCGACCTTCTCACAGCTCGTCGATCCCCGGCAGCCGGTGCCGGCCAAGATCACCGAGATCACCGGCATCAGCGCCGCGATGCTGGTCGGCCAGCCGCCCATCGAAGAGGTCCTGCCGAGGTTTCTTGCGTTCTCGGCCGACTCGGTCCTCGTGGCCCACAACGCGCGTTTCGACCTGGGCTTTCTCGACTACGAGCTGAGCATGCTCATGAGCCGCACCTTCCCGCGACCCACGCTCGACACGCTGCGCCTCGCCCGCCGCCTGCTGGCACCCATGCGCTGCTCACTCGCCGCCCTCGCGGAGCGCTTCGACACGGCCGTCAAACCGAGCCACCGGGCCCTGGACGACGCTCTCGCGACGGGCGAGATCCTCCTGCTGCTGCTGGCCCGACTCCAGGAAAAGGGAATCACCACCCTCGAAGAGGTCGTGCGTCTCTGCGAGCCGGGAGCGCGGCGCAACTACCACAAGATCGTGCTCACCGAAGGCCTGCCGACCCGCCCCGGCGTGTACATCATGCGCGACGCCCGCGGTCACGAGCTCTACATAGGCAAGGCCGAGAACCTGCGCCGGCGGGCCCGCGACCACTTTCTGCAGCGCCAGGCCTACGGCGCCCGCCAGGCGCTCGAGCTGCTCGATCGCATCGACGTCCTGGAGACGGGTTCCGAATTCGCCGCTCTGCTGCTCGAGTCGCGACTGATCGGCAAGCACCGCCCGCCCTACAACCAGCACGGCACGCGCGTCTCGAGCTACCACTACGTCAAGCTCACTACCGACCGGTTCCCACGCCTCTACGCCACGCCGAACCGGCGCGACGACGGCGCCCTCTACGCCGGACCCTTCCGCCGCGCCGGCTTCGCACGACGCCTGGTCGATCTGCTCAACGCCGTCTACCCGCTGCGCACCTGCGTGCATCTGCGCGATGCCGACGGCGAGCGCGAGCATGCCTGCCTGCGCCACGACATCGGCGCCTGCCTCGCCCCCTGTCGCGGCACGCTGAACGGCGAGTACGGCGAGACCGTCGCGCAGGTCAGCCGGGTGCTGCACGGCGACGGCCGCGAGCTCGACCGCGAGCTGGCGCGTCGCCAGTCCGAGTTCGTCGCCGAATTGGCCTTCGAGCAGGCCGCCCGCCTGCAGACGTGGCGCGACTCGCTCGAGCAGGCGCTTCGTACGGTCGGCAAGCTGCGCAGCGCCTGCCGGGCCTACGCCCTGCTCGTCTATCCGGCCCGGCAGGCCGGCAGAGTCAGCATCTACAGCATCGCCGCGGGCAGCATCGTCGGGGAGTGTTCGCTGCGACCCGGCGAGCTCTCGCCTGAGGCCGCTCTCGGGCTCGTGAGCGAGGTCTACGCGGCGACGCCGCCGACGCCGCCGCTGCCGGTCGACACGATCGACGAGATCCTGCTGGTCGCCGGCTGGCTGCGGCACCACCGCGAAGCGGTGAACGTCATCAACCTGCCCGCATCCGACACGCCGCTGAAGCTGCGCGAGGCCGCGGCACGCGAACTCGTCAAGCGGCTGCCGCTCTGCGTCGGTACAGCCGCGGCGAGCGGACCCGAAGTGTCGGCCGAGCAGGCCGCGCTGGCCCTCGACGGGTCGCCCGTCACATAGCGACGGGGCTTGCTCGCGCGACCGCCCGGTCCCCGCCCCGCCTTGCGCGATCGCCGGCTTGACACGAACACATGTTCGCCATACGCTGCCCTGACACGATCCGTGCCGAGGGACCAGAGAGTTGACGAAAGTGGCCCAAGGTCTGCCCACCCCGATCACCGTCGCCTGGCGTCCGCTCACGCGCGCGCCCAAGGCCTTCCAGTGGCACGACCGTCGCTGGCGCGTCGAACGCGTGCTGCAGCGCTGGTCGATCGACACGGGCTGGTGGAGCGACGAGGTGCGCGTCGACCGACGCTACCTGAGGGTCGTCGCCGAAGGACGTGTGTTCGACCTGTTCTTCGACCGGCCGCGGCGCCGTTGGTTTCTCGAGCGGGCGCTGTAGCCGGGCGCTGTGGCCGGGCGGCGGCCGGCTACTCCCCCAGGCGGTCGTCGAAGTAGACGGCCGGCGCGACCGGCCGCAGGCAATGCCGGCCGCCGGCGGCCTGGCAGTAGCCGCCGAGGTTCAGGATGGCCACGATGTCGCCCTCGGCGACCACCGGGAACGGATAGTCTTCGGCAAACAGGTCGGGCGCCTCGTTGATGTGGCCGGCGATCGTCACGCGTTGCCCACGGGGCGCGAGCGGGTCCACGGCGGGCACGATCTCGAGCCATTCGCCCCACACGAAGCGCGCCGGCGCCGTGTTCCAGCCGGCGTTCAGGCCCACGAAGGTCGTCCCCAGGCGATCCTCCACCGTGGCCACCTCGGCGAGCAGCAAACCGCTCGCCGCAAAGAAGAACTCCCCGGGTTCGGTGGCGATCGTCGCCCCCAGTGGCCCCAGCCGACGCGCGACGATCGCCGCCCAGGCGTCGAGATCGAGGTTGGTCTCGCCCTCCATCATCGGCTCACCCAGACCGCCGCCGGTGTTGATCTCCTCGATCGGACAGCCGGCCTCCTGCAACCGTTCGACCATGGCCGCGACGACCGCCAGCGCGTGGTCGAGCTGCGGCAGCTCAGCCGAGTGCATCTGATGGCAGACATGCACTCCGACCGTGTCGATGATCAGGTCACACTCGCGAGCGACCGCGACGGCCTCGTCGAGCTGTTCGGCGTAGATGCCGAACTTGGTCGGCTTCTCCGANNCCGCCGACCCGGCGCCAGCCGCCCGACGCGGCGTAGCTGCGAGAGCAGATCGACGTTGAGTTTGACTGGGTGCTGCAGGACATCGAGCAGGTCACGGTCGACCAGGTTAGTGCCGGTGAAGCTCAGCTCCTCTGCTTGCCAGCCGTGTTCGAGCGCCCAGGCTACCTCGCCGGGCGAGCTGACGTCGACACCGACGCTGCGCCGCGTGCCGGGCTCGCCGAGCCGGCGCAGCATGCTCAGCACCTCGGGCTCGCGCTGCGCCTTGAGGGCGAAGCGCACGCGGTAGGACAGCCCGGCGGCCTCGAGAGCCGCTTGGACGCGCCGCACGCGATCGCTGATGTCGCTCAGGTCAAAAGCAAAGAGCGGCGTCCCGTGCTCGCGGGCGAGACCTTCGGCGTCGCGCCCCGCGACGCACAGCCGGCCCGCGCGCGGCTCGAGGCCCGGCCGCACCCACCAGGTGGGCGCCGCGGCCGGGCCTTGCAGCTCGGGGCTCTCGGCCGGCACGGCCGGCGCTTTGTCGTCTGGGCTCATATGGTCATCTTAGGGGGGCGCTTTGCGGGCGGCAAACGACCGGCGACCCGGACGACGCCGGCCCTGGCCGGTTGTAGGATGCCTGACGAGCGACGAAGGGCGAAGACGATGGACCAGCCGGCGAGTGTGTTGTGGCCCGACGAGGCGATCGAGGCGATGCGACGCGCCTCTCGCGAGATCCTCGCGCAGGTCGGCGTGCGCGTCGATTCGCCACGGGCCGCCGAGGCGCTGACGGCGGCGGGCTGCGCGCCCGGCGCAGCCGGGCGCGCGCTCGTGCCCGCCGCCGTCGTCGAAGCGGCCCTCGCCCTGGTGCCGTCCGAGTTCACGCTGCTGGCCCGCGACCCGTCGCGGTCGGTGCCGGTATCTGCCGCCCCTGGAGAGACGTTCGTCCACAACAGCGGCGAAGACCCCAACGTGGCCGATCCTTTGAGCGGTCGCTCGCGGCCGTCGACGATCCGCGACCAGGCGCTGGCGGCGCGCGTCATGCACCGCCTGCGCTACCCACAGACGATCAACTCGCTGTTCTGGCCGTCGGACGTGCCGCCCGACCTGCAGCCGCTGTACTCGTACCTCGTGCTTGCCTTCGAGACCGACAAGCACGTGAGCTCGCCGTGCGCCGACTACGCCTGGCAGCTTGCGCCGCTCGCGGCCATGGCCGAGGCGGTCGCCGGCGGCGCCCGCGACCGCCTGCAGTTCGCCCTCGATCTCTCGTTTTCGCCGATCAGCCCGCTGCAGCTCGGCGCCGAGGTCTGCGACGGGCTGCTCGAGACGGCCACGCACGACATCGTCGTCGAGATCCTGCCCTGTCCCATGGGCGCTACGACCGCGCCGGCCTCGCTCGCGGGGGCCATCGCCCAGCAGCACGCCGAGGTCCTGGCCGGCGTCGTTCTGACGCAGGCGGTGCGGCCGGGCGCGCCGACCTTCGCCGGCGCGCGCCTGGGCCCCAGCCATCCGCGCAGCGGTGAGTTTCTGGGCGGAGCTCCAGAGGCGGCCCTCGCCTCGCTGGGCGCCACGCAGCTCGCGCGCCGTGACGGGCTTGCCTGCGACTGCTACGGGCCCACGAGCGGCGCCGTCGTCCTCGACATGCAGGCCGGCTTCGAGCAGGGCCTGTCACTCATGCTGAGCTCACTCGCGCGTCCCCGGTTTCTGTCGGGTTGCGGCACCATGCAGGCCACGGCATCGTGTCTCGAGGCGCTCGTGATCCACGACCAGCTCTTCGCTCACGCCTTCAACGGCCTCGCGGCGCGCGGCTGGGACGACGAGGCGCTCGGTGTCGCGGCAGTGGCCGAAGCCGTCCTGGGAGGCAAGGGCTTCCTCAGCCTGAAGCACACACGTCGCCACCTGCGTCGCGACGTCGAGCAGCCGGTGACCGGGTTTCGCGGCGGCATCGACGAGTGGCTTGCCACAGGCCGCACCAGCGTCGTCGAGGAGGCTCGCGCAAGGGTCGAGCAGCTTTGCGCCATCGCGCCGCCGGGGCTGCCCGACGACGTCGTGGCCGAGCTCTGTGGCATCGTGTCGGCCACGGCCGCCGCGCGCGGCTTGAACGAGTGGCCCGATCCGCGGCGCGTCCTGGACGAGGCGTCGGCAGTCTAGGCGATCTCGCTGGTTCTACGAACGCCCCGTGCGGCTAGACTACTGGTGTGACCCCTGGCCCCACAGTGACCATCCCGGCCGCCGACTTCGACGCCGTCGTGTTCGACATGGACGGCGTCGTGACCCAGACCGCGACCGTGCATGCCGCCGCCTGGAAGGCCCTGTTCGACGCCTTTCTCGAGGAGCGCGCGCAACGCAGCGGCGAGCCCTTCCGCCCGTTCGATGTCGAGTCCGACTATCTGCCCTACGTCGACGGCAAGGCGCGCTACGACGGCGTGCGCGACTTCCTGGCTTCGCGCGGCGTCGAGCTGCCGTGGGGCGACCCCGCGGATCCGCCCGACGCCGAGACCGTCTGCGGTCTGGGCAATCGCAAAAACGACTACTTCCTGCGAGCGGTGGCCGAGCAGGGCGTACGGCCGTTTCCCACCACCGTCGCGCTCATCCACCAATTGCACGAGGCCGGCGTGCGCACGGCCATCATCTCGGCCAGCAAGAACACGAGCGCCATCCTCGACGCCGCCGGCGTGCGCGACCTGTTCGCCGCGCAGGTCGACGGCACCGTGGCCGAGCGGCTCGGATTACCCGGCAAGCCGGACCCGGCGGTGTTCGTCGAGGCGGCGCGGCGCCTGGGCATCGCGCCGCCGCGCGCGGTCGTCGTCGAAGACGCCGAGGCCGGAGTCGAGGCGGGCCACCGCGGCGGTTTTGGCCTCGTCGTCGGTGTCGATCGCGCAGGTCACGCCGCTGCTCTGCGCGAACACGGCGCCGACGTGGTGGTCAAGGATCTCGGCGAGGTGACGGTCACCTAAGTACCGGAGCGCGCGCGTGACGCGCGCTCTCCGGTTGGCTTTCCTGTACGGATTCCCTGTTCGACTCCCCTGTTCGGCGCGCCCATTCGGCGTCCGTGTTTGCTTGGTTTGACATCGTGGAAAGATGTGTCACGATATATCGCGTAACAACACTACAAACACACAGGAGGCACACGATGTCGCATTTCGAGAATCCCTCAGGCGGCCCGGGCGACGCCCCAGGCGAGGGCAGTCCTCGCCGCTGGCCCTACGGCCATCCGACCGAGCGGCGCTGCCGCGAACATGGACCGCACGGCCACGGCTTCGGCCCGCACGCGCACGGCTTCGGCCCCCACGGCCGCGCCCGCCGCGGTAACGTCAAAGCCGCGATCCTGGCGGTGCTGGCCGAGAAGCCCATGCACGGCTACGAGGTCATGCAGCAGCTCGAGGAGCGCAGCGGCGGCATGTGGCGACCCAGCCCGGGCTCCATCTACCCCACGCTGCAGCTCCTCGAAGACCAGGGCCTCGTGAAAAGCGAAGAGGTCGAGGGCCGCCGGGTCTTCTCGCTCACCGACGACGGCAAGACGGAGGCCGAAGCGATAGTCCAGCGCGGCGCGCCCTGGGCCACCTCGGAGAGCGGCCCCGAAGGGGCCCGCTTCAAGATGCGCGGCGCCATGATCCAGCTCATCGCCGCGGTCAAGCAGGTCGGCATGGCCGGCTCGCCGGAGCAGATCGACAAGACCCTCGAGATCCTGGCTGAGGCGCGCAAGCGCGTCTACGGCCTGCTCGCCGAGAGCGACTAGGCCCCTTTACCCGCCTCCGCCGACTCACTGCCGCCGGCGTCGCTACAGGAGCGCCACCCAGATCGTCACCTGGCTGCCCTGGAGGGCGCGCGACCCCGCCGACGGATCCTGCTTGACGACGTCGCCGGGAAAATGGCCAAAGCCGACCGTGGTGTCGACCGCCACCGAGAACCCGGCCGCCTTCAGAGTGTCGGTGGCGCCGCCCTCGCCGGCGCCGACGACATCGGGGACCGACACCTTCGGCGGTCCGCTGCTCACCCAGTAGCGCACCCTGCGACCGCGCAGCAGCGGGCTGCCGGCTGCCGGTCTCTGACGGATCACCAGTCCCGGCGCCACAGCGGGTGAGTGCTGCGACAGCGCCCTGGGGACGAAACTCTCGGCCCTCAGGGCGGCGGCGGCCTCACTCGAGGTCTTACCGACCACGCTCACCACCGCCGGATGCAGGAGTCCGCGGCTCACGACGAGTCGGACCCGCTGACCCTTCTTCAGCGCCGCGCCCGCAGCCGGCTTCTGGGCCATCACGGCGCCCCGCGCGACCGTATCCGAGTAGCCGCCCGTCGAACCCACACTGAAGCCTTTGTCGCGCAGCACGTGGGCGGCCTGGCGCGCGCCCATGCCGACCACCGCCGGCACCGCCAACGCGCGACTCGCGTACACCCGGTACGCCACGACCCCCGCGATCGCCGCAGCCAGCACGACGAGGCCGACCAGCAACGCGACGCGCCGGCGGCGCCGGCGCGTCGCGGAGTCACCGTCGCTGACGCGAGCGCGGCGCGTTGTTGAGCCGTCTCCGTCGGCGTGAGCGCGACGCGGGTCGTCGCCGACGCCATGAGCGCCGGGGGCGACGACCTGAGTCGCGGCCGTCGAAGCGGCGGGGGCGACGATCGTGGCGGCCGCGGCGGCCGCCACGACCCGCGCCGGCGCTGCCGCCGCGGCCTCACCGTTATCGGCCTCACGAATGTCGGCCCCGCGAAGATCGGCGTGATCGGGATCGGCATCACGGGCGTCGAAGATGCGAGGATCGGCCACCGCCGTGCCACCGGCAGCACCGACATCGACCGCCGTGAGCGCGGCGGCAAACTCGGCGGCGCTTTGAAAGCGCTCGGCCGGGTCTTTGCGCAGCGCACGCACGACGATGGCGTCGAGCTCCGGCGGCAGGCCGCCGGCGAAATCGGAGGGCGCCGGAGCCTGTTCGTAGGCATGCTGTGCGGCGATGGCGAAGTCGTTGTCGCCGTCGAACGGCAGCCGGCCGGTCAGCATCTCGAACAGCACGACGCCGGCCGCATACAGGTCGGAGCGCCCGTCGGTGGGACCGCCACGCGCCTGCTCGGGCGAAAGGTAGCGCGAGGTGCCCATCACCATGCCCGTCGAGGTGAGCGCCGACGCGCCGAAGTGAGCGATGCCGAAATCCGCCACCTTGACCAGGCCGTCACCGGTCAACAGCACGTTCTGAGCGGTCACGTCACGGTGGACGATACCGCGCTCGTGGGCGGCCTGCAGCGCCGCGAGCAGCCCGAGCTCGACGTCGCGCGCCGCGAGCGGCGACAAAGGGCCCGTGCGCTGGACGCGCTCCTTGACCGTCTCGCCGGGCACGTACTCCATGACGATGTACGAGGTCCCGGCGGAACCCCCGCGGTCGTGGATGGCGACCACGTTGGGGTGGTTCAGGGCGGCGGCGGCGCGCGCCTCGCGATGAAAACGAGCCACGAACTGCTCGTCGTCCGCGAACCGCTCGCGCAGCACCTTGACCGCCACGAGCCGGCCCAGCGTCGTGTCTTCGGCGAGAAAGACTTCGGCCATGCCACCGCCGCCCAGCCGCCGTTCGACCCGGTAGCGGCCGGCGATCAGCCGCTCGTCGGCGGCGGCGCCGGCCGCTGCTGCCGGCGGTCGATCAGCAGCTGCGGGGGCGCCTGCCGCTGCTGCCGGCGTACGTGGACCGTCGGCAGCGCTGGCGGAAGCTTCGTCTCGTGGATCGTCAGGGGTCAAGCGGAGCACCTCGTGGGTGGTCGTAGTGGACCTCGTGACGCAGGCGCCTCGAGGAGCCGGGTCGCCGCGGATGCACTGTATCAGTGTAGGCCACGAACAGCCGGTCGTCTTCCCCGGAGCCGTTCTCGCGGCCCGAGCAAGAAGGCCGGGCTCTGCGGCAGCCCGGGTACCCTTCACGGCCGGTTGGCCAATTGGCCATGATCTTGGCCAATTGCACAAGGTCACGGAAAGGAGGACCGCCCGCACGAGCGTGATTTCGTGGCCGCTGGTCCGGGCGCCGGTTGACAACGGCCTGCTTCGTCTACCGCTCCGGGCACATTCGCGCACTCGCAGCTCAGTCTTGACACGAACATCTGTTCGTATCATGCTGAAGGCCGTTCGGGGGAGAGACGAGCGCGAAACTGGCAGCCGGCCTCGCCCGAAGCACGGAAGTAGTTCGACGCCTCGGGTACCCGCCCGCACGGTCTCCGCTCCCTCTCCCCATCGATATGCGTCAACCGGGTGTCAGATGAGCTTCATCCACCTCCACGTCCACACCAACTTCTCGTTCGGCGACGGCGCCGGGCGTATCGACGAGCTCGTCCAGGCCGCTCTCCGGCTGGGCATGCCAGCCCTGGCGATCACCGACCACGACGGCCTCTACGGCGCCGTGCGCTTCTACCAGGCCTGCAGGGCGGCCGGCATCAAACCCATCGTCGGCGTCGAGATCAGCGTCGAATCGATCATCGGCGTGCCCCCCAACGCCTTACCCGCAGTAGCCGGCGGCGCGGCAGCCGGCGGCCCCCTCGCCCCCCGGTGTGGAGCGCCGGACGCCGAGGCGACCCCGGCTGAGTCGGCGAAGGCGGG
>PKYM01000047.1:5875-6965 GCA_003132645.1 Actinomycetota bacterium | reverse complement strand
GACATCGCCAACTGGACGAGCTACACGACGAACATGGTGAAGGCGACGGCCGTCGACGACTACACGGTGCGCATCGTCTGTTCGGCGCCCCAACCCGCTCTGCTGGCCAACGTGGCCGAGGTCCCCATCCTGCCCGAGCACATCTGGGCGAAGATCCCTACGAAGACGGCCGTACACACCTTGCCGAACACGCCGCCGGTCGTCGGCAGTGGGCCGTTCCAGTGTGTCGAGTGGAAGAAGTCGAACTACCTCGTCATGCAGGCCAACAAGAACTACTGGGGTGGAGCCCCGCACGTCGACGATGTCGTCTTCGAGGAGTACACCAGCGCCGACACCATGGGCGAGGACATGAAGTCCGGAGCCATCGACGGCTGTACCGGGCTGCTCCAGGCGCAGATGCAAATGCTGTCGCACGTGCCGGGCGTTCAGGTACGGCCGGTGTACGTCAACGGCTACGATGAGCTCGGCTTCAACTGCTACACCGGCGGCCCCTCGCTGGGCAACCCCGTCCTGAAGGACTGGAGGTTCCGCCAGGCGCTGCAGTGGGCGGTCGACAAGAACAAGCTCTGCGCGATCGCCTACGGCGGCATGGCCAAGCCGGCCGACACGATCATCACCGCGAACTACTACCGCAACCCCGACTGGCACTGGACGCCACCGGCCGACCAGGCCTACAGCTTCAACCTGGCCAAGGCCTCACAGATGCTGACTGCCGCCGGCTACAAGCTGGTCGACGGCGTCCGCCGCGACCACAACGGCAAGCCGATCTCGCTGCGGCTCTACGCGCGCAGCAGCTACCAGCAGGGCATCGCCTGCGGCGAGTTCATGACGGGCTGGTTTCGCCAGCTCGGCCTGAAGATCACCCTTTCGACGCTCGACGACGGTGCGTTGGAGAGTGATCTGTACAACACCGTCAAGGGTGTCTTCACGCCCAACTACGACATGTTCGAGTGGGGCTGGTACAACGACATCGACCCCGGCCCCTCCCTGAGCTACCTCACCACCTCGCAGATCAACGGCTGGAGCGACTGCGCCTGGTCCGATCCGCTCTACGACGCCACCTACAAGGCACAGTCGACCGAGATGGACA
>PKYM01000047.1:0-5860 GCA_003132645.1 Actinomycetota bacterium | reverse complement strand
GGCAACGTCGTCGAGCCGCCGTACGGCTTTGCGACGTACCTTTCCGTCAGGCCCAAGACGGGCGGCGGCGGAACTCCGGCGGGCCTGATCGGTGTGCTCGTCGTCGTCGGCGTACTGGTAGTCGCGGGCGTGGGCGGCGGGCTCTATGTGCTCGTCAAGCGGCGTACGCGCACAGCCGATGAGCCGCTCGAGGAGTGAGGCGCTGTCCTGATCAGGAATAGCAGGGTTGTTTTCAGTGCGCGTTCGCGCGTGGCGTCTACCATGGGGGGCTCGCCTTGAAATGGTGTCTGTTGGGACTGTCGTGCGCCGCGCTTCTCGTGGTGGGGACGGCCGGTTGGCCAGGCGCGGCCTCGGCCGCGACCAGACCGGCCACCCACACCGACCCGCTCGTGACCACGCAACCGGCCGCCGGCGCGCGCCCGGCCGTCGGCACTCGCCCGTTCCACGGCACGACGGTCACGTCGTCGAACTGGGCCGGCTTCGATGACTCCACCGACGGTCCCTTCACGACCGTCACGGGCACCTGGACCCAGCCGCGCGTGCGTACTACGGGATCGACCTTCACTGACGCCGCCTTCTGGGTCGGCCTCGACGGCGACAACTCGGACACCGTCGAACAGATCGGCACCGAGGGCTACAGTGAAGGCGTCGCGGGCTACGACGCGTGGTATGAGATGTATCCGCTCTATCCGGTGACCATCGACATGGCCATCCACGCCGGCGATGTGCTCACCGGCACTGTCACCTGGGCCGCGCCGGCGGCGTTCACTCTGACGCTCGTCAACCACACGACCGGCAAGTCCTTCACCACGGGCCAGACGATGAGCATTCCGCCGCAGCTCGCGTCGGCCGAGGCGATCGCCGAGGCGCCGACCGACGACAGCAGCGGCGACGTGATCCCGGCCACGAACTTCGGCATCGTTTCGTTCAGCGACTGCTCCTTCGACGGCCAGCCGATCAGCGCCTACGACTGGAACCAGATCAACATGACCTTCGAGTACGGCGACGCGCTCGTGGCGCGGACCTCGACACTGGGCGCAGACGGCGAGAGCTTCTCGGTGACGACCGACGTGACCGCGCCGATCACCACAGTCTCGGGCGCCGGCTCAGGCTGGCACGACAAGGCGGTGAAGCTGCGCTTTCGGGCCACCGACAACCCCGGCGGTCAGGGCGTCGACTACACCGAGTATTCACTCGACGGCGGCGCGACCTGGACGCATGGCACCGCGGTGACGATCTCCGCCCCGTCAGATCACTCCAAAGACGGGGCCAACAAGGTCCTCTACCGTTCCGCCGACAAGGTCGGCAACCTCGAAAGAAAGCACACCTGCAGCGTGCTGATCGACACTCGCCGGCCGACGCCGGTCGCCAAGTGGGCGGCCGCCGCCGTCCACGGCGCGCGCACGGCAGTGCGTTTCTACGTGAGCGATCCGCGCCCCGGCAGCCCCACGGCGAGCGTGACGATCAGGATCCATAACGCTCGTGGCGCGCTGGTCAAGAAGGTCGTTCTGGCAGACGCAAGGGTCGATCGCACCCTGAATTACCGCTTCACCTGCTGGCTTCCCAAAGGCAGCTACCGGTTCTCAGTGGCCGCCACCGACGCCGCCGGCAATCCGGCGAAGGCCGTGGCCGCCAACACACTGGTGGTGCGCTGATGCGCCCCGCGCGAGGAGCCGTCCGGTCGACATCGTCCACTCGTCAAGAGGTCAGGGTCGTCGCGAGGGGGTCGCACATGAAACGCGCGTGGGTCGTTTTCTGCATCGCTGTGGCAATGGCGGCTTCAACCGCCGTCCTGGCCGGACCCGCCCAAGCCCTCGTCCCCGACGGCGCGCACGGCTGGTACTGGCACATGCCTCAGCCGTCGACGGGCCTGAACGACGTTGCCTTCGTCGGCGCCGGCCAGGTCTGGGCGGTCGGCGCCGGAGGCACCATCCAGCACAGCACTGACGGCGGCGTCACGTGGGCGGGGCAGTCGACCGACTCCGACGCCGACCTCTGGTCGGTCAGCTTCGCCGACGACCAGCACGGCTGGGCCGTCGGCGGCCAGGCGTCCGGCACCTACGACGGCCTGATCCTCGTCACCACCGACGGCGGCGCCGCCTGGACCGACGAGACGCCGAGCGGCCTGACCGGTTCGCTCACCAACGCGAGCTTCGTCGATGCCGCGCACGGCTGGATCGGCACGGCCGACGGGACCCTCCTCAAGACCAGTGACGGCGGCGCTACGTGGCACATTCTCAAGCTCGCCGCCACCTACAAGGGCTACCTCACAGTGGACTTCGTCGACGCCACGCACGGCTGGGCGGGCGGCACCAGGGGTCGCATCTGGAAGACGGTCAACGGCGGCAAGACCTGGACGGGCGGCTCGCTCAACGACTCGCTCAACGGCTTGGGCCCGCAGAACTCGGTGGTCCAGCTCGATTTCGTCGATCGCAGCGACGGCTGGGTCCTCGGCCAGGACGACTGGGGCGACTCCACCGTGATGACGACCAACGACGGCGGCCTCTTCTGGCGTCCGGTGTCGACCGGCGCCCAGTTCACGACGGGCATCTGCGCCGCGAGTGCAGCGAACGTCTGGCTCGTCGGCCAGGACTGGATGGACTACTACGATTCCCAGGCTCCGACCGTCGTGAAGCACACAAGCGACGGCGGATTCCGCTGGCAGACCTCGACTATCACCGCGCCGGCCATGCCGTACGCGATCGCGGCGGGTGGCGACTCGGTCTGCGCCGTGGGCGACGGCATCCTCATCTCGAGCGACGCCGGCGCGACCTGGCAGTCGGGCAGCTCGGGCCAGCAGTACTGGTTCGCTGGAGCCGACGCGGTCTCGGCGACCGACGTGTGGGCGGTCGATTCCGGCGGCGCCCTGCTGCACAGCAGCGACGGCGTGCGCTTCGCCGAGCAGCCCTATCCGATCCGGGGGGCGACCGCGCTCATGGGGATCAGCTTCCCCGACGTCAGCGACGGCTGGGTCGTCGGCTCCAGCGATGAGTACGGCGACGGCAGTGTGATTCTCCACACGAGCGACGGCGGCGCCACCTGGGGCCCGCAGCAGTCCAACCTGGGCGGCGAGCTCGACGGGGTCGATTTCATCGACGCGCACACCGGCTGGGCGATCAGCGACGACAACTCCGGTGAGAACTCGGGGGCGAACGTCACCATGCAGCACACCACCGACGGCGGCGCCACCTGGATCCCCCAGTTCGTCGCCGGCAACACCGCGCTCAGCACGGTCGACTTCGTCGACGCCAATGCGGGCTGGGCGGCCGGCGGCTGGTATTCGGACGCCAGCCCCGCAGGGGCGGTCTTCTCGTCGACCGACGGCGGTTTCACCTGGACCAGGGAGAAACTGCCCAAGGGCGCTCCCGCCATCACAGGGCTGCAGTTCCTGAACAAGAGCGACGGCTGGGCCGTCGGCACGGGCTGGACGGTGGACTATGCCACCGACACCGCCACGTCCGATGAGGGCTGGGTGCTGCACACCACGGACGGCGGCGCGACGTGGCTGCGCGCGTCCGGTCTCGACGACAGCCTGGCCACCACGGTGCATTTCAGCGACGCTGGCCACGGCTGGGTCGGCGGCCTGAACGGCGTCTATGCCACCACCGACGGCGGGTCGACCTGGCAGCGTGTCGCCGCGGGCGACGGGGTCGAAGCCATCGCCGCCACCGACGCCCAGCACGTCTGGGCCTTCGGCGACGGTTTTCTCGTGTCGACGCTCGACTCGAACGTCGACTCCGCCGCTCCCGTGACGCTCGATCCGCACAACGACTCCGTCTGGCGTCATAAGGCGGTGACCATCGACTTCTCGGCCAACGACATCGGCGGCTCGGGGGTCGGCCTCACGCAGTCCAGCCTCGACGGCGGGGCCTGGCAGCCCGGCGCGACCATCACCGTGCCGGCCTACGCCGACCACCACTTCGACGGCGTGCACACGATCCTCTACCGCTCCGCTGACAACGCCGGAAACCAGGAGCAGACGGAGAGCCTGGTCGTTGGCGTCGACACGCTGGGGCCTGCCTGCTCCGTCCCTCGCAAGAGCGTGGTCGACGCCGGCAAGCGCGGCGCGCTGTACTTCATGGCGACCGACGAGAACAGCGGCGTCAAGGAGGCGACGATCACGATCGTCGGCGCTCACGGTCGCGTGCTGCGCACGTTCGTCGAGCGCACGGCGGACTGGGGAATGTCTCCGCCCGCGCCCTACTACTGGATGCGGTTCAAGTGCACGCTCAAACCCGGCACCTACCGCGTCGAAGTCCATGCCACCGACTGGGCCGGCAACCGCCAGGTCACGACCGGCCGCAACACGCTGCGCGTGGTGCGCAGCGGCGCGCCTGACTTCTCGCCGCCGTGGTGGCCGTCCGGCCTGGGGGTGGCCATGAGCAGCCGTCTGAACCACGGCCTGCGGCCCGCCTGGCTGCTGCGTCAGCCCGGCAGCCCGACGATCGTTCACGCGGCGTCGCATCGCGGCGCCTGGAAGGCCCGGCACTGGCCGGAGATCCGCTCGGAGCACTAGGGCGCGTAGGCGACATCGGCGGCCCCCGGCCGCCGATGTCGCCTGTTCAGGTGACGCGAGGGTGAGCCGCGGGGGCATCGGCACCCTAACGATGTCGCCGCTTCGGCCGATGACTTGCAGGGAGATCGCACCTCATCCGCGATGCCTGCTCTCGTGAGCCGGCCTGCCTGGAGATGGTCATGAAGTACTGCCACAACTGCGAGCTCTCCATCGGTGAGATGGCGACGTTCTGTGCGACCTGCGGCGCGCTGGTGCCCGTCGAGGCCGCGACCCAGGAGTCTGCCGCGCCGCCGGCCGAGCCGGTAGCGCCGTCCGCCGCGCCATCGGCCGCGCCGCTTCCCGACTTCCGTCCTGCCCTCGTTGCGAACGCCGCGCCGCTCGTCTCACCGGCCCCCGCGGTGACCGAACCGGCAGCCTGCAGGCTGTGCGGGCGTACGGCGACTCCCGTCGAGGACGGCGTCTGCCCGGCGTGTCGGGACGACCTCGCCCTCTTTCTCGCGATGGGTGCTGAAGGCTCTGTCGGCGTGAGCCTTGCCGGCAGCCTGCCGGCGACCGGGCGTGAACGCGTCACCGTGAGCAATGCGATCTACTCGGCGCTTGCCGACGATGACACGTGCCCCGAGTGTCGCGCCATGGACGGGCGCGAAACGAACGACCTCGCCGCCGCCGCGACCTGGGCGCCCCACCGGCACTGCCAAAGCCCGCAGGGCTGTCGTTGTGCGGTCTTCTACGAGCACGAGAGTCTGGCGGCCGACGAGGAACGCGCCTTTATCGAGTACGCTGCCGCGCGTGGCCTGCACGTCACGGCCCCAGCCGTGAGCGCCTTCCACGACGAAGCTCGCAAGGCCGGGCGCAGGGCCGGCAGCCACCTCGAGGACGCCTCGCGGTCGCTGGACGAAGCACGAACGCTGGAAAAGCATGACCCGCAGCAGGCCGTTACGCGGTATAGACAGGCCATCGAAAGCCTCATGGCATATGGCGAGTCGCCCCTCGACGAGCGCCGCGTGAGGCGCGATCTGCCCGTGGCATTCAATCGTCTCACGCTGGTGCTCAAGGCCCTTGGTCGTGAAGACGAGGCCCTCGAAGAGATCGATCGCGCGGCCGGCCTGGGGATCCTCGAGCGCGACGATTGCGGCAGAAAATCCGATCGCGAAGCGCTCAGACACCGCAGCCGGCGCCTTCGCGAGCGCCGGACGGAGACTGTCAGCGTCTAGCAGCGACCGCGCCAGCCCGGCAGCGACCTGTCGGCTGACTTCGCGAAGGCCGGATCGAGCTGGAGTCTGGCCGGAAACCCGCTATCATGAAAAAGATGCTCCCGTGGCGATGAAACAAGGTGACACCAGA
>PKYM01000262.1 GCA_003132645.1 Actinomycetota bacterium | reverse complement strand
CTACCGGACTGCTCCACCCCGCGACACTTCCCACTTGGCTTCTGTTCCCTAAGTGGGGCAAGGAGTATACCCGCCGTGCCCCACGCCTGTAAAGACCAGGCGCCGTCCACGCGGCCGTGCCGCCGGGGCCCGCACGCAGCGCACCTCGCGCACGCCTCTGCGCATGCCGCTATGCGGGCCGCCGCGCCGCCGCGGCGCCGCGCCGGTAGGACGCCGCGAGCAGCGCCGGTCAAGGCGTGGTCCGTGCGGCCGATAGAGACTTGTGACAGACATGGGCGCGCCTCACAACACACAGACACAAAACCACGCGCGGCCACCGGCGGGCGACACTTGTCGCAAGCGCCCGGGGGCCCGCGCCGCGACGTGCTCAGCCGCGCCCCACCCCAGGCGCCGGTTCGTCTTCGCCACCCTGCTGGCCTGCGCCCTGGCGGCCTGCCTCGCCGGGTTCTCCGGAGGGCGTGCCGCCGCGAGTCCCACGGTGATCGTCGCCACCAAGCAGGCGACCAGCCTCGCCGGGCTGCAGCAGGCCGCCGACAAGGCCCAAAAGCAGGTCGCCGCCCTCGACGACCGCCTCGAGGTCGTCATCGAGGACTGGGACCAGGCGCAGTCGCAGCTCGGCGCCGTAGACGACCAGCTCAGCCAGATCCGCCTGCAACTCGCGCAATGCCAGACCGAGCTCGCCCAGCAGCAGGCCGCCCTGGGCTCGCACCTCGCGTGGATGTACAAGCTGGGCGACTACGGTCTGCTCGACGAGCTCCTGAACGGCGGCAGCCTCACCGACGCCGCCGCGCGTCTCGAGTTGCTCAAACGCTTGAACCAGCAGGACCGCCAGCTCCGCGACGGTTTCCTGGCCACGGTCAAGAAGGTCAACGCGCTGCAGACGTCGTTCGCCGCCAAGCGCGACCAGGCCATGGTCGTGCGGCAGCGCGTCGACGCCGAGCGGATGACCATCGAAGACAGGCTGGCCGAGCGCCAGGCCATCCTCAACGGCCTCAACGGTCACATCAAGAAGATCCTCGTCCAGCGCGCCCGGCTCGCCGCACGGTCCTCGGCCCACCTCGGTAGCGCGGCCCTTGCCCACATCGGCACCATCCACGGCACGCCGGCCCAGATCGGCGTGGTCCGCGACGCCCTCAAGTTTCTCGGCGTGCCCTACGTCTGGGGCGGCGCCTCGCCGAGCGGGTTCGACTGCTCGGGCCTCGTGCTCTACGTCTTCGCGCGCTACGGAGTCAGTCTCCCGCACTTCGCCGCCTCCCAGGCCCAGATGGGCACGGCGGTATCCGAGTCGCAGCTCGAGCCGGGCGACCTCGTGTTCTTCGGCGCGCCCATCCACCACGTCGTCATGTACATCGCCAACGGCCTCATCGTCGAGGCGCCCCACACCGGCGACGTCGTCAAGGTCGCCCGTCTCTCCGACTTCGAGGCGCCGACGGCCTGCCGGCGCTACGCGCTGCGCATGCCCTGAGACGCAAGATCGGCCGGCGCTGCCCCTCGCGCCTGCGCTGCCCCTCGCGCCTGCGCCTGCCCCGAAGTGAGCGCCCAAAAGCATCCAACCGTGCGTCCATCTGTTCCTGACACGGCCCGAGGGGATAGACTGCAGAGCAGTCATGAACGGCACCGTACTTCTGATCATCCTCGGCATCGTCGTGGTCGGCGCGATCATCGCGGCGCTGCCGCTCGCCGTGCGCGCCTTCCGGTTGTTCAAGACAGTCCGGCGCGCTCAGGCGGAGCTGCTGCCCCTGGCCGACGGGCTTGCCCGGCGCGCCGACCTTGCCGCCCAGAAGGCGGCCACGCTGGGCGAGAAGGGTGAGTACCTGAGCGAGCGCCTCACGAACCTGCAGGGGTCGGTCGCCCGCGNNCGCGACGTCAAGTTGACGCCGCGACGGGCCCCGCCGCTTCCGCCCTCCGTCAGACAAAAGCGACTGCGCGCCTCGCCGCCTCGCCTACTTCGCCGGCGCTCCCCAGCCGCGCAGCTCATAGTAGTCGCCCAGCATGACGTCCATCTCGGCCTGCGTGAGCGTCGAGTGCTTCTCGTCGTCGGTCGGACGCTCGGTTATCCAGGCCGGCAGTTTCTCGCCGGTGCCGGCGGTGACGCCACGGGCGTCGTTGAAGCGGTGCGTCTCCGTGATGATGCGGTTGGCCACGACGTGCAGTTCGTCGACCGTGTAGTCGGTGCCGAGCGCGGCGTTCACGACGTCGGTGATGTAGGGCCAGGGCACGTAGTCGCGATAGAACCGGCAGTAGATGAGCGTGTCCATGATGCACAGACGGTTTTCCCAGTCGACGTAGACCGCCGCCTTGCCCTCGATGACCTGGGGGTCGCTGAAGCCGGCGAGCTCGGCCTTGTAGAAGGTCCCGCGCAGATGGCAGGCGCCGCGTGAGGTGGTGGCGAAGCCGAGTCCCATACCCTTGAGCGTGCGGGGATCGTAGCCGGCCGGCTCCATGCCCTTGACGTGGACGGCCACGCCCTCGAGCCCCAGCTCCTTTTCGACCCGCAGGACGCCGTCGGCGAACAGGTCGCCGAGCCCCTCGCGCAGGCACATCGACTCGAGGAAGGCGGCGACACCCTCGGCGTCACCGAAGTCGAGACCCAGATCGATCACGCCACGGCGTGAGGCTTCGATGGCAAGGCCGCAGAGGTTGCCGGCCGTCATCGTGTCGACTCCGAGTCGGTCGCAGATGTCGTTCAGGCGCATGATCTGGGCGAAGTCGACGATCTCGCACAGGCCACCGAAGACGTAGATCGTCTCGTACTCGGGGCCATCGATCTCGAGTCCCTTGAGCGGCCCTTCACGGACCACGTTGTGCTTGATGCACTGCAGCAGGCAGGGCGGGCAGACGTCGTTGTGCTCGAGGAAACCCTCGATCATGGCCTCGGTCGTCAAGGGCTCGAAATCGTCGAGGTGGCCCTTGCGCCAGTAGCGCGTCGGGAAGGCGTTGGCGCCGTTCAGCAGGCGCACCATGTTGACCGTGCCGCCGCGCCGGTAGGCGATCTGGCCGGGGTCGTCCTTGCAACTCGCGCCCATATCCCTGACGAGCTCCTTGAAGCGCTCAGGTCGGGCCGGCACGACCTTGCGGTCGCCGTGAAAGACGATGCCCTTGAGCTTCTTCGAGCCCATCACGGCTCCTGAGCCGCCGCGCCCGAGGCTGTGCCACTTGTTGTTTTCGATACAGGCGAAGCGCACGAGCTTTTCGCCGGCCGGGCCGATCACGCAGGCCTGAGCCTTGGGCCACTGCTCGTGATGACGGGCGAGCAGCGCCTCTTCGGCCTTGTAGGTGTCGAGCCCCCACACCTCGTCGGCGGCATGGATCACGCCGCCGGCCTCGGAGACCTCGATGTAGACGGGCGTGTCGGCGGCGCCCTCGACGATCACCACGCGGTAGCCCGTGCGCGCGAACTGCGGCGCGACGTGGCCGCCCGATGTGCACTCGCCGTAGCCGCCCGTCAGCGGCGAGGCGAAGTGCAGGCCGTAGCGGTTGCTGCCGAACATGGTGGTGCCGGTGATCGGCCCGGTGACGAAGATGAGCTTGTTGGCCGGCCCGAGCGGCTCGACGTCGGGGCCGACTTCGTCGGCCAGATAGCGGGTGCCGATGCCCTTGCCGCCGATCCACTCGCGAAGGAGTTCGGGCGCGATCGTCTCTTCGGTCACGGTCCGCGAGGTGAGGTCGATCCTGAGAAGGTCTCCCATGCCTTGTCCTTTCCGACGCCGAATCGGTCCGCGCACGAGGTGCGAGGCAGGGAATGCGAAGCGCCGCCCGGCGCTCGTGGCCCCCGCTTAAGGATTCACCACGCCGCCGGACGGCGCAAGCCGGCCGTTGTGGCCGACCGGGCCCAAAGGCCCGGTCGGCGATGTCTCAGTTTGCCTTCGCTGTCAGGCGCTCTTGAGGGCGTCGGCCAGCGGCGTGTACTTCATGCCGTGGGCGGTGGCGACCGAAGGGATCGTCAGCAGGCCACGATAGACGTTGACGCCGAGCGCCAACGCCGCGTCGTCGGCGACGGCCTTCTCGAAGCCCTTGTTGGCGATGGCCAGGCCGTACGGCAGCGTCGCACCGGCGAGGGCCATGGTGGAAGTGCGGGCCACGGCGCCGGGCATGTTGGCGACGCAGTAGTGGATGACGCCGTCGACCACGTAGGTCGGCTCGGTGTGCGTGGTGGGCTTGGAGGTCTCGAAGCAGCCGCCCTGGTCGATGGCCACGTCGACGAGCACCGAACCGGGCATCATGTTCTTGAGCATGCTCTTCTTGATGAGGTGCGGGGTCTGCGCGCCGCCGGGCAGCAGCACGGCGCCCACGACGAGGTCCGCGTCGGCGATCTCGGCCTCGATGGCGGCCTCGGTGCTGAGGACGGTCTCGATGTGGCCGGCGAAGATGTCGTCGAGGTAGGTGAGGCGCTCGGCGCTCGTGTCGATGACGACTGTGCGGGCGCCGATACCGACGGCGACCTTGGCGGCGTTGGCGCCGACGGTGCCGCCGCCGATGATGACGACCTTCGCCTGCGGCACGCCGGTGACGCCGCCGAGGAGCACGCCGCGGCCGCCGTTGTTCTTCTGCAGGTGAGTGGCGCCGGCCTGGATGGCGAGCTTGCCGGCGACCTCGCTCATCGGGAAGAGGAGCGGGTGGGCGCCGTTCGGGAACTCGACCGTCTCGAAGGCGATGCCGCGGATTTTGGCGACCAGCATGCCGTCGGTCAACTGGCGGGCGTAGTCCGCAGCCATGTGGAGGTAGGTGTAGAGGATCTGGCCCGGCTTGAACTTGTCGTACTCGACCGGGATGGGCTCCTTGACCTTGTAGATCATGTCGGCGCGCGCGAACACGTCGTCGACGGGAGCGAGCTCGGCGCCCGCGGCCTGGTACTCGTCGTCGCTGAAGCCCGAGCCCACGCCCGCACCCGCCTCGACGACGACGGTGTGACCCGCGCGCACGAAGTCCTTGGCTCCGTTGGGGGTCATCGCGACCCGGTATTCCTCGTTCTTGATCTCCTTGGGCACGCCGACGATCATCGATTGCCTCCTGTTTTTGCCACTACCGGCACCCGGGACAGCGACACGTTGCTGAGCGTGGAGACTGCCCCAATTACGTTGGCATTGTAGCAGAAAACCTGTGGCGTTCCTTCCGGCTTCGGAAGGCAAGACGCAGCTCTCTTACCGATTCGCGAAATCGAGCGCTGATGCCCTGGGGTTCAGGGTCCGCCGGCGGCCGGACCGGTCCAGACGGCGGTCGTGGCCTGAGGCAGGAGCATCCACTTGTGACTGGCTTTCAAGACGACGAACATCTCGCTCGACTGGATGCCGCCCAGTTTCTGCAGGGAGATGTTGAGGAAGTCGTAGAGGCCGTTCATGCCGTCGGTGGTGGCAACCTCGGCGATGATGTCGTAGCGGCCGGTGACGACCGCCGCCCAGTTGACCACGTCGAGCGCCGCGAGCCGCTCGACCATCTCGTCGAGGTCGTAGCCATCGAGGCTGAGCCCCACGATGGCGATCGTCAGCTCGGGCGTTTCGGAGGCGTCGACCAGCGCCGCGACGCGCAGCACGCCGGCCGCGAGCAGGTGGCGCAGCCGCCCGCGCACGGTCGGGGTCGAGCTGCCCAGACGAGCGGCGATCTCGGAGACCGCGAGCCGACCGTCGTCGAACAACGTGCCGATCAGCGCTTTGTCGAGTGAGTCGAGACTGCGTTTCAAACTGCCCCCCGGGTCGCGCCGCCGCATGGCTTCGGCGGATGCTCTGGTATGTTTATCACACTGGACGTACGTGGCGGCGAAAGGCACAGTGGACCTGAGTGCGCACGAGCAGCGAAGTGACGACGTGAGACTCGAGGGCGCGAGATGCCTCGTGATCGGCGGCGCGCGGCGCCTTGGGGCCGTGGTCGCGCTCGACCTCGCCGCGCACGGCGCCGACCTGGCGATCAGCACGCGGTCGGCGGCCGCCGACGCGACCGCGACGTGCGCGGCCGTGCGCGCCCTGGGCCGGCGCTGCGTGATCGTTTCGGGCGACGTCGTCGCGCCGGCCGCGGCTGCCGCGCTCGTTGCCGGCGCCGCCGACGCCCTCGGCGGGCTCGACGTGCTCGTCTATGCCGCCAGCGGACCGTTCCGACCGGCGGCCCCGCAGGACGTCGATTCGGCCGACTGGCAGGCGTCGTTCGACGTGATCGCGCGTGGTTTCTTCGTGGCCGCCTGCGCGGCGCGCGAGCGTTTCGTCGACGGCACGACGGCTCGCCGCGCCGACGAGCCGACGCGCGGCGTCATCGTCGCCTTGACCGATGTGCTCGGCGTCGTGCCCTCGGCCGCCTTCGCGGGCCACGGCGCCGCCAAGGCAGCCCAGATCATGCTCGTGGCCTCGCTGGCCAAGGCGTGGGCGCCCGACGGCGTGCGGGTGTGCGGCGTGGCGCCCGGACCCATCGACCTGCCCGACGACCCGCGCCACGAAGCCACCCTGAGGGCGGCGGCACGCACGGCGATCGGCCACCCGGTCGCGCCGGCCGAGATCGCGCGGGCGATCCGGTTCGTGATCGCCTGCGACGCGCTGACCGGCGTGAACCTGCCGGTCGAGGGCGGCACGCTCCTGGGCCCGCTGGCGCCCTAGCCTACCCTTCAGGCCTGGCGCACGCCGCGCGGTCGCTTGCCCGACTGGGCCACCAGCTCGCGCGCCTTGAGGGCCAGCCAGAACTCCATGCGGTCCTGCGAGCTGCCGAGATCGCGGCCGGTGATGTCTTCGACGCGCTTCATGCGGTAGCGCAGCGTGTGGCGGTGCACGTAAAGCCGCTCGGCGGCCTCGCCCCAGTGGCCGTTGGCTTCGAGAAAGCAAGCCAGGCTCTTGACCAGGTCACTCGCGTTCTGTTCGTCGTAGGCGCGCAGCTTACCCAGCACGCTGTCGTAGAAGACTTCGAGCGAGACGGTGTCCTGAAGGCCCAGCAGCAAGCCGTACGAGCCCAGGTCGTCAAAGCTCGCGATAACGCTCGTGCTGCCCTTGAGCTTGCGGATCTGGATGGCGTAGAGAGCCTCGTAGTAGCTCTGCCGCAGGTCGACAAGCGTGCTGTGCGGCCGGCCGATGCCGATCGACACTGTGACCTCGGGGATCATGCCGCCGATCGTGCCCTGCAGCTCGCCGGCGAGTGCGAGGACGTCGTGGGCGCCGAGCGTGCCGAGCTGCACCAGCACGACCACCGAGTCGCTGTGCGAGGCCGAGATGAACAGCAGGTCGCGTTGCGCGAGAAACTCGTCGACCGCCCAGTGAAGCCGCTCCTTGACGTCCTGGACGACGATCTCCTCCTTTTCGGGCGCGCCGTCCGGGGCGGCGGTGAAGCCGTCGATGTCGACCAGCATGATGAGCTGCTCGGCGGCCGGGTCGAGGCCGAAGAAGGCGAGCCTGCGGGCGATCTCCTCTTCGTAGAGATCGCTGGCGATGAGCTCGTCGAAGAAATCGCCGGCGAGGCGCTTCTCGGTCTCGGCGACGGCCTTCTTCTTGACCAGCTCGAGAGCCGTGACCGTGACTACGTGATGCAGGATGATGCGGTCGTAGTCCGAGAACTCGCCCGCGTCCTTGATGACCGCAAGAAAGGCGCCGATGCGATGCGAGGCCACGACCGGGTAGACCTGCACGCTGCCGCCCCCGTGGGGCCCGTCGACCGCGAAATCCTGGCGCGAGGCGCGCTTGTCGGAGATCTGCTTCCAGAGGTCGGCCATGAGGGCGGCGGGGATGCGCCGCCGGTGGGCGGCTTCGCAGAGCACGAGGCCGTGGAAGTCGAAGAGCACCGCCGAACAGCCGACCAGCCCCGACAGCGTCGAGATGATGAACTGCAGGCCCTTCTCTTCGAGCACGATCTTGGTGAGCTTCTCGTGCACGGCGAGCGAGCGCTGCAGGAGAGCGTACTGTTCGTTCACGATCTTCGAGGCGACGGCCTCGGTGATCGCGATGAACGGGATGTTGTAGGGCACTTCGAAGAGCGGAAACTCGTGCTTGTCGGCAAGCGCCACCATGGCCTCGGGCACCGACTTGAAGCCGAACCCGACGCCGAAGCCGAGGCCCGAGAGGTTGGCGTCGATCAGCCGCTGCAGCATGGCGAGCTGCTCGGCCTCGCGGTCGACGAGCGCGAGCCCAGTGGTGAGCAGCAGCTCGCCGCCCTTGAGCCAGCGCGTGGGGTCGGACATCTCGGCGATGTGCACCCAGCGCACCGGGTTGCCGACCGCCTTCTTGCCCGCACAGAGCTTGAGGTTGAGACCGGGGATCTCGAGGATGTCCTGAACGGTGATCATGTCGGCTCGCAATCCTTCCGAGGACAGGGTGTCGTCGTCTGTGATGCCGCCACTACTCTACCTTCTGTCCAACCGCAAGGCGAGACTGCACCACATCTTGGCCAAGGCGGCAAGACTCAGGGAGGGCGAGAAGGTGTCGCCCCGTCAGGCCTGGGGCGCGTCGCCCTCGACCACGACCGCGCTGCCGTAGGCGATGACCTCGGTCATGTTCTGCATCAGCTCGGTGGCGTCGTAGCGCACGCCGACGATGGCGTTGGCGCCCATCTGGTCGGCGTGAGCCACCATGATGGCGAAGGCCTCGGCGCGCGCCTGTTCGCACATCTCCACGTACTCGTCGATCCGGCCGCCGCCGAGCGAGCGAAATCCGGCTGCGATCTGGCTGCCCAGGTGCGCCGAGCGCACGGTGACCCCGCGCACGACCCCCAGATTGCGCACCACATGGCAGCCCGGCATCTCGAACGTCGTCGAAGTCCATCGGTAGTCCACGAAAACCCTCCTCGATCATGCTTTGCGCGACTCGTTGGCTTTACGCGTCAGTCCATCTCGAAGACCTGGTAGGGGTTGTCGCAGGGCGTGCCGGCGCAGGCATAGAGTCGCCGTTCGTCCAAGTCGCAGATGATGCTGCCCACCGTCATGCCCTGCTCGGCGAGAGGCTCGCTGAGGTCGGGATGGCCGCAGATACACTCCTCGCTGCGGGGCTCGTGGCAGCGCAGGATCCGGGCCACGAGCTCGACGGGGTCGTCGCCGCGGCCGAGGCCCTCGGCAAGCATGATCTCGGCGGTGTTCAGCCGCGTGCGGGACTCCTCGTAGTCGGAGCCCTCGAAGGGCGCCATCTCGGGCGCGACGTAGTGGTTGGTGTGCGCCATGTAGCCGCGCGCCGAGTGATCGGCGAAGGCGCTGGCTCCGGCCGACGACTCGACGTCCCAGAGCCGGCCTGCGGTGTCCGCGAAGAACTGGTTCGTGCCGCGTGCGCGAGCCGCCAGCAGACCGTGTTCGCGGGCCGCCTCGAGGCTCGCGTCCTCCATCGTGGAGCGCCGCACGAAGACGTTGGGCACCCCGACCAGGTTGTCGGTGGAATACACCGAGTTGCTCAGGTTGCCGATGCCGTGCGAGTTCAGGCCGACGATCGGCAGATACGCGGCGCCGGCAAAGGCCAGCAGCCTGGTGCCGTCGTTCACGGTCAGATCGAAGAGCACGTTGTTCACCGCGTCGACGACATACCAGTCCATATTGTGGCCGACGACGTGACGACCCTCCGAGACGATCGCCACCGCGGTGCAGCCGGGGGCCAGCCGGAGCTCGGGCNNCGGCTCGCTCGCGGTGAACTCCTCGCCGCAGTTGGGTACCAGCAGGGCCATGAAGGGCACGCCGGCGCCTTCGGCCATGCCCTCGAGCTCCTCGACGCCCTGGGGCGTGTAGGCGCGCGCGTAGCGCAGATAGGCGGCGGCCTGTCGTTCGGCTTCGCCGAACGACAGGCCGCCGCTCAGCGCTTCGAAGTTGTCGGCATAGAAGGCGACGGAGGCCTCGATCTGCGGACGAGCAGCCTCGCCGACCTGGCGGCCGATCTCACGGTACGAGCCGCCGGCGCGGACGTAGACGAAGGGGATCGCCATCTGCACACGCTCCTTTCGGACCGGCGGATAGGGCGGCCCGGCAAAAAGCGCCGGCGCCCCGACCGCCTCGTCAGCTTGTCGTGTTCGCGCGGGCCTCGAGCAGGCGCCGCGGGTCGGGCCACTCGGACAGACCAAGCTCGCGAGCGCAGGCGTCGAGGCGCTCGCACATCGTCTCCAAAGTGCCGGCAGGCAGGCCGACCGGCTCGCGCGCCAGCAGCTCGGCGACGCGCTCGCGAGCGAGGCCGGCGAGGCCGCCGTGACCCGAGCGCTGCCACTCCTCGCTGCCGCCACCCCGACGCCTGAGCCGAGGCGAGACGAACTCGCTGCGAATGTAGCGCCGGGTGTGTTTGGTGGCCAGGAAGCCGTTGCTGCCCAGCACCCCCTCGACGATCGCCGCGACGTCGAGCGCCGCGGCATCCCAGGGGCGCGGCGTCAAGGCATAGAAGGCATCGCCCAGGATGTCGTCGTCGATGACGAGCGCCTCGAGGCTCGACGAGGCCCCTGCCTGCACGTCGCCGACGCCCGACAGAAACCGCGGTCGGGCGAGCATGCCGAGCAGCGCGTTCATGGCGTGCTCGCAGCCGAACTGCGCGTCGGCCACGCGGGCGTCGGTCGTCGGGCCGTAGCAGTCGCAGGCCATACCGTAGCGGCGGGCCAGCAGCACCGCGGCGAGCGACGCGACGCCGGTCTCGGGCGTGCCCGACGTGAAGATGCCGGTGCGCGGGTCGACTGCCGACAGGCGCGGACCGTAGTAGGTCGGCGTGCCGGGCGCGACCGCCTGGACCGCCACGAGGCCGGCCAGGACCTCGGCGTTCTGCTGGGCGACGGCGGCGGCCAGGGCGGCGGGAGCCGTCGTGGCCGCCGCCGGACAGGGCAGGATCTCGACCACGACGTGACCGCGGGCCACGCTGTCGATCAGCGCGTCGCTCACCTCGGCGCCGAGCAGCAGGGGGCTCACCGGCGAGAAGGCCAGGTCGAGCGAGTAGCACCCGTCGGCGCCGGTCGCGCCGGTCAGCGCGGTGGCCATCTCGTGCAGATAGCGCGCCTGAAACGGGAACGAGATGCCGGGGCCGCCGACGTACTTGTCGGTCTCGAAGGCCACCATGAGGTAGGAGTAGAGCGGCTCGAGCTCGCCGGGCACGTCCTGGGGCTGCAGCAGCGAACAGACGGTGTGCTGGTTTACGAGCTGGTGCATGACCCGGGTGAAGTCGCCCTGGTCGGCGATCGTCGCCCGACGCGTGACCCCGGTGAGAGCGTCCGACACGTCGGCCGCCCCGCCCATGTTGTGCACGAAGATCTCGCCCGGCTCGCTGTCGACGGCAAGAGAGCGGGCGGCGTCGCGGGCGGCCATGACGTAGGTCGGGCGGGCCGCGGCTATCGCCTCGTCAATGACCCCCGCGGGGATGAGCAGGCGGCCGTCGGGGCCCGGCGTGCAGCCGGCGCGCGTCAGCAGCGCATGAGCCGCCGGCGATTCGACGCGCACCCCGACTCGCGCCAGCAGTTCGAACGACGCGCGATGGATGGCGTCGATGGCCTCGTCGGGCCACAGCACGCCGACGACGTTGTCGTTCAACTGGAGCTTTGGCCGTTCAGCCGCAGGCAGGCGGCGTAGTGGGTGCCGCGGATCTGCACGTCGACCGGCGATTGCTCGGAGCAGATGTCGATGCGTTCGGGGCAGCGCGGGTGAAACCGGCAGCCGCTCGGGATGGCCGCCGGGTTGGGCGTCTCGCCGCTCAGGATGGTGCGTTCGCGTTTGGCCGTCGGGTCGGGCACCGGGATCACCGAGATCAGCGCCTTGGTGTAGGGGTGCTTGGGGTTGGACACGACCTCTTCGGTCTCGCCGATCTCGACGATCTTGCCCAGGTACATCACGGCGATGCGGTCGGATATCACCCAGGCCAGCGAGAGGTCGTGGGTGATGAACAGGTAGGTCACCCCGAGCTCTTTCTTGTGAGCGACCATGAGCTTGAGGATGTCGTTGCGGATCGACACGTCGAGACTGGCCACCGGCTCGTCGGCGACGATCATGTCGGGCTCGAGCACGATGGCGCCGGCGATGCAGACGCGTTGGCGCTGGCCGCCGGAGAGCTCGTGGGGGTAGCGGTAGAGGTAGTCGCGCGCCGGCCGCAGGCCGGCCTCTTCGAGCGCCCGGATGACCCTCTCCTCCTTGTCGCGCTCGTTGCTCACGAGGTGGTTGACGACGAGCGGCTCGGAGACGATGTCGAAGATGGTGTGCTTGGGGTTGATGGCGTTGTAGGGGTCCTGGAAGATGATCTGGCAGTGACGCCGGTAGTCGCGGATGGCGCCCGGCGTGAAGCGGCCGACCTCGAGCCCCTTGTAGATGATCTGGCCGCCGGTCTGCTTTTCCAGGCCTAAGATAGTGCGGCCGGTGGTCGTCTTGCCGCAGCCCGATTCGCCCACCAGGGCGAGGATCTCGCCGGCGAAGATGGTCAGCGAGACCGAATCGACGGCCCGCACCCAGCGCTTCTCGGTGGAGACCATCGCCTTGAAGAACGTCTCGCGCACCGGGAAGAAGACCTCGAGGCCGCGGATGTCGTAGAGGATGCCGTCGGAGGCGCTGGCGCGAGCCAGGTCCTTGCGCCCGATCGAGCCGCTTCTGACCTTCTCCTTTTCGACCACGGGGGCGGCCGGTGTGTAGTCGTCCATCAGGCCACCTTCCAGCAACGGGCGAAGTGTCCGGGGTCGAGCTCGACCATCTCCTGCTCTGTCTCGGTGCAGGCCGGCTCGCCCTCACTGCAGCGCGGAAAGAAGCGGCAGCCGGGCGGCGGGTTCAACAGGTTGGGCGGGTCGCCGGCGATCGAGCTCACCATCTCGCGGCGCTCGTGGATGTTGGGGAAGGCGCGGATGAGCTGCTTGGTGTAGGGGTGTGCGGCGCTGTTGAAGATCTGGGTCGTGGTGCCCGCCTCGACGACCTTGCCGGCGTACATGATGACGCCCGTATCGCAGGTCTCGGCCATGACCGACAGGTCGTGGCTGATGAGGATGAACGACAGGTTGAGCTCGTGGCGCAGACGCTCGATCAGCTCGAGGATCTGCGCCTGGACCATGACGTCGAGCGCCGTGGTGGGCTCGTCGCCGATGATGAGCTTGGGGTTGCAGGCCAGCGCCATGGCGATCATGGCGCGCTGCCGCATGCCGCCGCTCATCTCGTGGGGGAACTCGGTGACGCGCTTGGGGTTGATGCCCACCAGGTCGAAGAGCTCGCGGGCGCGGACCATGGCCTTGTTCTCGGAAAGGCCCTCGTGCAGGATGATCGGCTCGGCGATCTGCTTGCCGACCGGCTGCACCGGGTTCAGGGCGTTCATGGCGCCCTGGAAGATGATCGAGATGTCCTTCCAGCGTATCTTGCTCATGCCGTACTCGGTGCGCTTGGCTAAGTTCTTGCCGTCGAAGAGCACCTCGCCTGAGACGATGCGGCCGTTCTCGGGCAGGAGCTTCAGGATGGCCAGGGCCGCGGTGGTCTTGCCGCAGCCCGACTCGCCGGCCAGACCCAGGCTCTTGCCGTGCTCGAGCAGGAAGCTCACGCCGTCGACGGCCTTGACGTCGCCGTCGCGCAGTTTGAAGTAGGCCTTGAGGTCGCGCACGTCGAGGATGCCCTCGTGCTCGATACGCTGACCCTTCTCGGAGGCTGTTGCCGCCGCGGCCGTGCCGGACTCGACCGTGCTCATGGCCGCCCTCCTTTAGTTGCGTGCGTTGGGATCCCAGTCGTCGGCGGGACCCGCCCAGATGCCGCCGCTTGGGACGTCGGCCATATCAGTGGCCCCACCCACTCCGCCGCCCAGCGGCAGGAGACGGTCGGGGCCCGTATCGGGACTGCCGCCGCTTTCTTCGCGCTTGCGCAGCTTGGGATCGAGGACCTCGTCGAAAGCCGTGCCCATGAACGTGAAGGCGAGCACGACGAAGACGATCGCGATGCCCGGCGGCAGCAGGTACCACCAGGCCGGCAGGCCGGCGGCGCCCGAGTCCCAGGCGTAGTGCAGCATGGTGCCCCAGCTGANNATGGTGTTGGCGAAGATCAGCGGGAACACGTTGGGCAGGATGTGCTTGTTCATGATGTGCCAGTTGCTCGAACCGATGGCGCGGCCGCGCTCGATGAACTGCAACTCGCGTACGCGCAGGGCGTCGGCGCGCACCACGCGGGCGGTGCCCGGCCAGCTCGTCATGCCGATGATCAGGATGATGATCATGTAGTTCTGACCCCAGGCGGCGACCAGCACCATGGCCAGCGGCAGCCAGGGGATCACGAGGAAGGCGTCGGTGATGCGCATCAGCACTTCGCTGAACCAGCCGTGGTAGTAGCCGGCCATGATGCCGATGCTGGCTCCGAGGACGGTCGAGATGACCGTCGCGAAAAGACCGACGAACAGCGAGATGCGGGCGCTCCAGATGAACTCGGCGAGCACCGACATGCCCTGTTCGGTGGTGCCGAACCAGTGGTAGTACGACAACGTCGGCGGCGCGAACGGCGCGCCGATCTGGGCGGTCGGGTCGAGCAGCGCGTGATCGGCAAGGAAGGGCGCGAGCAGGGCCATGGCCACGAAGAAGACCATGATGTAGAGGCCGGCCATGCCCTGCCAGTTCGAGCGGTACAGGCGCCAGATCTGGCGCGTGTTCCAGACGGTGAGCTCGGCGCGCTCGGGGTTGGCGGCGCCCCGCGCGTAGACGACGCCGGCGATGAGCACGATGAGGATCGTCTGGAACAGCCAGGCGATGCTCGTGTGCTTGCCGCTGAGCGAGAACTGGCCGTGGAGGAGCCCGCTGGCCGCGACGAACCAGACGCCCGCTTCGAGGGCGGCGGCAATGAGCACCCACGGAAGGGCCGACGCCTCGGCCTGGCGGACCAGCTTGACGACGCCGTAGGCGCCGAGGATGACAGCCAGCAGCAGCGGGACCCAGGCCGGGTAGTTGCCGACGCTGGGCGCGAAGAAGCCCGCCAGCACGTGTGCGAGGCCGGTGTGCAGCGGCCGGTTCTTGGGGTACGTGATCAGTTCGAGCAGGAGCCAGACGACCGACGTCCACAGCAGGATCCAGTTCCTCAGGCGCGCGGGGATCATGCCTTCACCCGCGGGTCGAGGTAGTAGTACATGATATCGGCGATGAGGTTGGCCACGATCACCGCGATGCTGCCCAGCAGGAACACCGCCTGCATCACCGGATAATCACGTTGCATCATCGAGTCGAAGGAGAGCAGGCCGAGTCCCGGCCAGTTGAACACCGCCTCGGTAAGGATGGCGCCCGACAGTACGAAGCCGATGTTCATCATGACCAGCGTGACAGTCGGCAGCATGGCGTTGGGCGTGACGTGCTTCCACAGCACGGCGCTGTCTGACAGGCCCTTGGCGCGCGCCGTCAGGACGTAGTCTTCTTTCATGACGCCCGTCAGCGAGCTGCGCACGATCAGGTGGTATTCACCCATGTAGGTGATGGCGAAGGTGAAGGCCGGCAGGAAGAGGTGGTGCGCCAGGGCGCCCATCTGCCCGAACCAGCTCGAGTAGGTGACCCCCGGGTCGTACATGCGCCCCACGGGAAACCAGCGTAACCAGGTGCTGAAGATCATGATGAAGATGAGGCAGACCCAGAAGGTCGGCATGGAGTACATGATCATGCCGGTGTTGGTGGTGATCACGTCGAACTTGCTGTTTCGTCGCCAGCCGGCCATGACCCCGGTGATTAATCCGATGATCGTCGCGATGATCGTGCCGGTGCCGACGAGCAAGACCGTCGGCCAGATGCGCTCGCCGACCACCTGGGCCACCGGACGCTTCTGGGCGAACGAGTCGCCCAACTTGAGCTGGACGGTGTCCTTCCAGTAGTAGATGAACTGCTCCCACATGGGCCGGTCGAGATGGAAGTTCGCCCTCTGCTTGGCCATGGCGTCCATGGAAAAGCGCCCCTTGGGCACGAGCAGTCGCGCCGGGTCGCCCGGCAGGATGCGAAAGAGCACGAAGTTAAACGACGCGATGATGGCGATCGTCAACAGCGAGTTGAGGATCTTCCTGGCGAAGTAGCGTCGCTTATCCACGACTCGATGGGGTGCAACGAGAGGTGATCATCGCGCCCATGTCCCTCCCTCAAGTTTCCCGGTGCCCCGCCGTGGCCAAGGGCCTGTTCGACAGGCGAAATGCCCCCCCGTGCCGGGGGGAGACTACTGGGTGTGTCTGGTATGCGCGTGCGGCGGGCCGCCTCTCGACCAGTCGCCTCAGCCTCACCCCGCGGCGACCGGACGTTTGCCATTCTACTCCGTCTTGCCGACTCCGCCAGCCCGCCGCGAGGCGGGTGTCGCGCCCTGGTGGGAAGCCGTGACGGCGCCGGTGCGGACGGACCC
This sequence comes from Actinomycetota bacterium, assembly GCA_003132645.1. Taxonomy (GTDB): domain Bacteria; phylum Actinomycetota; class Thermoleophilia; order UBA2241; family UBA2241; genus Bog-752. Next base: position 5,439 of record PKYM01000262.1, on the reverse strand, counting down.
CCGGGTCATGCGAGCGATCCGGAAGCCCGCCTCACCGGGCGGAACGCGACTGCGTCGGCGACGCCTATTCGAGCAGGCCGGCGCGGTGTGCTTTGAGGTACTTGCCGCAGAAGGTGTCTTCGTTGCGCAGGGCCTCGATGGCCTTGATCGTGGCCATCATCTGCTTGTTGCGCACGTCGAGGACCGCGCCGTCGATGCCGATGCCGGCGCACATGGCGACGAACGTGCGGTTGAGCAGCGGGCGGTTAGGCAGTCCGAAGCTGACGTTGCTCAGGCCGCCTGTCGAGCGCACGCCCGGCAGGTTGGCCTTGATCAGCGCCAGGGTCTGCATGGTCACGAGCGCCGCCGTGGAATCGGCGGAGACGGTCATGACGAGCGGGTCGAACCACATGTCCTCGGCGGGAAGGCCGGCGGCGGCGAGCTTGCCGTGGAGCGACTCGGCGACGGCGAACCGATCTTCGGGCGTAGCCGGGATGCCCTCGTCGTTGAGGCACAGCGCGACCACCGGGCACTTGTACTTCGAGACGAGCGGCAGCACCGTGTCGATGCGGCTCTGCTCGCCGCTGATGGAGTTGATGTGCGGTGTCGTGCCGCCGTCCTTGATGGCCGCCTCGACGCCGGCCTGCAGCGCGGCCGGGCTGGCCGAGTCGATCATGAGCTGGTTGTCGGTGACGCTGCGGACGGTAGCGACGAGCCAGAGAAGATCGTCGACCTCGTTGCCGCCGGCGACGCCGCCGTTGACGTCGAGAATGTTCGCGCCGGCCGCGACCTGATCGGTCGCCAGAGCCTTGATGAATTCAGCGTCGCGCGCCTGGATGGCCTCGCCGACCTGCTTGCGAGTCCCGTTGATCGATTCGCCTACCAACAGCATGACCACTACCTCCACTACGATGTGACCGCGAGACCGGCCTTGCGAGAAGCCTAAGGCTGTTCTTGCCGGGGTCTCGTATCTTACCGAGCGCGTCGCGGGCTTGCCAACCGGGGCGGCGCGGGGCCGGCGGTGAGGCGCTCCACGGGAGGGCGGCGGTGAGGCGCAGGACGCCGCGCGTCAGTCAGTCGTCGGCGCCGGGCTTCTCGACAGGCGCCGGCTCGTCTCGCAGGGCGTCGAGCGGAGTCTCTACGGGCTGCAGCTCCGCGACAGCCGCCCCCGAAGTGCGGCAGCGATCGAGGAACAGGCGCGCCAGCACAGGGTCGAACTGTACGCCGGCGCCACGCCTGATCTCGGCGCGCGCGTCGTCCAGGGCGAGGGCGGCGCGGTACGGGCGGTCCGACAGCATCGCCTGGAACGAGTCGCAGACGTTGATCAGGCGCGCACCCAGCGGGATCTCGTCGCCCCGCAGGCCGTCGGGATACCCCTGTCCGTCCCAACGCTCGTGGTGGTGGCGCACGATCTCGATCAGCTCGCGGGGCGCCTCGGCGTTCGTGAAGATGTCGACACCGAGCTCGACGTGGCGCTGGAGCTCGCGACGCTCCTCGTCGGTGAGCCGCTCGCTCTTTTCCAGGATCTCGGGCGCGATACCGACCTTGCCCACGTCGTGGAGCTGGGCGGCGACCTCGTAAGTCTCGCGGTCTTCAGCCGGATAGCCGGCCGTCTCGGCGAGTTCGCCCACCATGCGGGTGACCGCTTCGCCGTGATGCTCACGAAAGCTCGCCTTGGCGTCGACCGCGGCGGCCAGCACCTCGAGCCCGTTTCGCCAGGAGCGCTCGTTGCCGTCTTCGCCGGGCAGCGCCACCATCATCTCGCGCACGTCACGGTAGTAGAGCACGCAGTTGCGCCCGCGGCGCTTAGCCCACAGCAGCGCCGTGTCGGCCGCGCCCAGGACGGTCTTGGCGTCGAGGCCGCAGGCGGGAAAGTCGGCCACCCCGATCGAGGCCGACACGCGAAACCCGTCGCCGGCCTGCACGATGATGTCGCGCACCTGGGTACGGATGCGCTCGGCCAGTAGACGCGCGTCGGCGGGCGAGGTCTGGGGGAGCAGGACGGCGAACTCGTCGCCGCCGTAGCGAGCGGCGCAGTCGGCTTCCCGGGTCGTGTCGCGCAGGATAGCCGCCACCCGGCGCAGCATGTGGTCGCCGCGCGGGTGACCAAAGCGGTCGTTGACGCCCTTGAAGTGGTCCAGGTCCATCATCAGCAGCGAGAACCGCTCGCCATACCGCTCGCAGCGCCGCACCTCGTGCTCGAGGGCCTCCTGGAAGTGGCCGTGGTTGTACAGGCCGGTCAGCGGATCGGTGACGGCGCGTAGCTGGCTCTTCTCGTAGAGCGAGGCGTTCTCGATGGCGATCGCCGCCAGGTTGGCGAACGGCTTGACCAGCTCGAACTCCTCCTCGCTGTAGGTGTTGCCGCCAAGGCGGTCGAGGTTCAGCACGCCGATGACCTTGTTCATCACGCGCAGCGGCAGGACGATCGATGCCTGGGGCTCCAGCGGCGTGTCGGGCACGAGCGTCGACCGCGGATCGGCGTGAGCGGCATTGCACAGCACCGCTTCGTCGTGGGTGACGGCCCAGCCCCACAGCCCCTGCTCGACGCTGATCGGGTTGTCGATCAACTCCTGAGCGTACTCGTCGCGAGCGAAGACGGTATCGATGCGCCGCGCCTGCCAGTCGACCTTGCTGATCGCCAGCGTGTCGTATTCGACGAGCAACCGCAACTTGTCGGCGATCGACTCGAAGACCACCTTCTCGTCGAGCGTCGCGAGGATCGATTCGCTGACCCGCAGCAGGTCCCGCTGAGACTGCAGTTGGCGCTCGAGACGCAGTTCCTGCACCTCGAGGGCGGCGTACTGCTGGGCGTTTTCGATGGCGATCGCGGCCTGGTTGGCGAAGATCTCGACGACCCGCACGGACTCCATCGTCGGCAGACGTCGATCGACCGGGTCGTAGACGTCCAGGGCGCCCAGGGTACGGCCGTCGCGGGCGAGCAGCGGCACGACCAGGCTGTCGCCCGTCTGCCACTCGTCGGCGCCGCGCGTGCCGAGGTCGGTGAACGGCAGCAGACGCTGTTCCTCGGGGCTGGCCGGCGCGCGCCGGCGCTGGCGCAGGTAGGAGCTGCCCATGCGAAACTCGGGCCGCATCATCTGGTCGAAGACCCACTTGGGGATGGGGTGGGCGAGTAAGTAGCCGTCGAGCTCGGGCAAGCCGCCCAGGGCGACACGGCCGGCGAAGGTCTCACTGGCCTCGTCGTAGAGGAACAGGCCGACCTCACGGTAGCCGAGGGAGCCCAGCACCGTCTCGGCGACGCGTTCCAGCACGCGGTCGAGGTCGAGCGTCGCCCGCAGGTCGTAACCCAGGCGCAGCAGGGCCTCCATAGTCGAGGAGCGCGCGGTAAGCTCGGCGGCAAGCTGCGCCTGGCGTTCGTAGAGCCGCGCATTGTTGATCATGAGGGCGGCAAAGCCCGCGACCGCCTGCCCGACCCCGATGCGCTGGGCGTCGAAGTCGGCCGCGCGGCCCGGCTCGTCGAGGACGGCGATGCCCAGCAGGTCGCCCTGCACCACGAACGGCAGGATGAGCACCTTGCGGGCTTCGAGCTCCTCGAGCTTTGCCAGGTCGACCCCCTCGGTGGCCGCCGTCAACACCAGCGGTTCACGCAGCTCGCGGATCTGCTCCCAGGACATGATTCCCGAGCCCGCGTGCCCGTCGCCCGCGGAGGTGATGAGGGCTGTGCCGGTCGAGGCGGCGAGGCGCACGCGGCCATCCTCGGCCAGCAGGATCGCGCAGCGCGACACGCCGACCGCCGCGGTGAGCTGCTGGGCCATGGAGGCAAGGAGCTGGCGCAGGTCGAGAGTGGCGGCGAGGTCGGTGGCCACGTGACCGAGCATGCCGGCTGCCGCACTGAAGCGCGGCAGAGTCTGCTGAACGCCGGCGACGCCCGGGACAGTACGGTGACGGCGAGCCAGCACCAGCGCGAGAGCACAGACCGCCGCCAGCATGATGACGGTCGGGTAGAGCTGAGCGTCCTGATCGAGAGTCAACAGGCCGAGAAACAGCAGAAAACCGGCGACGGCCGTCAGCGCGGCCTCCTCCCAGGTGAGCAGGAGCGCCGCGATCAGCACTGGCAGCGCGTAGAGGAAGGCGGCGGCGGAGTCGTCGACGAGCAGCGAGGCTGCCACGACGGTCGCTACGAGCGCGGCAAGGGCAATGGCCGTCTGCGGTACTCGGATCCGTTTGCGCACGCGGTCGCCTCCCTCCAGTCGCTGCCCCGTGCCTTCGTTCACAAGCATTGTCGAGTGCTCGGGCCCTTTCCTTGAGCCGTTGTGTTGTCTGTTCTGGCTACGCCGACTCGACCCTGCCTCGCGCGCGTGGAAGCTAAGGGAATCGTGCCCGGTCAGTCGGGCGGCGGAAAGATCCAGGCGGGCGGACGACGACGACGCTCGGCCCGGCGGCGCTGCGCAGTCGCCGGCTGCGCTTGGTGCCGCCGCTCGGCATGACGGCGATCGAGGATGACGCGCACGTCGGAGCGACCCGCGTACAGATGCGTGAACAGGTCGAAGAGCCGCCCCCTCAGCGGACCGGTGACGACCAACTCCTTGACGACCGGTTCCCTGATGACCGGCTCCTTGACGAGCAGCTCCTTGATGACCGGCTCTCCCACGTCTTCTTCGCGCCTCGCGCCGATCCGCCCGCGCCTGGCGGCCCGACGCCCGTCGTTTCTCTTGGGCGCTTCTTGCTTTCGAGGGCGCGTCCTGACGCTATGCCCGCCGGCTGGCCGTTTTCAACTGTCGGACGTCGCCGGCGAGCGTGCGCCTAGACGGATGTTCCAGATCGAGCGCAAAAAAGCGGCGGGCGGCTCGCTACCGAGCCGCCCGCCGCCTGCGACCTGAAAGGAGAGATGTTCCCCTCAGCCTGCCTGGATCACATCATCCCCGGAGGCATTCCGCCGCCCGGCATGCCGCCGCCAGCGCCGGCGGGCTCGGGCTTGTCGGCCACGATGCACTCGGTGGTGAGGATGTTCTTGGCGATCGACGCCGCGTTCTGCAGCGCTGAGCGCGTCACCATGGCCGGGTCGATGATGCCGGCCTTGACCATGTTCTCGTAGACGCCGGTGTCGGCGTTCAGGCCCTCGCCCGCGGGCAGGCCCTTGACCTTGTTGACCACGACCGAGCCCTCGAGCCCGGCGTTCTCGGCGATCTGCCGAAGCGGCTCTTCGAGCGCCCGCACGATGATCTGCTTGCCCGTGCGGAAGTCGACGTCGTCGGACTTCTTGTCGACCTTGATGGACGACATGGCGTTGACGAGCACGACCCCGCCGCCGGGCACGATGCCCTCCTCGAGGGCGGCCCGCGTGGCGTTCAGGGCGTCCTCGACGCGATGCTTGGTCTCCTTCATCTCGACCTCGGTGGCCGCGCCGACTTTGATGACGGCCACGCCGCCGGCCAGCTTGGCGAGACGCTCCTGGAGCTTCTCACGGTCGAAATCGGAATCGGTGGTCTCGATCTCGCTCTT
>PKYM01000184.1 GCA_003132645.1 Actinomycetota bacterium | reverse complement strand
CAAGAGCCGCGAGCTTGCTGTTGTCGTGTGCCATGTTCACTCCCTGCCAAAAGGGGGCGTGCCCCTCTAAGTCTTTCTCGAAAAGGGCGGGGTGCGGCCCCCCACCGGCGGCCGCACCCCGCCCGTCTAGCCTCACTATCCCCGTTTCGCGGCGCCGCTCACCTTTGCCCGCCGCTGGTCGGGGCAGCCGGCGACCGCCTCAACCGTCGAGCAGCGCCCGGGCGCGCCGGTAGACGTTCTCGGCGGTGAAGCCGAAGGTCTCGAAGAGGTCGCCGGCCGGCGCCGAGGCGCCGAAACGGTCGAGCCCGATCGAATCGCCGTGCTCGCCCACCACGTCGCCCCAGCCGAAGGTCGTGGCCGCCTCGATGGAGATGCGCACTTCGACGCGCCGTGGCAGGACAGTCTCGCGGTAGGCCGCGTCCTGAGCGTAGAACAGCGCCCGGCACGGCATGCTGACCACCCGCGAACGCACGCCTTCGGAGACCAGGCGCTCGTGAGTCTCGAGGGCGAGGTGCACCTCGCTGCCGGTGGCGATGAGGATGAGGTCGGGATCGACCGGGCCGGCGCCGTCGGCCAGCACGTAGGCGCCGCGCGCAAGGCCGGACGCCGCGCCGTAGCGCGCACGATCGATGATGGGCAGATTCTGGCGACTCAGCACGAGGGCCACCGGCCCGCCGTTGTGGGTGAGGGCGAACTTCCAGGCCTCGACGGTCTCGTTGGCGTCGGCCGGGCGCACGACCGTGAAGTTGGGCGTGGCCCGCAGGATGGCGAGCTGCTCGACCGGCTGGTGTGTGGGGCCGTCTTCGCCGAGACCGATGCTGTCGTGGGTGAAGACGTACTTGACCGGCGCCCCCATGAGGGCGCCGAGACGCAGCGCCGGGCGCTGGTAGTCGGAGAACACGAAGAAGGTGGCCGCGTAGGGGATCACGCCGCCGTGCAGGGCCATGCCGTTGGCCGCCGAGGCCATGGCGTGCTCGCGCACGCCGAACCAGATGTTGCGGCCCTCATAGGATCCCGGACCGAACACGGCGGCGTCCTTGATCGTCGTGTTGTTCGACGAGGCGAGATCGGCCGAGCCGCCGATCATGGTCGGCACGAACGGCGCCACGGCGTTGATGACGGCCCCCGAGGCGACGCGCGTGGCGACGGCCGGGTCGCCGGCCGCGTAGACCGGCAGGGCGTCCCGCCAGCCCGGCGCGAGCTCGCGGCGAAAGGCGCGGTCCCAGCGCTGCGCGGCCTCCGGCGAAGCGGACCGCCACGAGGCGAAGCGGGTCTCCCAGGCCTCGCGCGCCGCCGCTCCGCGCGCGCCGGCCTTGCGATAGAAGGCCAGTACCTCGTCGGGCACGTAGAAGGTGGGCTCGAGTGGCCAGCCGAGGTTCTCCTTGGTGGCCTTCACCTCGTCTGGGCCGAGCGGCGCGCCGTGCGCCTTGGCGGTGTCCTGGCGATTCGGCGAGCCGTACCCGATGTGCGAGCGCACGGCGATGATCGAGGGTCGCTCAGTCTCGGCCTTGGCGGCCACGATGGCCGCGTCGAGGGCCTCGAGATCGTTGGCGTCGGACACGGATTGGGTGTGCCAGCGGTAGGCGGAAAAACGCGCCATGCGGTCTTCGGTGAAGGCCATCTCGGTGGGGCCGTCGAGCGAGATCAGGTTGTCGTCGTACAGCACGATGAGCTTGCCCAGGCCCAGGTGCCCGGCCAGCGAGGCCGCCTCGGAGGCGACCCCCTCCATGAGGTCGCCGTCGCTGGCGATGGCGTAGGTGTAGTGGGAGACGACGCTCTGCGCCGCATCGTTGAAGGTGGCGGCCAGGAACGCCTCGGCGACGGCCATGCCCACGGCGTTGCCGAAGCCCTGGCCGAGCGGCCCCGTCGTCGTCTCGATACCCGGCGCGTCGCGATACTCTGGGTGGCCCGGCGTGCGGCTGCCGAGCTGGCGGAACGCCTTGAGGTCGTCGAGCGTCAGGCCGTAGCCGGTGAGGTAGAGCATCGAGTACAGCAGCATGCTGCCGTGGCCGGCCGAAAGGACGAAGCGGTCGCGGTCGGGCCAGTCGGGCTGGGCGGCGTCGTAGGTGAGGTGGCGCGACCAGAGGACGTGGGCCACGGGCGCCATGCCCATCGGCATGCCCGGATGGCCGGAGTTGGCCTTCTGGACCGCGTCGACCGCCAGAAACCGGATCGTGTCGATGCAGGTCTTCTCGAAGGTCGCGGTGGTGTCTGGGCTCTGAACGCTCATCGTGCCATCCTTGTCGCGAACTGTGGACGGGCCTCGCGGCGCGACGACCCCCGGGCGCCGCGCGCCGATCGCGCCGCGCCTCCTACTCAATTCGATTCGCTGTCACTTTTCAAGAATTGTCCATGGCGAGTGATGTCGAAACGGCGGTGTGCGCTGGGAGCGACGGTCGCTGGCGGCGAGGGCAGGCCGGCGGGGCTGCCGGACCCGGCGGCGCGGCGGCTACTGGCGGTCTACGGGAGAGCTACTGAAGACCTACTGGCGGGAGAAGGCCCAGGGGTAAGTGGACGGCCACCAGGTAGGACCGTAACCCAGATGGATGGCCAGCGCCGTGGCTTTGATCTGGGCGCCGCCGTCGACGATGCTCGCGGAATGCCAAGGGTTCCAGGACCCTTTCCAGGTGCCCGGACAGTACTGGAACAGTCCGTAGTCGACCCCGTTGCTGGCCGTGGCGGAGCCTCCGGACTCGACCTCCATGAGGCGGTACAGGCCCTCAGCCCAGACGCCGTTGGCGGCCGCCGCGGACTGGATCAGGGGCCACCAGGCGCCGCTGCCGTCGCCGGCCGTGGAGGGGGCCGCGGCGACCGTCGTGGACGCCTTGGCGACCGGCGTGACCGACTTGGCCTGGGCCACCAGGCGGCCGACCTCGGCGCTCAGCCCCCTCAACAGCGAGCGGCGATCGCCGAGCTGGGCGGCGAGCCGGCTGCGCTGAGCGACGAGGCCCGCGGCGGTCTTCTGCGCGTTCTGCAGGTCTTTCTGGAGACTGCCCTGCGTGGCGAGTATTTCGCTGCGGTGTGCCTCGATGGCGCGCACCATACTGGCGTCGCCGCCGGTCAGGTGCTGCACGTAGTCAATCCGGGTCAGCAGATCGTCGAAGCTGCCGTCGCGAAACAGCGCGTTCAAGAGCCCAGCGCTGCCACCCTTGTAGGCGGTCACCAGATGACCGGCGAGCAGCGCCTGCGACGTCTTGAGCTGGTAGCGCTCGAGCCGCAGCGCGGCGCGGTTGGCTCGCACCTGCGCCTGCACCGCCGTGAGGCGGCCCATCGCCGAGGCATAGCCGGCGACCGCCTGGTTCAGGCGCTGATCGAGGGCGCTGATCTGAGCGGCGACGATCCGGGCCTGAGCCTTCTTGGCCGCGACCGCGTTTGCCGAGGCCGAAGACGGCAAAGCGCAAAGGAGAAGGGTCGCAAAGAGCGAAATGACGACTACAAGCTTGGGCCTACCGCTCATCACCGCCTCGCCTTCTGGTCAGCGGACCGACGGCTTACGGTGTGCGTGGCCGTGCCGCTCGGTGAGAGCGCAGGCTACCACAGCCCTACAGACCCTGACAAACCAGCACGCCTCTTACCACCATCCCTGACAAACCCGCACGCGAGGTATAGTGAGCGCGTGGACTCCCACGTCACACCCGTTGAACTCGTCACAACTGTCACCCTCGTCAGACTCCGACTGCGACTCGCCGGCGCCGTGAGGCGACACTCCCGGCTACCGGCCGTCTGAGCGTGGTCGTCAGGTTCTTCGCCTCGCTGCGCGAGGTCACCGGCGTGGCCGCGCTCGACTGCACGACGCCGGCCGCCGACCTCGGCGAGCTGCTCGAATCGCTCGCCGCGAGTTACGGGCCGGTCTTTCGTCGGGCCGTGCTCGACGGCAAGCGTCTCGCGCCCGCCGTCATGGTCCTGGTCAACGGCCACAACGCCAGGTTCGCCGGCGGCGCCGAGACGCCGCTGCAGGCAAGCGACGAGGTCGCGATCTTCCCACCGCTGGGCGGCGGCTAGCCCCGCACTCTACTTCCGCAGGTAGGTGTCGATCGAGCGCGCCGCCTCTTTGCCGTCGCCCATGGCCAGAATGACGGTCGCGCCGCCGCGCACGATGTCGCCGCCGGCGAACACGCCGGGCATTGACGTTGCGTGCGTCTCGTCGGTGACGATGTTGCCCCACTTGTTCAGCTCGATCGCCGGCGTCGCGTTGGTGAGCAGCGGATTGGCGATCGTGCCCAGGGCGACCACGGCCACGTCGCACGCCACCTCGAACTCGCTGCCGGGCACCGGCACTGGACGGCGGCGGCCGGAGTCGTCGGGCTCGCCGAGCTCCAT
>PKYM01000350.1 GCA_003132645.1 Actinomycetota bacterium | reverse complement strand
GGCGGCCGCGACCGCGGTCAACGGCGCGATGACTAGCGGTTTTCGGGGCGGGCAGAACCACAGGTATGGGTCGGTCGCGCGCCGGTCTTCGGCCGTAGTCTCCGGCAGCCCCCGACAGACCTCGGTTGCCGTGACGGGCGACCATGTACGACTTGCGTCAAGGAGGCACTCATGTCTCGCACTGTCCTTGCGTTTCCGGTCCTGTCGGGAAAGTCCGCCGACGCCAGGCTTGTCGCCGACGAGTTTCGCGCCCGTCCCCGCGAGTACGAGCAGTCGCGCCGCCGGGCCGGCATCACACTCGAGCGCGCCTATTTGCAGGAGACCCCGATGGGCTCCTTTGTGATCGCCTATATCGAAGCGACCGCCGACTTCGCCACCGTGTCGCAGATGGCGCAGTCCGGCCTCGACATCGACCGCTTCTTCGTCAAAACGGTCAAAGAGGTCCACGGCGTCGACCTGAGCCAGTCTCAGGCCGCCCTGCCGGAGACCATCGCTGGGTGGTTCGACCCGGACGTCGCCCCTCGGGGCCAGGGGATGGCCTTCTGCGCGCCGTTGCTCGCCGAGACCCTCGATGAGGCGCTGTCCTACCTTCCCCAGGCCTATGCGTCGCGCGAGTTCGCCGCGTCGCGACGGGCACTCGGTCAGCACGGCGAGGTAGTCAGCCTGCTGCAGACTCCCATGGGCCCGCTCGGCGCGGGCTACCTGGAGGGAGTCGATCCGTTCGAGGCCAACCGTCGATTCGCGGCTTCGGGCGAGCCGTTCGACGTGACATTCAAGGAGCAACTGCGCCGCTTCTTCCCGCCCTCGGTCGACTTCGACAAGCCGATCGCCGGCGTGCAGGAGATCTTCGATTCGACCAAGGTGGCATCGCTGGCCGGCGGCGCGTCGGAGCGCGAGGCCGCCTGAAGGGTAGCGGCTCGCTTCCCGTCCGCCGCGGACTCGGCCTCGGCGGGCTGGATCGGGCGCCGGACAAGCTCGGGCGCTGCAGGCAAGACCGGCGGCCGGGCAAAAAGAGCGGGGGCGCGGACCTTGAGGTCCGCACCCCCGCTCGTCGTTTTGTGCATTGGCGCGACTGTCGCGCCTCGGGTTTGCCTGAGTGAAGGACTTACGCCTCTTCGACGACGCCCTCCAGAAGCTCCTCCGTGGTGGTCTCGGCGCCCTTGGTCTGGGCCTTCCCCCAGGCCCAGAAGACCACGCCGACGAGGATGATGATGATGAACGTGCCGAGGGTCGTGAGCTCGAAGAACTTGCGCGACACGCCCCAGCTGCTGACGATGTCGTACTTCTGCCCCAGGACCCCGTCGATGAGACCCGGCCAGAGGAGTGTGAAGCCGGTCAGGATGATGCCGATCTCGGCCAGGATGACGCTCAGCCACAAGCCGAACTGGCCGCCGGGGACGATGAACGGACGATGCACGTCGGGGAACTTCTTGCGCAGCGTGATAGTCGCCGGAATGGTGAAGATGTAGGCCAGCACCGCGGTGGAGAGCGCGATGCCCAGGAACACGGCCATGGCGTTATCGAGGGTCTTGGCGCCGCTGCTGGCGTTCGAAGCCGACGAGATGTGGGAGATCCAGAACACCGCGACGACGAAGATCGAGCCGATGATGCCCGACAGCCACGCCATGGTGGTCGGCGTGCCCTGGGCGCCGAACTTGCCCAGGCCGCGTGGGGCGGCGCCGTCGAGCGCCGCGACGGCCTGCACGCGGCAGGAGCCGAGGATCCAGACCGAGCCCGAGCCGACGAGCGTCAGGATGACGACGATGCCGAACAGGTAGCCGATGAACTTGGCCCCGCCGCCGGTGCCGATCACGGTCTTGTTGACCAGCGAGAAGGCGCCGGTCAGACCGCTCGACTGCGTGAGCTCCTTGACCGGCAGGGTGAACAGGATGCCGAGGAGCACGATGATGTAGAGGGCGCTCGTGATGATGCCGGAGCGCAGGATGCCGATCGGTACGTCGTGCTGGGGATTGGTCATCTCTTCGCTGGCGCCCGACTCGAGCTCGAAGCCGACGAACAGGAAGATGATGGCGCCGATCACGGCCAGGAAGCCGGTGATCGACGGGGCGTAGGTGCTGCCGGCGGCGATGCCGTGCGGGACCCCGTTCTTGGCGAGGTTGGCGACCACGAGGATCGCGAAGGCGATGACCGCGATGGCCTTGACCCAGGCGCCGATGTTGCCGGCCCACTTGCCGTGCTTGAGCGAGATGACGGCGATGGCGATGCACACCCAGACGAACACGAGGCCGATGATGATCTGGCCCGCCAGGCCGACGTCGGCCTTGCCGTTCGGTTCGAGGAAGAAGCCGTTGATGGAGGCGATCGTGACGCCCGCCAGCGAGCCGCCGATCCAGATGGCGTTCGAGATCCAGTAGAGGATCGCCGTGATCTCGCCCGGCAGCTTGCCGTAGGCCATGCGGGCCCAGGTGTAGATGCCGCCCTCGGCCGGGAACGCGGCGCCGAGCTCGGCGGTCACGAAACCGTAGGGCAGCAGGAAGAGAAAGAGGAAGATGATGAACCACACGATGCCCTGGCCGAGCCCCCACTTGGCCAGGCCGGCCACGGCGTCGAGGCCGATGATGGCGCAGACGCTGAAGAACACCAGGTCCCAGCGTTTGAGCGTCCTAACCAGTTTCGCCTTTTCGTGTTTGAGTGCGACCTCAGCCATGCATGACCTCCCATTGCCTTGTTTCACAGACTTTACGGCGCTCCCCGTTGCTGCTGTGCGCCGCACACAGTCGCCCTTGCATACTGCATTTAGAACATTCACGGTCGGCACGCAAGGGCCTTCCCGGAATTAGGCCGATTCTGTCAGCCAGCGCCCGGTTCGGCAACCCTCATCGCGTAAGTATGGCTTCGATGATAGGGAGCGTGGAGAGACCGCTTGCCGAGCCGCCGCGCGGGGCTGCGTCCCGCGGAGGCGCCCGACCCCGCCTGCACGAGCGCGCCGGACGGCCTCGCGTGCGGGAACTTATGCGTTCTTAACGCGGGACCGTGACAAGCCGTTTGACGGGGCATAGGCTCGGCTTCGCCGGACGCCGGCGACCGAGATCCCGGCGACCAGGGTCACGGTAGCCCGGTCCGGCTGTGGGGGTCTTGTCGCGAAACGTGCCTGCGGAGGTGTGCGCTTGGAAACCAGGATCCGGACCCGAATGGGCGACGGCGCGCTCGTCGAGATGACTCCGGCCGAGATCCGCGCCGATCTCGAGGCCGGCACCGAGGCGGCCGCCAAGCGCTCGAAGTCCCCGGTACTCACCGACGCCGAACTCGACCATCTGTCGGAGATCTTCTGTTCGAACAGTCGCTTCACCGGGGTCGACATCGGTGACGAGGTCGTGCTGTCCTTCGACGGCTGCGGCAGCCAGGACCTGGGCACCCGCGTCAACGACCTGCAGTACTACGAGCAGTACCTCTGCGCCGACTCGCTCGAGCTCTACCATCACGACTATTCCTACAAGCCGGCCAAGGCCGTGATGCCCTTCGAGCAGGTCGTCATGCGCCAGGCGCAGTTCGTCACGACCGCTCCGCTGGGCTACGGCGCCATGCCCGACCTCGGCCTCTACACGGTGCCCGACGGCCCGGTGCCCAACTGGTCGCAGCTCCTGCCGCTGGGCCGCATCGACGAGTCGCGGGCCGCCCAGGAAGAGGCCGTCGAGCTGGCCGTCGCCGACATCGTCTTCGTGACCGACGAGATGGTCGAGGCCGGCATCGAGTTCATCGACTTGGACACCGCCGGCGCGGCCGGCGACGCCGACTTCCTGGCCGCCCTCAGGGCGATCGAGCGCATTCGCGCACGGCACCCCGACCTGGGTATCCAGATCGGCATGGCGGGCGAGTTCGTGCTCGGCATGCACGGCGAGCTCGAGTACGACGGCGTGCGGCTGGCCGGCCTCTGGCCGCTCGACCAGGCGAGGCTCGCCGCCAAGGCCGGCGTGACCATCTTCGGGCCGGCCATCAACACCAATACCGGGAAGTCGATCGCCTGGAACGTGGCCCGCACGCTGACCATCGCCAAGCCCTGCTGCGAGGCCTCGACCGTGCCCGTCCACCTGAACGGCGGTATGGGCGTCGGCGGCGTGCCGATGCACGTCTGCCCGGCCGGCGACGCGACCTGTCGGGCCTCGCGCGCGGCCGTCGAGATCCTGCGGCTGGATGGTTTGTAGGTGGGCGCCGGCGATGTCTACGGCCAGGCGGTGAGCCACGGCGTAGCCTCGGGGATGGGCGGGATTCGGACTGCTGGAGATCTGGTAGCCCGGATGCAGATCACCCGGGGGATGCGACTCCCCGAAGCCAAGGAGTACGTGGCCGGCAAGCTCGGCGTCTCGACGCTCGATCTGTCCGACCCGACCGTCATGTTCGACGTGCGCAAGGAGTTCGGGCTCGGCGGCATCCTCGAATCGGGCGAGGTCACAGACGTCGACGACCCGATCGGCATCGAGGCCAAGTTCAACATCGCCGCGGTGCTCGACGTGCCGGTGAGCTGCGTCGAGCGCTTTCGCACCAAAGCCGGCCGGCGGGGGCGGCTGGGGATCTAGCGTTCGCGCCGCGCTTGAGCGCGGCGCGCTGGAGTGCGCTGCGGCCGGGTCGCGTTTGTCGTGCACCTGTCCGGGTACTGTCGAGGGACGACCGGACCGATCGCCCTTCGACTCACCCGAGGTCAGCATGCGCATCGCCGTCTTCAGCACGCGCAACTACGATCGCGAGTTCCTCAGCGCGGCCAACAGCAGGCTGGGCCACGAGCTCGTCTTCTTCGAGCCGCGACTCACCGCCGAGACGGCGCGGCTGGCGGCCGGGATCCCGGCGGTCTGCGCGTTCGTCAACGACGAGCTCGGGCGCGGCACGCTCGAGATCCTGGCCGCCGGCGGCACGACTCTGATCGCCCTGCGGTCGGCCGGCTTCAACAACGTCGATCTGGCCGCGGCGGCGGAGCTCGGCTTGCGCGTGGTGCGCGTGCCGGCCTACTCGCCGCACGCCGTCGCCGAGCACACCGTGGCGCTCATCCTGGCCCTCAACCGCAAGATCCACCGCGCCTACCAGCGCGTGCGCGACGGCAACTTCTCGCTCGACGGCCTGCTCGGCTTCGACCTGAACGGCCGCGCCGTGGGAGTGATCGGCACCGGTATCATCGGCACGACGGTGGCCGGCATCCTGAGCGGCTTCGGCATGTGCGTGCTGGCCAGCGATCCGTTCCCGAATGAGCGCGTGCGCGAGTTCGGCGCGCTCTACGTCGAGCTGCCCGAGCTGTTTGCCGGCTCCGACATCATCACGCTGCACTGTCCCCTGGTGGCCGACACGGCGCACCTGGTCGACCGGGCCGCGATCGGCCAGATGCGCCGCGGCGCGATGCTCGTGAACACGAGCCGCGGCGGCCTGGTCGACTCGAAGGCGGTGATCGCCGGGCTCAAGTCGGGGCGCATCGGCGCGCTCGGCCTCGACGTCTATGAAGAGGAGACCGAGCTGTTCTCGCACGACCTCTCGGGCCAGATCATCCAGGACGACGTCTTCAGCCGCCTGCTCACGTTTCCCAACGTGATCATCACCGCCCACCAGGGCTACTTCACGGCCGACGCCCTGGAGCAGATCTCGACCGCGACACTCCTGAACGTGGCCGACTTCGAAGCGGGCCGGCCGCTCGTCAACGAGATCCGCTTCGAGTCCGGTGTCGACCACGGCGGCGGCCGCCGCGCCGCCTGACGGAGGCTGCCGCGCCGCCTGACGGCAGCCGATCGGCCGCCGCGCCGCCTGACGGAGGCTGCCGCGCCGTCTGACGGCAGTCGATCGTCCGCCGCAGCGCCGGACATCACCGTCTGACGGCGGACCGGGTGGCGGGCGGTGCGACCGCCGATATACCATGGACCGACGGCTTGGGCCATGGTTATCGATTCGCTTCGCCCGCAGTGGACTCCCCAGGCCCCACTCGGCCGCACCTCCTGCTGCCGGCGCCGCGCGAAGCACCGGAGGTGATGCGCTTGGAACCCAAGATCGCTACCCGCATGGGTGATGGTTCGCTGGTCGAGATGACCCGCTCCGAGATCAAGGCCGATCTCGAGGAGGGCACCCAGCAGGCCGCCAAGCGGGCCAAGGCCGAGCCTCTGACCCAGGACGAGCTCGACCACCTGCTCGACATCTACGCCTCGTCGGCGCGCTTCACCGCCGTCGACATGGGCGACGAAGTCGTGCTGAGCAACGACGGCACCGGGACCAAGCACATCGGCAACCGCGTGCAGGATCTGCAGACTTTCGAGCAGGTGCTGGGCGTCGACATCGTCGAGCTCTGGCAGATCGACTACTCCTACAAGGCGATCAAGACCAACGTGGCCCACGAGGGCCAGGCCATGAAGATCGCCCAGATGCTCTGCACCAACCCGGTACAGTACGGTGCCATGCCCGACCTGGGCCGCTACTCCAAGCCCGACGGGCCTATCCCGAACTGGTCCGAGCTGCTGCCCCTGATGAAGGTCGACGAGGCTCGCGCGGCCCAGGTCGAAGCGTGCGCCATGCTGGTCGAAGACATCAACTACGTGGCCGACCACATGGTCGAAGCCGGCACCGACGGCATCGACATGGACACCACCGGCGCGGCCGGTGACGCCGACTTTCTGGCCGGCCTCACAGCCTGTCGCATGCTGCGCGAGAAGTACCCCTGGCTCGGCATCGAGATCGGCATGGCCAGCGAGTTCGTACTCGGCATGCACGGTCAGCTCGAGTTCGACGGCGAGCGGCTCGCCGGCATGTGGCCCAAGGACCAGCTACGCATGGTGCAGGCCGCCGGGGGCTCGATCTACGGCCCGGCGGTCAACATCAACACCGGCCGCTCGACCGCCTGGAACATCGCCCGGGCGATCACCATGATCAAGCCGGCCGCCGAGATCGCAGAGATCCCCGTGCACGTGAACGTGGGCATGGGCGTAGGCGGCGTGCCGACCTGCGTCTACCCGCCCGCCGACGCGACCTCGCGAGCCTCCAAGGCCTTCGTCGAGATCCTCAAGATCGACGGTTACTAGGTAGGCACAGGCGACCCCCTCGGCATGGAGGGCGCCCACACGCAGGCGTCGGGCATGGGCGGAATGCGGACCGCCGGAGATCTCGTGGCACGCATGCAAATGACCCGAAGGATGCGTCTCAAAGAAGCCAAGGCCTACGTCGCCGGCAAGCTCGGCTGCACGGTGCGCGACCTCTTCGATCCGACCGCCATGGAGGAGATCAGGATCGCCAAGGGGCTCGGCACGCTGCCGTTCACCTCATCGGTGCGGCCTGGCGACGCCGGCATGATCGAGGCCAAGTTCAACATCTCAAAGACGCTCGATATCCCGATCAACTGCGTGGAGCGTTTCAAGGCGCGCGTCGGGCTCGGTTAGGCGCCGAGCGGTCGGCCGCGGATCGCGGCGAGCCGAAGGCAAACGAAGACGAGGGCGGGGGCGGCGCGTACGCGCCGCCCCCGCCCCTTGTTGTCGGTCGTGGCGCGGCGACGCTCCCGCGTCGCCGCGCCACGCCTCGTTTGTTGTTCCTGGATCGCCTTCTCGACTACTTCACGCGGGCCAGCAACGTCGCCGTACCGAACGGCGTGTTGAGGGGCAGCCCTGTGGAGAAGGCTGAGGTGAACGCGTTCGTGAGCGCCGCGTCGTAGGTGAGCACGACGCCGGTGATCTTCACGAACTTCTGGCCGTGGGCAGTCGGAAACGTCGTGTGCGAGGTGGTCAGATCCTCGTCGAGGATCGTGGTGCGGGTGCCGTTAATGAGGCCGGTCCAGCTGGCGGAGGTGTTGATTCCGGCGCGCCACCCCGGGACGCTGAGGGTCTCGAGTGTCGGAACCGCATTGTAATGAATGTACACGATGCCGCCCCTCAACTTGAACGTGCCATGCGGATGAAGGCCGGCGTTCCACGTACCGCCCGTGATCGGCAGGGCGATGCGCGACCCAGGCGCGTCGAAGGCCATCGACGCGGGGGCGACAGGATAGATGGGGTAGCCGGCGGAGATGAAGAGATCGAAGAATGAGTCGAGTCTGACGACCACCTTGCCCGTGCCAAGCTTGAAGTTCTTGGCGCTGGCCGTTGCCGGCAGGAGTGCCGGCACCGCGATCAGGGCGATGACCGCCAGCAGGGCAAGGCGGATACGTGTTTGTTTCACAGGAACCTCCCTCTTTCTTATCGTGCGGTGAGTTCTTACGCTCACAAAGGGAAATACCCGGCGGCGGCAGTTAGCAGCTCCGCTCGCCGTTTGCGGCCGGGTAATGACGGCACTGCGGGCCGCGGCGCTACGCCCGACATCGGCGCCACGCCCGGCGCCGGCGCCACGCCCGATGCCTNNCGCCACGCCTGATATGATCGGCGCCGGGCAACCAGACCGGGGGGTGGCGGTGTGACGCAGCGATTGCCGACGCGCATGGGGGACGGGTCGCTTACCGATATGACCCGCTCCGAGATCAAGGCCGACCTCGAAGAGGGTACGCAGGCCGCCGTGACCAGGGGCAAGGTGCCGCCTCTCGCGCAGGACGAGCTCGATCATCTGCTCGACATCTTCGCCTCGGCGGCGCGCTTCACCGGCGTCGACATCGGCGACGAAGTGGTGCTCTCCAAGGACGGCAGCGGCACGCCGCAGCTCGGCAGCCGCGTGGACGCGCTCTACGCCTGCGAGCAGGTGCTCGCCCACGACACCGTCGAGCTCTTTCACATCGATTACTCCTACAAGGCCGTGAAGACCATCGTGCCCTTCGAGCAGCAGCTCATGAAAGAGGCGCAGGAGCGCGTCACGGTGCCCGTGCACTACGGCGCCCAGCCCGACCTCGGCCGCTATTCCACGCC
>PKYM01000083.1 GCA_003132645.1 Actinomycetota bacterium | reverse complement strand
CGTAGCCAGCGCTTCGTCGGGCGACTCCGCCGTGACCGTCGCCGGCGGGCGCCGCGGCCACAGCGAGACCGCGCCGCCGGCGACCATCAGGAGCGCGCCGGCCCACACCAGGTCGACCAGCGGAAAGACGTCAAGCTGCAGCCGCAAGTGGGCGCTGGTCGAATCAAAGGGGTCCTGGGCGACGACGAACAGGTCGCGGCCGAGACCGGCGAGGATCACGGCCCGCACGGCCGCGCCGGCCTGCGGGTAGACGTCGGTGTGCGGCGCGAGCAGGCCCACCTGCCGGCCGCCGCGCGCGACGGCGAAGTGGGCAAAGAAGCGTTGCGAGCTCTGCGGCCCGGTGTCCTGCGTGTAGCCGGTGAAGCGCAGCGTGTAGCCGGCGACCTGGGCCGTGGCGCCGAGGCGAGCGGCGACATAGGCGCTGCGTTCGACCTTGTAAATGTTGGAGCCCAGCAGGCCGACGAGCACCAGGATCACGCCGCAGTGGGCCACGTAGGCGGCGCTGCGGGTACGGCTGCCGGTCAGCGTGCGGCGCAGGCCGGTGAGCAGTCCCTGCTCACCGGCGGCCCGCCGCGCGCCGGCCACGATGGACCCGACGAGAGCCGCGGCGGCCACCACGCAGACCTCGAGGCCGATCAGTCCGAAGAGGCTCGAGCGCCAGTCGCCGGTCGCCAGCAGGAGCGGCAGGACGAGCACCGCGAGAAGCAGGGGAACACGCAGCACACGCCACACCGTAGAGCCGGCCGCTCGCGCCCAGGCCAGCAGCGGGCAGAGCGCGAGTCCCGCGACCACGACGACGCCGAGCGGCTGCGCGAACAGGCGGTAGGTGGCGGCAGTCACGGTGCGGTCGAAGATGAGCGGCACGGCGACGGTGGCCAGAAGGAGGGCCGCAGCGCAGGCGCTGAGCGCGACGTTGGTCAGGGAATGCAGAACCTCGCGCGGCGCCAGCGGCGCGGGTTGCGCCGAGCTGCCGAAGCTCCGCCAGCGCCAGGCCAGCAGGCCTATCGAGCTCGCCGCGACGACGACGAGCAGGGCCGTGAGGATGGCGATCAGCGTGTCGTTGCGCTGGAAAGCATGCACGGAGGCGATCAGGCCGGTGCGCGTGGTCCAGGTGGCGACCATGGCCAGCCAGAAGGTGGCGCAGGCCAAAGCGAGAGTCCAGCGCTTGAACAGGCCGCGGCGCCGGTAGAGGTTCATCGAGTGCAGCAGCGCGGTCGCCGTCAGCCAGGGGATGAGCGAGGTGTTCTCGACCGGATCCCAGCCCCAGTAGCCGCCCCACGACAGCACGACGTAGGCCCACCACGCGCCCAGGCCGATCCCCAGCGTGAGGAGCGCCCAGCCGGCCACCGTCCATTTCTGGGAGCCCAGCACCCACTCGCGCCCGGTGCTGCCCACAAGCAGCGCCGCGGTGGCGAAGGCAAACGGCACCGTGAGAGCGGCATACGCCGCGAACAGGGCCGGCGGGTGGAACACCATGGCCGGGTGCAGCAGGAGCGGGTTCAGACCCTGGCCGGCGGTGGCGACACCGGCCGCGACGAACGGGTTCGACCCCTGGTCGGCGACCATGAGCACGGCCAGAAACGCGGCCACCGCAGAAAGTACGGCCACAGCGGCGGCCGTCAGGCGGTCCAGGCGCTCGATGCCGCGCAGGGCGATGACGACCGTGACGACCGCCAGCAGCAGCAGCCAGAGCAGCAGCGAACCCTGCTGGCCTGCCCAGAAACCGGCGACGCGGTAGAAGGTCGACAGACTGGTGTCGGAGTTCGCGGCGACGTAGGCAAACGAGAAGTCACGCGAGACGAAGGCCGAGAGCAGCACCGAGCTCGCCACCACGACCGCGAAGAACAGCCCGTACACGGCCAGGTAGCCACTGCGCAAAAGGGTCCGGTCGCGCGACCGCAGGCCGAGCGCGATGAGCGCGACTGCGCCGAGCGAGAAGACGAGCGCACAGAACAGGGCGAAGCGGCCGATGACGATCACGAGTGCGGACCTGCAATCACAAGCGCGATCCTAGTTTACTTTGCTCGGCTGCGGCAGCGGGCTCGCCTTGCCCTGGTATTTCGACGGGCACTTGGTCTCGAGCTGGTCGGCGGTGATCAAGCCGCCCGCGACGTATCTGCCGCTGACGACGACCTGCACGCCGGCAGCGAAGGTGGCCGGCATCTGGCCTCCGTACTCGACGCGAACCGTGGTCGGTCGACCGGTAAGGTCCTCCATGCGAAAGGCGACACCCGAGGCGTCGCGCACGATGGTGCCGTTGACGACCGCCCCGCCGACCGTGACGTTCCGGCCGTCGTCGGCGGCCGTGAGCGCCGAGACCTGGCGGTAGTAGGACCCCTCACGAGCGATGACGTAGACCATCNNCCACGGCCACGACCGCGACGAGGATGACGGTGGCGACGATCAGGCGCCGGCGGGCCCTTCTGTTCACTGCCTCATTCCCCCTGCCCAGATCACCCCTGCATCATACAGGCGGCCCCACGCCCCACGGCGTAGCGCCGACACACACTAATGTAGTCGGTAGCGGCGCGAGCGTCACTAGTTCGACTCAGCGCGATGGCCGCTTCACAAGAGGAATGAGGCCGTCGCCGGCGTAGAGGTACGCCGACGCCCACCCACTGGCGAGGAGGCGCACCCGTGCACGCTGGGATCTACGCCGACGTGATCGGCTCACGTCAGCTCGACAACCCCGACACGTTGCTGCCCGCGCTCGGCGAGGCCGTGCGGCAACTGAACAAACTCTTCTTGCCGAGCATCGCCGCGCCGTTCGAGGTCGCCTACGATGACGCGCTGCACGGCGCCCTGACCGACCCCGTGCAGGCGCCCTTGTGCGTGAGCGTCATGCGCGAACTGCTCGCCCCCTTGCAGGTGCGCGTCGGCGTGGCCGTCGAGGGCTCGGCCGAAGACGCCTTCGTCGCGGCTTGGCACGAAGACCGTCTGGTGTACTACAGCGGCTCCGGTGCAGCCGGCGACCTGTTGCTGAACGCCTACAGCGGCCTGATCGACCCCCTTGTGCGCGGCCGCGGCGACGCCGAGTGGCAGGCGGTGCGCGCGGTGCGCGGTCACGAGACGCGCGCCGCGGCCGCGTCGGAACTCGGGATCGACGCGCGCAGACTCTCCGACCTTCTCAGCGCGGCACACTGGCAGGAGGTCGAGGACGCCGACGCCACGATCGCGGCCTACTTCGCCCTGGCGCTGACCGAGCCCGACTGAGTTCGCCCGACCCCGACTGAGTCCGGCCGGCGTCCCTGCCAACTCCGACTGAGCCCGACCGGCGGTTCTACCGTTCGACGGCGCAGTCGCCGCCCAGATCGGCGAGCTTCTCGAGGGCGTGCGGCAGGGCCTCGCGGATCACCTCGAAGTTCTCTCTGCAGGCCGTCGGGCTGCCGGGGAAGTTGATGATCAGGGTGGTGCCGCGCAAGCCGCTCACGGCCCGCGAGAGCATCCCGCGAGGCGTTTTGGCCAGCGAGGCGGCGCGCATGGCCTCGGCGAAGCCCGGCGCCTCGCGGTCGAGCACCGCCTTCGTGGCTTCGGGGGTCACGTCGCGCGAGGTGAAGCCCGTCCCGCCGGTGGTGAGGATGAGGTTGGCCGGCGTGCGGTCTGAGAAGTGGATCAGCTTCTCTCTCATCAGGAGCTCATCGTCGGGCAGCAGCAGCCGCTCGACGTACTCGGCGCCGAGCTCGTTCAGCAGGCCCTCGAGCACCGCGCCGCTCTCGTCGTCGCGCAGGCCGGCGTGGCCGGAGTCGGACAGCGTTATGACCACGGCCCGGATCGAGACGGTCTCGCTCACCTGCGCCTCACCTCACTCGACTGCTTCTGGCGGGCGGGCGTCGCCGCCCGAAACGTCGCCCGAGGCGCCGGCCACATCGGCCAGGCCGTCGGCGGCGGCCAGGCCGTCGACGAACCCGTTGCCGAGCGACTCGACCACGACCTCGTCGCCAGCTCGCAGCGGTCCGCCTTCGAGTACCCGCACGAAGATGCCTTCGCGCGGCATGACGCAGTCGCCCGCGGCGCGATAGATCGCGCAGTGATCGTGACAGACCTTGCCGATCTGGGTCAGCTCGACCAGGCAGCCGCCTAACCGCAACCGCGTGCCGAGCGGCAGCTCGGCCACGACCACGCCCTCGGTGGTGACGTTCTCGGCGAAATCCCCCGGGCCGACGTCGAGCCCCTTCGCGCGCATCGTGGCGATGCTCTCGCGGGCGAGCAGGCTCACCTGCCGGTGCCACGGACCGGCGTGACCGTCGCCTTCGACGCCGTGGCCGGCCACGAGGAGGATCTCGGCTCTGGGCTTCTTGCGCATGCCCTTCGCGGCGGCGACGTTGACCGAGACGACCGCACCTCGTGGCAGCGCCGGCGCGCTCACAGCGTCTGACGCGGCGGCGCGATCGCCCGCCGCGTTCCTGTCGGACGGCGCGCTCATCGGCCGTCCTGCCCGCGGCGCCAGTGACCGCTCGCCCCGCCCTGCTTTTCGAGCAGGCGCACACCGCCGATCTCGATGCCGCGGTCGATGGCCTTGCACATGTCGTAGATGGTGAGGGCGGCCACCGAGGCCGCGACGAGCGCCTCCATCTCGACCCCGGTGCGCCCGATCAGGCGCATCTCGGTGGTCACGTGCAGGCCGGGGAGGGCCTCGTCGACCTCGATCTCGACGCCCGCGAACGAGAGCGCCAGCGGGTGACAGAGCGGGATGAGCTCGTGAGTGCGCTTGGCGGCCATGATGCCGGCCAGACGGGCTGTGGCCACGACGTCGCCCTTGGGGACGCGCTCGTCGCGAATGACGGCGAGGGTCTCGGGGGCCATCGTGACGCTCGCCTCGGCCCGCGCCGCGCGCTCGGTCTCGGGCTTGGCGGCAACGTCGACCATGCGCGCCCGGCCGCGGTTGTCTAAGTGGGAGAGTCCATTCAC
>PKYM01000282.1 GCA_003132645.1 Actinomycetota bacterium | reverse complement strand
AGCCTCGCGCGCGACACCTGGGGCGAAGTCTGCGAGCGACTCGACCGCTATGTGGCAGCCGGCCAGACGGGCTGCTTCTACGAGTCCGTGTTCGCAGAGATGACCGCCGACGGCAGCATGGCCCTCGGGGCGGTGGTCTTCCCCACCGAACGCTGGTACGAGGTCGACACGCCGGCCGATCGAGACGCGGCCGAGCTGGTCTTCCCCGAGCAGTTGCACGCCGCCGGAGAGTCGGGGCGGTGGACCCCCAGCGGAGCGACGGGGTGAGTCGCAGCGCCTTGCGGCGGCCGGCAAGCCCCGGGCCCATGCTCGCCTTCGCCAGGGACCTGCCCAATCTGTGCTCGCTGGCTGGACTGCTTGCCGCGCTGCTCGGCCTGTACTTCGCCATCCGCGGCGTCTACCCGGCCGCCCTGATAGCGTTGCTCTGGGCGATCGTCTTCGACTGGAGTGACGGCCGCATCGCGCGAGCCATGAAGGGACGCACGGCCGAGCAGCGGGCTTTCGGCGCACAGCTCGATTCACTGATCGACATCGTCAGCTTCAGCGTAGCGCCCGCGCTGCTGCTTCTGAGCGTCGGGCGCTTCAGCCCCTGGTATATCCCGGGAGCCTTCGTGATCCTCGCCACTGGGGTCATCCGGCTCAGTTACTTCAACGTTTTCGGGTTGCTTAACGATTCGACCTATCGGGGCTTGTCGCTCGACAACAACGTCATCGTCCTGGCGCTGCTGTTCGTCTTCGAGCCGCTTGTGGGCAGGGCGATCTTTGGCATCGTGCTCTATGTCGCCTTGATGGTGTTGGCCGCCTTCAACGTGGCTTCGATCGAGACGCCCAAGCTCGGCGGGCGCTGGTGCTACGCCGTGATCCTCTATGCGCTCGTGCTGAGCGGGGTCTACGGCTGGCAGCTGCGCTAGCCGACCGGGCGAGGCGCCATCCAGGGACGGTGGCTCCGCCGACGCGCGGTCGGGAACGGCCGCCTCCCGATGGTCACCCGCTACAGCCCTCTGCAGCGGCACCAGCGTGCGGTCCGAGAGGCGCAGGGCCCCGCAAAATCCGGCCCTGACGGCTCGCTCCATCGCTTCGTCCCAGAGCTGGCCAACATGTTCCGCCGCGTGGGCATCCGAGCTGATGACGAGCGCAGTGCCGCGACCGCCGACGGCGCTGAGCAGTTCGTCGGATGGGTACATGACGCCGGCCGGGTCGCTGAAGCGGTCGGTGTTGAGCTCGATGGCAGCGCCCGAGGCGGCGATGGCATCGAGGGCCGCGTCGATAGAGTCGCCCACAGCCGGACCGGGCGTGTGCCCCCACAGCCCGATGTAGTCGAGATGCGCGATGATGTCGAAGCCCCCGAACTCCGCGGCCCGGCGCACCGTCTCATAGTAGGCAGCAAAGAGAGCGTCTGAGTCTGACCAACGGGGGTCACGGCGCCTGGCGGGGTCGTCGAAATCGAAGCCGTCGACGCCGTGCACACCGCCGATGACGTAGTCGAACGGCCAGCCGTCGAGCAGCGCACGAAGTTGGGTCTCGTGCTCCGGCACGTAGTCAGCCTCGACCCCGAGGAGCACGGTGATCTCGTCGTAGCGGCTCGCGGCCTCTCGCACCTCCGCGACGTAGCGCTCGAGCTTCGCGAGGGGGATGGAGGGTATCTCCCACACCGACGGCTGCACTGCTGAGACGTGGTCGGCGATACCGATCTCGGTCAACCCCACGCTGATCGCCCGCTCGATGCACTCGGCCACGCTGCCCGTGCCGTCCGAGAAGGTGGTGTGGACGTGGTAGTCGCCGGGCAGGACGCCCGCCTGCGCGATGCCGTCCGGCCGCGACTCGCTCATGAAATCCGAGATGGCGAGGTCGTAGTCGGGCGCGTAGATGTCCTTCTTATGGTCCATGTCGCACCTTCGGCGTCGATGGTTGGCGGCTGGACCGGGGGGCGGAGTCCTGGCCCGGTCTCGCCTGGCAAGCTGGTCTCAGGCGGCAGCGTCGTTAAGGCTGGTCCCGGACGGCCCGAAGGCCGGCCGACAAGCGACGCGGCACCGGACGTTGCCAACGCCGCTGGGCGCACGACGGCTACTGGAATAGGCTCCCATGAATCGGTCAGGAGGTGATGAGCGCACCGTCAAGGATCGGTGTGGACGCTTGTATGGCGTCAAGCCTTCTGGACGCTTGGCCGCGAGATAGGCGTGGATCTGCGCGGTGAGTGAGTCTGCGGCGGCGCCGCGAAGCAAAAACGCGAGGCACAGCGGTGTCGCCTCAACGCCCGTGTGCCCCTTCTGCCATCACCGACTGCGAACAAATGCCTGCCGCACACGGGGTCTCGCGTCGGGGGACCGACGGTCTCATCTGTCAACTGCATCGCTGCTCCGGTCTCGCGCCGTTCGCTGCGGCCTCTTTGACCACGAGTGTCCACTATGACTCCGCGATGTGAAGGCAGCGTGAACTTATTGTCGGGCGGCGTGAAGGCCGTCAGGCGACGGTTCGCGGCGCAACTGTGTTCGTTGGCCCCATCTTGGCGAC
>PKYM01000101.1 GCA_003132645.1 Actinomycetota bacterium | reverse complement strand
TCAGGTCGCAGTCGAGCCGCTCGCAGAGCTCGCTCACGTAGTCCCAGTCGACGCCGCCACGAAGGTTGGCGAGGTACCGCAGGGTCTCGCGTCCGGTGAGTGTGGGGTAGAGGCTGAGTTCGCCGGGCAGGTAGCCGCTGCGTGCCTGGATCGCCAGGGTGTCACGGTGGCTGTCGCGTCCCAGGACGAGCACGCGGCCCGTCGTCGGCCGGATGAGGTCGAGGAGCACGCGGATGGTGGTTGTCTTGCCGGCTCCGTTGGGGTCCAGGAAGCCGAAGACCTCGCCCGCTTGGACCTCGAGGTCGAGCGCTACGATGCCGCGGCTCTTGCCGTAGCTCTTGGTCAGTTTCTCAGCGCGGATCGCTGGGGTCGCGGACGTCGCTGGGGTCGCGGGCGTCGCGGTGATCGCTGTTGCGCCTTCGGGATCCATCGTCAACCGTACCACTCGCGCAGGACCGCCTGGTCGACCAGCGTGAGCGACCCGCAGGGAAGTCCCAGGAGACGTTCGAAGGCTTCGACGTAGGTCGCGAGCAGGCGCTGGACGGCCTCGAACGAGACCTTGCCGGCCTGGCGGGCGACGTAGAGCTCGACGGCCGTCTCGTTGGTTCCCTGTAGCAGCGAGACCAGCACGCGCGCGAGGTCGTCGGGGGAGCTCGACGTGAAGACACCCTCGTCTGCGCCCTGGCGGACGATCGCGGCCAGCAGTGGCGCGAGGCGCGCCACCAGGCCGTGGCGGAACTTCTCGCGCACGATCGCGTTCTCGTCCGAAAGCCAGACCTGCAGGAGCGCCAGCATGAGCTCCGTCCGCTCCCCCTTCCAGCGGGCGATCCCTGTGAAGACGCCCTGAAGCTTCTGCAGGGCGGGCACGCCCGGGTCGGCGATGAGCGGCGCCAGCGTCGAGGTCGCGGCCTCCACCATGCGCTCGACGACCGCTTCGAGCAGCGCCGCCTTCGAATCGAAGTAGTGGTAGAAGGCGCCCCTTGACGCCGCGGCCTCGTCTAGGACGTCCTGGATGCTCATCTGTTCGTACCCCTTCGCCTGGATGAGGCGCTGAGCGATGTCGATGAACGTCTCCCGTCGAACGGCGTGAACCGCTGGGTCGAGTGTGCGAGCCAAGGTGCTCTCCCGAAGAATAGACCGACTGTCGGTCTAATAATACAGCCATTGTCAAGAGCGATTGCAGACCGCGGCGATCCGTGCCGATACGCAAGGTAAGCGGAGCGCCGCATCACCCTTTTCCTCCGGGCTCTGCTCCAACCACCCGCACCGAAACGATCGGGCCTGAGGAGGGCGCGACATGCGCGCAAAGAAGATCCTGGTCACGGCCATCGCCCTGCTGGTGGGCGCCGCGCTCCTGGCGTCGACGGCCGCCGCCTCGCCGCCAACGACGATCTTGAAGGCGACCGATTACGGCCGACGCGCGCACTGGCTGTCGCTGCCCACCGGCGCTCCGAAGAGGGTGGCCGTCTTCTACCTCTATCCCACCGAGTACGTGGCCCAGGCGGGCGACCCGATCATCGGCCCGGTCAATGACCCCACCATGATGGCCGGCGCCCAGGTGGCATTCGAACGGCAGGCCTGGGCCTTCAGGACCTTCGCCGACATCTACGCGCCCTACTTCCGGCAGGCGGACTCCGCGATGCGCGCGGCCATGCCCCAGAAGGAACAGGACAAGGTCGTGGCGGGCGCGCCGACGGTCGACGGGATCGCGGCGTTCGAGTACTTCATCAAGCACTACGACCACGGCCGCCCCTTCATTCTGGCCGGGCACTCGATCGGCTCGAACGTGATGGCGAATCTCCTCGCGCAGTACATGAAGGGTCACCCCGGGGTGTACAAGAGGATGATCGCGGCGTACGTCGTCGGCTACTCGATCACCCCGCACTACCTGGCCCAGAACCCGATCCTGAAGTTCGCCAAGGGCCCTGACGGCACGGGGGTCATCGTCTCCTGGAACACCGAGGCTGCTACGGTCGACGGCACGAATCCCGTCATCCTGCCCAAGGGCATCGCCATCAACCCGATCACCTGGACCAGGGGCCAGACCGTGGCGAGCGCCGCCCAGAACCTCGGCTCCATCGGGCTGAACCTCGCGACCGGGGGAACGCCCGTGCTGAACGCAAACGGCAGCGTCAAGCGCGTGCTGAACCTCGCCGACGCCGGCGTCAGCAAGACCAAGGGCGTCGTGATCTGCAGCACGATCGACCCGACGCAGCCGCCCTACTTCAGGCCCGGCGGCTTCCCCCAGGGCGTCCTTCACACCTTCGACTACCCGTTCTACTTCTTCGACGTCAGGGCGAACGCCCACGCCAGAGTCGAGCACTTCTTCGCCAGCCACAAGGGGTTCTGATGAGACCATTGCACGAGGCAGGCCCGATCGCTTCCACCGTTCGTTTCCCGGCTGCCTCCACCGTCCGTTCGCCGGTCGTTTCCAGCGTCCCGACGACGGTGCGCAGGACGATCGTGCCCGACCAGATCGCCTCCGACGCGCCGAAGGTGCTGCCCTACGAGCTCTCGAGGTACGAGGAGGCGGGCTACGGCACGTGGAGCTACGGACCAGGTCTCGAGCATGAACGGCGGCTCGACCTCATGCCGGCTGGCTATGACGGCGCCTCAGCCACCGGCGTCGCCAAGCTCCTGCGCTTCTTTACCATCACCGACATCCACATCGCCGACGTGCAGTCTCCCGCCCAGGCGATCATGTTCGGCTACAAGGGCTTTCTCTCGTCGGCCTATTCGGGCGTCATGCTCTACACGCAGCATGTGCTCGACGCGGCCCTGCGGACGGTCAACGCCCTGCACAGCGAGGAGCCGATCGATTTTGGCATCTCGCTCGGCGACACGTGCAACAACACCCAGTACAACGAGCTGCGATGGTACGTCGACGTCCTTGACGGCCGGCACATGGACCCCGATTCGGGGGTCAAGGCAGACGTCGTTCCCGGGCCCCGGGGCGACTACCTGGACGAGTACGACGCGACGGGGCTCGACAGGTCCATTCCCTGGTACCAGGCGCGCGGCAACCACGATCACTTCTGGACGGGGTTCCTCGCCGTGAACGACTACCTCCGACAGACCTACGTCGGAGACGAGATCCTCAACCTCGGCAACGTCTTCGAGGACCCGCTCGGCCCGGACAGCCGCGGCTTCTACATGGGCTGCCTCGACGGGCGGACGCCCTACGGGGACATCTTCGGCATCGGGCCGGTCGCGGCGTTTCCGACCCCACCGAAGGTGCTCGCCGCCGACCCGGACCGCTTTTCTCTCTCGAAGAGCGAGTGGATGAGCGAGCTCTTCACCACTTCCTCGAGCCCGAAGGGTCATGGCTTCGACCGGGACAACGTCGCCGCCGGCTTTGCCTGCTACACCTTTGAGCCGAAGGCGGAGGTGCCCGTTAGGGTCATCGTGCTCGACGACACGCAAGGCGACGACGAGCCCTACGACAACGGCTACGGGCATGGCTGTCTCGACCAGGAGCGCCACGACTGGCTCGTGAGCGAGCTCGACAAGGGTCAGGCCGAAGGCAAGCTCATGATCATCGCCGCGCACATACCGATAGGCGTGGAAGCGGCGGGCTCTCCCATGGGCTGGGGCTCCGCCGCCTGCGTGTCCGAGAACGAGCTGATCGCCAAGCTCCACACCTATCCGAACCTCATTCTGTGGCTCGCGGGGCATCGCCATCGCAACGCGGTCACCGCGCTGAAGTCACCGGACGCCGGCCGTCCGGAGCTCGGTTTCTGGGAGATCGAGACTGCGTCGCTCAGAGACTTCCCGCAGCAGTTCCGCACGTTCGAGATCGTCCGCAGAAGCGACGACACCGTCTCGATCATCACGACCGACATCGACCCGGTAGTCGAAGACGGCTCGCTGGCCGCGACATCGCGTGCCTATGCCGTCGCCGCCCAGCAGATCTTCAACAACCCGATCGGCCTTCTGCCGACCGGCTCCTACAACGCCGAGCTCATCGTGGCGCTGACGGCGGACATGCAGGCGAAGCTGAAGCGGCCCGGGGCCTGACTGCGGGAGCGAAGGCAGCAGTCGCTCAGCCAGGCCGGCATCGACTTTGCCTGCGAAGCGGCCGAGCGCTGATCGCCACGGCTCGGCCGCTTGCCGCTTGGCGGTCGTGCTACGCGACGATCGCGATCGCGAGCTTGCCGAGCGTGCCTCGCGCGAAGTCGACGATCGCCTGAGGCACGTCCTCGAGCTGGTAGGTGTGCTGGATGGGGACGAGCAGTTTCCCGGCCGCGACATCGGCGGCAAGTAGATCGAGCACGCCGGCGCTCGGCATCGCCATCACCGCCGTGGCCGTAAGGTCGGGCGTCTCGAGCTGATCGGCGCCCACGCCCAGGGTCGACGCGAAGCGCCCACCGGGCCTTACGAGCCGCGCGAGCTGCTGCGCGTCGCCGGCGAGATGGAGGGCGGCATCGACGCCGGCCGGCCACCCGGAGCGGACCGTCGTCTCGACATCGTTCGTGTAGTCGATCACAGAGTCGGCCCCAAGGCCGGTCACGAACCGCGCCTCTTCGCCGGGCCGCGCGGTCGCGATGACGTGAGCTCCGCGCGCGTGGGCCAGCTGGATGGCGAGGGCGCCGACGCCGCCGGTGGCGCCGGCGATCAGCACCGTCTGCCCGGTGGAAGGTGCGAGCGCGTCGATCGCCGCGGCAGCCGCCGCGCCGGCAAGGCCGAGCGCTCCCGCGACGGCGTGGTCGAGTCCGGGGGGCATCTTGGCCAAGCCGATCGCCGCCGGCACGATGACGTACTCGCCGAACGTCCCGTCGCCCATGAACTCACGCATCAGTACGCCGAAGACCTGATCGCCCGGCGCGACGCTCGACACCCCGTCTCCGACTTCTTCGATCGTGCCGGCGAAGTCCTTGCCCAGCACGACGGGGAAGCGATGTTCCATCATGCCCTGCAACATGCCCGACGCGGCCGCCACGTCGAAGCCGTTCACCGACGAAGCCGCCACCTTGACCAGCGCCTCACCTGGTCCCGGCTCGGGCATCGGCACTTCCACCGCGGTCGGACCAACCTTGAAGTCCTCGATCGCTACTGCACGCATGGCATGGGCCTCCTCGATCTCGCGTCGCCTCACCGGCCACAGCAGTTGTGGTGGCGAAACGATTGTGTGTCCTAAACGATTGCGCAGGGTACACTACCCGCGATGGCAGCTCGCGACACACGCAAACCAGGGGCGAAAACGGGCAGCGTTCTCGAGGAACGCCGCACGAGCCCCGGCCTCCTTCTGGCGCTGCTCGGCCAAGAGGCCATGCGCGTGCTGCGCGATGCGCATGCCGCGGTCGAGCTCTCGCCCCGCCACTTCCAGCTCCTCGGGCTTCTCCACGACCAGGGCCCCATGGGCCAGCGCGATCTCGGCGGGCTGATGGGCGTGGAACCGAGCGTTCTCGTCACGCTTCTCAATCCGCTGGAGGTGAGCGGCTTCGTCTCGCGCCGGCGTGATGCCGCCGACCGGCGCCGCCACGTCGTCTCCTTGAACGCCGCGGGCGAACGTCGGCTCGTGCAGGCTGCGCGTGCCCAGCGCGAGGCCGAGGACAAGCTCTTCAGCGGCTTGACCGACGAGCAGCGCCGCCAGCTCGCCGTGCTCCTGCTCGCCATGCGCGACGGCCTCGCCGTGCAGTCGGAGTGCGCGTCGACGTAAGCGAGTCTCGGCGGGATCCCGGGCGGCGTCGCCTTGTCCTCACGTCTGTGTGAGGTAGTGGAGGTGGACCACGCCGTTGTCGAAACGGCGTTCGTCGAGCAGTTCGAGCTTCAGACGGACATCGTTTGGGAGGGACTGCGTGCCGCCTCCCACTACGACAGGCGTGATGAGCAGGTGGTACTCGTCGACCAACCCGACCTTGATCGCCTGGGCGGCGAGTTCGGGACCGCCCACGCTGAGGTCACGTCCCGCTGTCGCTTTCATCCGGCGGACCGTTTCGGGATCGAAGTCTCGCTCGATCCGCGTCCTGGCGCTGGATGTCGTCTCCAGCGTCGTGGAGTACACGATCTTGTCGGCCGCCCGCCAGATCTGCGCGAAGTCCGCAGCGAAGGGCGGCTCGTCGGTGATGGCGTGCGCGGTCTCCCAGAAGACCATCACCTCGTACATCCGGCGCCCGTAGAGGTAGGTGCCGATCGGCCGCTCGAGATCGTTGACGAAGGTATGTACCTCCTCGTCCGGCGCAGCCCAGTCGAAGTTGCCGTCCTGGTCGGCTACGTAGCCGTCGAGCGAGGTGATCGCCGAGTAGATCAGTCTGGCCACGGTGAACCTCCTCTCATGACCACCCTCGGGACCATCGGGCCGTGGGCCGACGCGCCTCGGGAGTAGCACAACGCCGCCTTCTGCTGCCCTCGCGGCCCTACTTCACGGTCAGGACGTTCGATCCCACCCGCGTCTGGGCGTTGCCGGCCTCGTCGCGCGCGTACACCGAAAAGCGGTAGGCGCCGCGCGGCAGGCGACAGACAAAGCGCGCGACGTGCTGCGCCGCGGTCGCGCACCGGCCGAGCGAGAGGGTCGCCACCGTGTGCCCGTCCCCGTCGGTGATCTTGATGGTCACCGTCGCCGTAGCGCTCTGCGCGTCGGTCACGCAGTAGCGCAGGAGCGCCCCGGCGGCGCGGCTCACGGTCGAGGGCGCCGGGGCGAACGTCCGGGGCCCGATGACGTCGGCCCGCGTGGTCGTCCAGGTCGCGCCGCCGTCGGTTGAGTGCAGCATCGCCGCGCCGTCGCCGACGATCCAGCCGTTCGCGGCGCCCGTGAACCACACCGCCGTCAGATCCTCGTGCGTCGGCACGGTGACGGTGGTCCAGGTCAGGCCGCCGTCCGCCGTTCGCAGGACCGTGCCGTGCTCGCCCACGGCCCATCCCGTGGAGGCGTCGACGAAGGTCGCGTCGCAGAGCCAGGGGATGGCCGGGCCGCCGTACTGCGGCTGCCAGGTCAGCCCGCCGTCGGAGGTGTGGATGATGATGCCGGCGCCCGACACGGGGCTGCCGCCGACGGCCCACGCCTGTGAGCCATCGAGCCCGGCGACCTTGTAGATGATGGCGCCGGGGGTGGTGACCTGCGTGGTCCAGGTCGCGCCGCCGTCGGAGGTGTGGCGGATGACGCCGTCTGTCTTGCCGGCGTTGCCGCCGGCGACCCAGCCGTGAGCGGCGTCGGTGAAGTCGACCGACCAGAGGTCGGTGACGGAGGCGCCGCGCTTGCCGCTCCACGTGCGGCCGCCGTCGGTCGTCTGCAGGAGCGTGCCGCGGCTGCCGCAGACCCAGCCGTGGGTCGCGTTCAGGAAGTCGGCGCCCAGCAGGTACTGGACTGTGTCGCTGTCCTGCCAGCTCCAGTTCAGACCGCCGTCGGTGGTCTTCACGATGGCGCTTTCGTAGTCGCCCTCACTGCCGACCGCCCATGCCCGGCGGGCCGTGACGAACGCCAGCGAGCTCGTCATGTAGGTGTCCCACCAGGCGGGGCTCTTCGTCGTCCAGTGGCGGCCGCCGTCGGTGGTGCGCAGGATGACCGCTTCGCTCGAAACGTTGTTGTAACCCGTGGCCCAGCCGTGGTCGGCGTCGGCGAAGGCGACGTCGGTCAGCCCGTAGTTCGCGCGACGGACCGCGGGGTTGGGCGCCTGGGACGGTCCCGGGAGGTGGCCGGCGTTGTAGGCCTTCAGGAACTCATACCAGCCGGTCTGGTCGGCGAAGGCGATCTGGCGGCGATAGATCCCCTGGTCGGCGCGCCAGTCGCTGCCGGTCCCCCACCAGATCGTGATGCCCTTGAAGGCGCTCGCATACGAGCCGCTCCAGAGCGCCACCACGGCTCCCGTGAGATCGTCGGCGACGGTGGTCGACAGCATCTTCAGGGTCGCGTCGGTGATCGCCGGGTCGGCTGCCAGGCGCCCCGCGACGTCGGCCATGTCGACATACCAGCAGTCCCAGGCGTAGATGCTGTGGTGGAGATCGGCGGCATACAGGGGCCTGTCCTGCGGCAGATCGGCGTGCAGCCTGGCGACCCAGGCGGTGATGTCGGTCCTGGCCTGCATGACCTGGTCGACGTCGAGTGCCGACAGGCTCACCCAGTCGAAACAGCGCAGTGGCCGGTAGTAGCCCTGCCAGGCGCTTACCATGTCGCCCGCCACCTGGCGCGGCGTGCGGCTCGGGTCTGCCAGAAGCGGGCGCAGGGCGCCGCCGTAGGGGTAGCCGTCCTGGTCGATAGTCTCCTCGGAGCCGACCACGTAGCGCACGAGCTTCGAGCTGCCTATCTCGGATACGGCCTCGACATTGGCCATGTTGCAGGCGTCGAAGCAGAGGACGTCGATGGGCACGGCGGCAGCGCGGATGGCGTTGCGCAGCTCCGGCATGGTGATGCGGTCGTTCGAGGTGAAGTCATCGGAGATGTAGCGCCAGCCATACCCGTGATCCCAGATGTCGACGGCGAGGTGAGTCGAGGGGTAGCGGGTCGCGATCTGCTTCAGAAACCACGTGAACGTCGCTTCCGCCCCGAAGTCCTTGTCGGGCCAGCTCGCCACCACTGTCACCTTGCCACCCGAGAACTGCAGCAGCTGGACGCCCTTCTTTACGCTGTGCCAGTCGATCATGGCGACCACGTTCACGTCGGCGTTGGCGGGCAGTGCCCGGAGGGCCCGCAGGGTGAACTGGGGCCAGGTGTATTCGAGATTGTTGTCGCCGTTCGCGTACACGGCGAACGTCCAGGAGGTCGGCGATGGGGCGGTGGCGGCCGGCG
>PKYM01000134.1 GCA_003132645.1 Actinomycetota bacterium | reverse complement strand
CCCGTTGGAAGTGCGCAGTCTCTGAGTGAGTAGAGCCCTGCAAGCTCCGGGCGCTGACCTTCCAGACGCCCTTCTGAGGCACGGCACACCCTGACATGTGCTACGGCGCCCAGCGCTGCCAGGGCTGTGGCCGGCGCTTCTGGATCGAGCGNNCGAAGGAGGTCTGCCCGGCCTGTAGCGGCGAGTTGCATGAAACTGAGGAGCGCGGCCGCGAGACCAACGGCGGCTTTGCTGGCCGCAAGGACTGCCAAGCGGCCCTCACCCGCAAGCTCACGACCTTAGCCGAGCACACCTACGTCCTGCCCAGCCGTCTCAGCCTGAGGGAGTTTCTTTGCAAGGTCTGGCTGCCGGCGATCGAGAGCGGCGTGAGAGAGACGACGCTCTGCGGCTATCGCATGCTCGTGGAGCAGCACCTCGTCCCGCAGTTGGGAGCGGTGCAGCTGTAGAACCTCAATGCCGCGCGGCCAAGACGATCACCCCCAGTCCGGAAGCCGGCCGAGCCCGCGGTGGGGCCGCTTGGCATTGTAATGCTCGACGTACTCAGCGAGTACCTTCTCCAGGTGTCTGTGGCCACCNNTTGGGAGCCTGGATCGGCGTGCGGATTACTCTGATCCCCTCCGCGGTGAACACCTCATCGAAGCCGGCGACGTACTTGCAGTCCCGGTCTCTGAGCACGAAGCGAAACGCTCGACCCTCATCTGCAAGCTCGCAGGAGAGGTTTCTCGCCTGCCGGGTGACCCAGGCCGCGTTGGGGCTTCGAGTCACGCCGAGGATGCGGATCCGTCGGCTTGCGACCTCGATGGCAAACAGCACGTAGAAGGTGCGCAGACAGAGGCTCTCCACGGTGAAGAAGTCAAACGCGAGGATACCGTGTGCCTGGGCTCTAATGAACTCAGACCAGGTCAGTTCTTCCCGTCGCGGTGCGGGGCCCAGGCCGTGGCGGCGCAGCAGAGTGCGGATCGTGGTGGCCGACGCTCTGATCCCCAGCTTGATGAGTTCGCCCCGAATGCGCAGGCACCCCCATCTCGGATTCTCTCTGGCCATGCGAAGCACTACCTCGCTGACTCGCAAGACGAGGATCTCGACGTCCTTGGAACGCTCGGTGGCCGGCGAGCCGGCCGCCCAACCAGTCAGCCTGCGAAGAACGACATAGAGCAACGCGAATACCATTGGCGAATCCCTTCTTGGGAGAGACAGAAGAACCGAAGGAAACGCCTGCTCCGCGACTTTGTCGAGTTTGTCTGCCCTTCAGGGCCGCGCACCAGGAGATCATGGGGAGCGCCACTCGGCCACCCAACTCAGGCGGGCTGCGCTGGACGTCATCCACCATAACGGAGGTGCGCCGACGCTTCCCTGATGCCATAGCGCGTGACCCAGCCGCACGCTTCGGGTGCGGTGGAACTCACGACGAGCTGCCGCCGACCTCGGTCGGGACGAGCCTGTTGTTGGTGTCGCCCAGGCCGAGCTGGCCGAAGCCGTTGTAGCCCCAGGCCCAGAGGCTGCCGTCGGTCTTGAGGGCTACGGTGTGGCTGGTACCACAGGAGACGGCCGCCCAGTCGCCCCGGCTGCCAACCTTGGCCGGGGCATGCGTGTCCTTGGTGTCGCCAAAGCCGAGCTGGCCTTGGCTGTTGTAGCCCCAGGCCCAGAGACTACCGTCAGTCTTCAGCGCCATCGTGTAGTCGTCGCCGCAGGAGACGGCCGCCCAGTCGCTCGCGCTGCCGACCTCGGTCGGGGTCTTCCTGCTGTTGTTTGTGCCGCCAAGGCCGAGCTCGCCGTGTTCGTTGGCGCCCCAGGCCCACAGCGTGCCGTCGGTCTTCACGGCCAGGCTGAAGTTGTAGCCGCAGGTGACGGCCGCCCAGTCGCTCGCGCTGCCGACCTGAGTCGGGGTGTCTCTACTGCTNNAGGGTGTGGGAGTTGCCACAGGAAACAGCCGCCCAACTGCGGGCGCCACGGACCTCGGTCGGGGCGAACCTCCAGATGGTGTTGCCCAGGCCGAGCTCGCCCGAGTCGTTGCGGGCCCAGGCCCAGAGGGTGCCGTCCTTCTTCAGCGCCACGGTGTAGTCGTCGCCGCAGGAGACGGCCGCCCAGTCGCTCGCGCTGCCCACTTGAGTCGGGGTCTTCCTGCGGTTGTTGACGTTTGTGCTGCCGAGGCCGAGCTGGCCGTGGTAGTTGGCGCCCCAGGCCCATAGGGTGCCGTCTTTCTGCAAGGCGACGGTGTGCATGGGGCCACAGGAG
Organism: Actinomycetota bacterium; assembly: GCA_003132645.1. GTDB lineage: Bacteria > Actinomycetota > Thermoleophilia > UBA2241 > UBA2241 > Bog-752. Next base: position 5,338 of record PKYM01000134.1, on the reverse strand, counting down.
ACGACCGCCCAGTCGCGCATTGCCGGCGTGAGCACCGGTGTCGGCATAAGTGTCGGTGACTGAATACCGACGATATTGTGCTGCCTGTAGACCCCAACGAACAGCCCCACCAGGAGAATCACGCAGGCAAGCAGCAAGACAACTCTGATGCGCTTCACGACAGCCCCCTTGTCGGAAGCCCCGTCGTCGGCCCCCTCTATCATAGTGCGGGAGCCGGTTGCGAGGTTATGAGTTGCAGCTTGTGTACCGGCCCGCGCAGTGCAGCACGCACATGATCGTCAAGGAGCGGGCGGCGATCGCTTCGGCCGATGTGGAGGCATACCTAATCGCGGCGGCATCGGCATCTCCGTGCGGGCCGCAGGAAGAGGGCTGCGGTTCGAGGCGGTCACGTCGTGGTCGCGCGCCAGCAACACCTTGCCAGGGGGGATCCCATACCCCCGGCGCCCTTGGCCTTGCTCGTTCGCTCAGCCGCGACTGCCGAAGCGACTCGGGCACCGGTAGTTACCGGCGCGCTCATGCGAGGTCTGCCGTGCCGCCATCGTCGCCCCGGCCGCCACGACCGCCGGTTTCGACGCCGACGCGAGCGAGGTCGAGAGCACCGCTCGGCGCGGCTGCTGCGTCCGTAAAGCGACTCTCGCCGCGGCTTTCTTCACGCTTGCGCAACTTGGGGTCGACCACCTCATCGATGGCCGTGCCGATCAGGTTGCAGGCGAGCACCACGAGGACCACCGCAATGCCAGGCGCGAGCAGGTAGGCGGTCGCGGTGGGGACCTCGGTGGCGCCGGTGTCAAAGACGTGCTCCAACATGGTGCCCCAACTGAAGTTGAGCGGGTCACCGAGGCCGAGGAACGAGAGCGTCGTCTCGGCAAACACGGCGATGGCCACGGTGAGCACGGCGTTGGCGACAATCAGGGGCATGACGTTGGGCAGAATGTGCTTGCGCATGATGTGCACATCGCTCGAGCCGATGGCGCGGGCGCGCTCCACGAAAGCTAACTCCTTCACCGAGAGCGACTGGGCGCGCACGATACGTGCCGTGCCCGCCCAACTCGTGACAGCGATGATGAGGACGATGATGGCATAGTTCTGGCCCCAGGCGGCGGCGAGGACCATCGCGAAAGGAAGCCAGGGGAGCACCAGGAAGACATCGGTGATACGCATGCCAAACTCGCCGATCCAGCCCGCGTAGTACCCCGTGAAGATGCCCGCACCAGCACCGACTACCGTCGTGATCACGGTGGCCAAGAGCCCCACAAAGAGCGAGATGCGCGAACTCCACACGAACTCCGCAAAGACGGAGAGGCCCTGCTCGTCGCTGCCGAACCAAAGCAGGTAGTTGTGGAAGCTGGGGGGCGCGAAGGCAGTTCTCGTGACCGAGGCGTCGGGACTGAGCCAGGCGTGGTTTACGAGGAAGGGTGCCAGGAGCGCCATCGCAGAGAAGAACAGCAGAATGCCGAGACCGATAATCCCCTGCCAGTTGGCGCGAAAGATACGCCAGATCTCGCGTGTGTTCCAGACCAGAAGGTCGGCTCGCTCGGGATTGGCAGCGCCCCAAGACCAGACAAGAACGGCAGCCAAGACGACAAGCACCGTCTGAAAGAGCCATGAGTAGCTGCTCCCGCGCCCGAACAAGTCGAACCGTGTGAACCCCATTTGGGCGCACGCCCAGATGAAGACGACGATCGCCATGGCGAGGACGATCGACGCCATGCGGGCACTCTTCTTATGCGCGCGTAGCTCAAGAACCTCGGTGACGACGAGAGCGGCGGTGGCGAGCCAGAGCGTCCATGCGGGGTAGCTGGCTATGCGCTTGTCAACGAAGCCCCCCATGACGTTGGCGAAGCCACTCGACAGGGGGCGATTCCTGGGATACAGCACCAGCTCGAGCACGACCCAGATCACCGGCGTCCAGATGAAGATCCAACGCTTCAGACGAGGGGGGATCTGGCCGCTGTTCATGCCTTTACCCTGGGGTCGAGGTAGTAGTACATGATGTCAGCGATGAGATTGCAGAGGATCACCGCCGCGCTGGCGAGCAAGAAGACCGCCTGCATGACGGGGTAGTCGCGCTCCAGCATCGAGTTGTACGACAGCAGGCCCAGCCCCGGCCAGTTGAATACCGTCTCCACGAGGATGGCGCCCGAAAGCACAAACCCGAAGTTCATCATCACGAGGGTGATGGAGGGCAGCATGGCGTTGGGTGCCACATGGCCCCACAGCACACGCGTATCGGAGACGCCCTTGGCGCGGGCGGTCAGTATGAAGTCCTCTTTCATGACGCTGGTGATGGAGCTGCGCATGATGAGTTCGTACTCAGCTGCGTAGGTGATGGCAAACACCAAGGCCGGTAAGAAGAGGTGGTGGAGGAAGGCACCGGCCTTGCCTATGAAGCTGGTGTAGGTGACGCCGACGTCCAGCATGCGACCACTGGGAAACCAGCCCAGCTTCACCGAGAAGTAGAGGATGAAGATCATCGCTACCCAGAACGTGGGCATCGAGTAGAGCACCATGCCGAGGTTGGTGGACGCGATATCGAACGTGCCGTTGCGTCGCCAGCCAGCGAACACGCCCACGACGATACCGATGACGGTGGCAAACAGGGTGCCGGTGCCGACCAAGACCAAGGTCGGCACGATCGCCCGGCCGACGACCTGAACCACCGGTTCATGTTGGGCGTAGGAGTTACCGAAGTTGCCCTCGGCCGTATCGACCCAGTAGTAGCCGAATTGTTCCCAAAGTGGTTTGTCGAGATGGAAGATCTTCTTCTGCTGCGCGATAGCTATGGTCGAGTAGTGACCCTTTGGCAGGAGAAGACGCGCTGGGTTGCCCGGAAGGATGCGGAAGAGCATGAAGTTGAAGGCAGCTACCAGGATGATGGTGAGAACCGCATTGAGGATCTTCCTGGTGAAGTAGCGTCGCTTATCCATGTCTCAGGCTCCGCTCGATCGCCCTGTCAGGCTGCCGAGAAGGTCAGCGCCCGTGAGAGAGTGAAGGGTGACGGGGGTGGCGGCGATGTCCGCCTTCACGCTCTAGGATTGATTGCCTGAACGGCAGAAGCGGACTGCGCCATCTCTGACCGCTTTCGGATGAGCCCGTTGTTGATGAGCATTCAGTCCTCAACCTCGACTCGCCGCCCATGCCGCCGCCGTATGAACACGAAAGCGATACTCGCCGCGGCAATCACGATAACCACGACAACGGCGATCAGCGTTGTGTTTGAACTGCCGCCTGTCGTGGCGGCGACCGCCCTGGGGCGAAGATTGAGATACGAGGCGATGTTGCCCTCCAGCTCCCAAGCTCCGCCCGTGCCGCCGAACTGCCGCGTCCACCCTGTCCACTTGGCAGTGTTGACGGCTTCGAGGTAGTCGGGAATGGTCATCGGGATCCAGGGCGACTGCTGGTACATGATCTGCTGCATCTGCCATATGGTCTGCGCACGCTTTTGCGGATCGACGGCACTCGCCTGGTCGAGCGCCAGCGTGTCGTACTGAGTGTTCGACCAGTAGGGCTCGTCGAGGTTGCCGATCTCTGGCGTGGTGAGGGCGCTCAATGTCTGACCGGGGTCGAAGTAGCCAGTCCACTCCCAGTCGACCAGGTCGAAGTTCGGCGCGGGGGTGTTTCCATGATAGTTGTAGATGTCGTTGGTGAGGGTGCCTGAATCGATCACCGTGAGCTTGATCCTCAGACCGAGTCGCTGAAGCCAGCCGGCGATCAGCTTAGCCTCGATCTGACACGCCGGTTGGTCGGTGGTTGCCTGGAGACGCAAGACGATCGGTTTGCCCTTGTAAAGACGGAGACCATCGGCACCACGGCGGTACCCTGCCTGATCAAGCAGCTGGTTGGCCTTGGCCAAGTCAAAGGTGTAGGCCTGGTCGGCCGGCGGCGTCCAGTGGTAGTCGGGATTGGTCCATACATTTGGCGGAATGATGCTGGTGGTTGGCTGAGAAAGGCCGGCGTAGGCGAGGTCGACGAGCCGCTGTTTGTCGAGGGCGTAGTTCAGGGCGTTGCGAAAGTGCCAATCGCGCAAGACAGGATTTCCCAGCGAGCTTGCGCCCTGATAGCAGTTGAACTCCAAATAGTCCCAGTCGTACAAGGGGTAGGCTATCGCCGTGATGCCCTTTACCGACTGGAGTTGCTTGAACTCCGCTACCGGAACGCCCCAGGCCCCGTCGATCCTGCCCTTGGTCAGATCGTTGACCATGGTGTCGGCGTTCTGGTAGGCCTCAAAGTAGATCTCGTCGATGGCCGGCTTCTTGCCCCACCAGTATGGGTTTCTGACCATTCTTAGGTAGCTGCCCTTAACGAAGGCCACCGTCTCGAAGGCGCCACTGCCGATAATCGGGGGTTTGTTGCCATAGCTTGTCGTAGCCGCCTGCGGAGGGACGTGCTTCCAGATGTGCTCGGGCAGTATATATATCGAGTAGGTCTCCATGTAGCCCAGGGCCCTCGCATGCGTGCACGTGAACTGCACCGTGGTCGGGTTGAGCGCTTTGACCGACTCGATTCCCTTTACATAGAGCAGAAGGTTCGCCAACTGGTTCTTGATGATGTAGTTGTAGGTGAAGGCAACGTCGGAGGCAGTCAGAGGCACCCCATCCTGAAACTTGACGCCGGGCCTTATGTGGATGGTCCACACCTTGCCGTCTGGCGAGATGCCGCCGTTCTGTTGGGTGGGAAACTCGCTTGCCAAGTCAAGCGTCGGCTGGTTCCTATCGCCGGCGCCGAAGAGAGTTTCGTAGTTCAACGCCCAAATCTCGTAGCTTGTGTCCTGGTAGCCGATGAAGACGTTCAGGTTGTCGGGTTCCTCTGTCCAGCCGAGCTTGAGGACAACCTTGCCGGATGAGGACGAGGGCGCTGGGCTAGCGGCTAGTGCGCTGCCCAAGCCCCAGATGACGCCTCCCACCAAGACCAAAGCCAAGATGAGAAGCGGCCACCAACCATGGCCCACGCGAGATGAACGAACGCTGCGCATCATGCCCCCTCTGAGATTGCCTTGGCTCCTCTGAGACGCACATGCGTCTGCACCGACACCAAAGCGCACGAAGCGAAAAGACACAATATACGAGATTATTCACCACTATAGGCTGACACCCGAGGAAATCAACGCAGACCAATGGGGCCGCGTCCGTCAAGGTGGTGAGCGGCGTCGATGTGGAGCGCCCCGGGTTTCCTGAAGGCTCCAGCCCTTGAGCGTGAAGCAATCAAACAAACGGGTCTCCACTGAAGCCGGTTCAATCTAATAACGGCCCTTGGCTCTCGAGTTGCGCTTGCTGTGGGCAATGGCATCGAACTCCTCGAGATACTTGCCGGACCCAACGGCGACGCAGGTGAGCGGCGA
>PKYM01000138.1 GCA_003132645.1 Actinomycetota bacterium | reverse complement strand
AGTTCAGGCATCGGCCTCATGGTCCCGCAGTCCACCGAGCGTGCGATGCGGCGATGCGCGCAGCGCCCGGTCGCAAGGAAATGACAGCAGAGAACGCCAGGAGCACTCATGATGCGGGGCATGCTCAGAAACATTCTTCTCGTGGCTTACGTCGTTGTGGGCGTTATCGTGGCGAACTCGCACCACTACTTCGTGCACCTAAACGGAGCCAAGCCGATCCTCTCCGCAGTCCTTGCCGTCGTGCTTTGGCCGCTCGTGCTGCTCGGAGTCAATCTCCACATCAAGTGAAAACCCTGGCCTGGTGGCGAGCCGTGCGTTTTCCCAGACATTGAGGCACAAGAACCATAAGTGAAGGGCTTGCCCCTCCTTCCACATCTCAAGCGAGGAGCCAAGGATGACGGCACGACACAAGGCAAAGCGGGCGGGCCCCCGGCTTGCGGCAGCACTCGTGGTGGTCGCCGCCGTGGCCGTACTGGCCGGCTGTGGCACAAAAGCGAGCTCCTCGGCAGCGACACCGTCGCCGACGGCCTCCAAGTCGCAGGGTTCACTCGCCGCCACCGCCGCGCTCGCAGGTTATCTCGGGCATGTGAAGCCGATCGCGACTCAGCTCGCAGCCACGGCGGCGTCGCTGCCAGGCGCAGTGAAAGGGCTCGCCACCAAGCCCAACGCCACGTGGACTGCGTCGGCGGCCTACCTTCAGGCGATCTCGTTGCAGCTGAGCAGTCAAGCCAAGAGCCTCGCCGCACTCACGCCGCCGACGGCGCTGAGGTCTGTGCAGGACGCAGTCGTCAACGGAATCGAAGCCACCCAGAAGGCCGTCGCCAAAACGGCCGCAACGCTCAAGAAGGGCGTCGCCAAGACGGCCGCAACGAAGGCCCAGATCCAAGCACAGGTCGCCACGCTGCAGGGCAAGCTCTCGCAGCTGCCCCAGCAGTTGATCAGCGCCGTCGAGGGTGTGATCGCCTCGCCGAACTCGACACCGACTCCGTGAGGCGACCGGTCCTCCAAACGGCGGGGTGGCATGAGAGACGGTGACTCAAGCGGCCTGGGACCGGGCGTCGATGGGCACGGCCAACCGCGGCCGAGGGCGCTGGCGCGCGCCTACGCGTGGCTGGTCGCCGGACCGCTCGCCTATCTCATCCCGATCGCCTGGATCGCCCTGGCCGTCTGGGGGACCTACCATCTGCCCTCGATCTCGAACTCGCAGGCGGCACTCGGCGACCTGACCGCGCCCAATGCCCCGGCCATCACCGCCGAGCGCCTCGACGCGCGCCTGTTCGGCGTGCCGGCGATCAGCCGCGTGGCGGTCGTACAGCACGATCCGGCCGGGCTGTCGTTGAGCGTCCTGCAGGCCACGGCGTCGCAGGCGGCGGCGCTCGACACTCACTCGCCCATAGCAGGGTTCACCGTTCCCCAGGGGCTGTTCGGCGCCCTGCCCATCGTCGACCAACCGGGGCTCGTACCGTCCTCAAGCCAGACGCGCACGACCGCCATCACCTACCTGGCCTTCGACCCGTCGCTTGACTGGAACGTGCAGGTCGCCGGCGCACAGTCCTATGCGGCCGCTCTGGCGCGTACGCCGGGCAGCTCAGTGGCGGGTGTGGGCGGGGTGATACCAGCGCGACTGGCGCAGGGCGACGCCATCCTCAATCGATTGACCCTCGTCGAGCTTGCCACCCTCCTTGTGATCGCGCTCATCGTGGGCCTCACCTTCCGCTCTCTGGGAGCGCCGCTCGTCACGCTGGCAGCCGGCGTTCTCTCCTACTTGATCGCAGAGCGCGTCGTGGCCTGGTTCGGGCAGCGCACCGGCATCGCGGCGCCTCAAGAACTACAGCCGCTCATGATCGTGCTCCTGCTGGGCGTCGTCACCGACTACTCGATCTTCTTTTTGTCGGGCTTTCGCCGACAGCTCGCGGCGGGGCTGCGCCGCGGCGCGGCGGCACGGGCCACAACCGCCGAGTTCGTGCCCACGATCGTCGCCGCCGGGGTGATGGTCGCCGCCGGCGCGGCCTGCCTGAGTGTCGCCTCGCTGAGCTTCTTTCGTGCCTTCGGGCCGGGCATGGCCCTGACCGTGCTCATCGGCCTTGTCGTCGCGATCACGCTGGTGCCGGCCCTGCTGGCCATTTTCGGACGGGCCGTCTTCTGGCCGCACGCCGTCGACGCCGCCCCACCTGAGCGAGACCGAACGCCGCCCGACAGTACCGCTCACGCGCAGGGCGTCGGCTTTGCCCGCCTCGCCACGAAGCGGCCGGTGGGCGTGATCGTCACCTTGGTCGCCGTCGCGCTGCTGGTGTTCGCCTCGACCTACGCTGCCCGCGCCAAGCTCGGGTTCGGTCTGACCGCCGGCCTGCCCTCCTCGAGCCAGCCGGCCCGGGCCGCCTCGGCGGCCGCGGCCGGCTTTGCCGCCGGCATCCTCTCGCCGACCGAGGTCATCGTGCAGAAGACCGGCCTCGGCACGCGGCGCGTCTCCCTCGTGGCACTCGAAACGCAGCTCGCCCGCCAGCCCCACGTGGCCGGGGTGATCGGTCCACAGCAACAGTACCTCGGATCTGCGCTGGTCGGCATCGGTCAGGCGATCACAGGCAAGGGGGTTGGTTCGCTGGGCGGCCTCACGATCTCCAAAGACGGCTCGGCGGCGCGATTCCTGGTCATCTACGGCGTCGACCCGCTGGGCAGTACGGGCATTGCCGCCTACCAAGACCTGAGCCGTGCTATGCCCACGCTGTTGAGCCGCACGGGACTGTCGGGCGCCAGGGTCTTCTACGCCGGTGACACCGCCCTGGCCCAGCAGACTCTTGCGCTGACGCTGTCGGACCTGCGTCGCGTGGCCCTTGCCGTGGTCGTCGTCGAGCTTGTGTTGCTCATCGTGTTCCTGCGCGCTCTGATCGCACCGCTCTTCCTGATGGCGGCCAGCATCCTCGCCCTGACCGCCTCGTTCGGCCTGACTACCTTCGTCTTCCAGCACTTCTTCCACCAGTCCGACATCGTCTACTTCGTGCCCTTTGCGGGCGCGGTGCTGCTTATCTCCCTGGGCTCGGACTACAACATCTTCTTGGTCGGACGCATCTGGGAGCAGGCCCGCATCCGGCCCATGCGCGGGGCCGTCGCTACGGCTGTGCCGCGAGCCACGCGCGCCATCTCGGTGGCTGCCCTGGCGCTGGCGTTCAGCTTCGCGGCGCTTGCCCTGGTGGACCTGCAGTCCTTCCACCAGCTCGCCTTTCTGCTGTTCGCCGGCGTCCTGATCGACGCGTTCATCGTGCGCTCGTTGCTCGTGCCGGCTCTGGTCACGGTGTTCGGCCGGACCAGCGCCTGGCCCGGCCGCCTGCGACCGCGAGGCGGCGAGGGACAAGACGACGAGGCGGGCGGCGCGGTCGAGCCGACCCGGCGGGTCACCTGAGGGACCGTTACTCCGATGGCCGAACATTCGTGGCGGAACGTCGCGGCGCGCGTCGACCGCACACTGGGAGACGGCCTCGAGCGCCGGGTCGCAAGCCACCACCGCCGTCGGCTCGCCGGGCTCGGCTGGAGCGAAGCCCTCGCGCCCGGTCCGGGCGACTGGGCAGCCGGGTCGCCGCCTCCCCGGCAGGGCAATTCGCTCGAGCTGCTGGTCGACGGTGAGACCGCGCTACCGCGCTTTGCCGAAGCGCTCCTGGCAGCCCGCTCCGAGGTGACGATCGCCGGCTGGGAGGTGACGCCGGAGTTCGCCCTGACGCGCTCCGGCGCGCGCCTCGTGCTGTGCGACGTGCTGGCCGAACTCGCGGAGCGCATGCCCGTGCGGGTGCTGCTCTGGGCCGGCGCGCCGCTGCCGGTCTTTCGACCCTGGCGGGCGGACGTGCTGGCCACCCGCCGCAAGCTCACCGCCGACACGCGGATCCGAGTGGCGCTCGACAGCCGCGAGCGCCCGCTGCACACCCACCACGAGAAGCTGATCGTGATCGACGGCGAGCTCGCCTTCGTGGGCGGCATCGACCTGACCGACGACCCGCTCGACCGCTTCGACTCCTCCGACCACCCCTACCGCCGCGTACGCGGCTGGCACGACGTGGCCTGTGAGCTGCGCGGCCCCGTCGTGGGCGACGTCGCCGCCCACATCGCGCTGCGCTGGCGCCAGGTGACCGGCGAAACCCTGCCCGCCGTGCACCCTGCCGAGGCGGGCGACGTGCGGGCACAGCTCGTCTCGACGATCCCCGAACACCACTACGCGGGCGCGCCCAACGGCAGCTTTCGCATTCTCGAGTCGTACCTGCGCGCCATCCGCGGCGCGCGGCGCTTCATCTACCTGGAAAACCAGTTCCTCTGGGCTCCCGAGATCGTCGCCGCCCTGCGCGACAAGCTGTTGCACCCCCCGTCGCCCGACTTTCGCCTGGTCGCGCTGTTGCCCTCAAAAGCCCACAGCGGCGAAGACGACACCCAGGGTCAGCTCGGCGTGCTGGCCGAAGCCGACCGCGACGGCCGCCACTTTCTGGCCTGCACGATCTACGCACGCAGCGCCGACGTCACCGCGGCGCCGGTGTACGTGCACGCCAAGGTCGGCATCGTCGACGACGACTGGCTCACGGTCGGTTCGGCCAACCTGAACGACCACTCGCTGTTCAACGACACCGAAGTGAACGTCGTCACCCGCGATCCAGACCTGGCGCGGGCGGCCCGCATTCGCCTGTGGTCGGAGCACCTCGAGGCGCCGGCCCACGAGCTTCGGGGCGACCCCGTCGAGCTCATCGACGCGCGCTGGCGACCGATCGCCACCGCGCAGCAGGCGCGCCGCGAGACCGGCGAGGCGATGACCCATCGCCTCGCCCGCCTACCGCACGTCTCAAAGCGCTTGAGGCGCCTGCTCGGTCCGCTCGACGGCGTGGTGGTCGACGGCTGAGCGAGTCACCTGAGTGACGGCCGAAAAGCGTGTGCCGGAGAGCGTGCGCCGCGGGCGGCGGTTTCGCGG
>PKYM01000158.1:4640-8811 GCA_003132645.1 Actinomycetota bacterium | reverse complement strand
CTCTCGGACATGGTGGGTCTCCTGTGGAGGTGGAGGTTCGGGTGAAAACCGGCCCGGAAGGACGGTATTCTGAGCCTTCCCCTCCACCGTCTGCCGAACCCGATGACCTGTTGGCGCCGATGATGCGCGCGGCACGCCACGAAGGAGCAGCGCCCGCGTCGGGCACGGCAGCGCAGCCACACCGGCACGCCGGCCGGGACGGTAGAAGGAACCGTGGGGGAGTTGAGTGGAGATGCGCTACTGTCTCGCGAACACCAGCCCCGCGATTAACACCGCCGCCTCCTCCTGCATCGCCGGGATCACGTGGCTGTAGATGTCGAGCGTGATGGCGATGGTCGAATGCCCGAGACGCTCCTGGACTACCTTGGGGTGGACGCCGGCCTGGAGGGCCAGGGTGGCGTGGGTGTGGCGCAGGTCGTGGAGGCGGATGCGCGGCAGCATCGCCGCCCGTACCGCGGCGTTGAAGCACTTCGAGACGCGGTCGGGGTCCAAGGGTCCGCCGAGCTCGTCGGTGAACACGTACCCCTCCGTGGCGCTGTACGCCTCGCCCGCCGCGACCTGATCGTGGAGCTGCCGCTGTGCCTGCTCGCGCAGACCATCGACAGTGCCCGTGTCGAGGGCGATCGATCGCCGGCCCTTGGCGGTCTTCGGCTCCGAGACGATCACCTCGCCGGCGGCGGGCACCAGCGAACGCTGTATCGAAAGACGGCCGACCTCGAGGTCGACGTCGGTCCATCGCAGACCGAGCGCCTCGCCACGGCGCATCCCGGTCATCGCCAGCGTGTGCCAGAGCGACCCGAACCGGTCGTCGCGGGTTGTGGCCAGGAACGCCCCGAGCTGATCGGCGCTCCACACCTGAGGGCCGCCCAGACGCGCCAGGACGTTGCGAGGCGGCCTCGCGGCATCGGCGGGATTAGACATGCGCCAACCCTTCCTGACGGCGTCCTTGAGCGCCCTGTGCAGGACGACGTGCACCAGGCGCACGGTGCCCGCCGACAAGGGTGACGCGCCGGCACAGCTGCTGCGCGGTCGGCTCATCAGGATCGCGTACAGGGCCTCAATCTGAGTGGCGTTGAGCTTCTGCAGGGCGACGGCGCCCAGGGTGGGCAGGACGTTGGTCTCGATGATGCTGCGGTAGGTGGCGACGGTCGAGGGCCGCAGGGTGGCCGACAGCGAGGGCAGCCACTCGTCAACAAGGTACTGGCGTACCGTGACCTTGCTGGGCGCTACGTCGGCGTCGCCGCGCAGCGCGGCGATGGCTGAGTTGAGCGCCTCCTGAGCGGCGCGCCGCGTGCGGAAGCCGGTGACGATGCGCTCGCAGCGTTCCACGCCCGCGATGAGCTCGCCGCCGCAGTTCGGGCAGGAATCGAGGGGCCGGCGCTCCACCCACCAGCGTGACGGACGCCGGCCGACAGCGGCGCAAGCGGGACAGCGCTGGGCGGGCGAGTCGCCGACGTCGACCCGGTAGGTCCAGCTGCCGGGCGAGCCGCGATGTGTCACGGAGCCTCTCATTTCTGGAGACCCTTACGCTTGAACGCCTCGACGGCGCTGGGCGCGATGCGAAAGGCGCCGCGTCGCCGGTCGCCCCCGGCCGTGCGGTGGGCGGGGATGCGGCCCTGCTCACACCAGCGCGAGACGCTGCGGCGGCTCACCCCCAGCAGCACGGCCGCCTCGGAGGCGGACAGGTACTTGCAGTCTGACATGGTCTCCTCCTTCTCGTGCTCAGGCGCAGGCCGGGCAGGTCTCGTCGGCGGGGTGCAAGTGGGCGACGACCGGGCGGGCGCACTGGTCCAGCAGGCGGGCGCGCTCGGCGGGATCGTCGTAGCGGCGGATGATGTGAAACGTGGACCCTGCCGTTTCCAGGGGATTTCACCTCGCTGGCTGATCTGATCGCCGCGCCAATCAGCTGCGAACACTAGCCCGGCCTTCAGCGCCGCCGCCAGCGAGTCGCCCGCCGGAACAGTGGACGGCGCAGCGGAGTTGGCCGCTACGCGACGACCTGAACGGTTTCGGGCGCCGTGGCGCGGGGACCGTGGCGACGTCGGTCCTCGGGTGCGGCGAACCTCCCGACGCGTCACACGCTCGAGGGGCGGCTTGGTTCCCTCAAGCCGCTTGAGGATTCGATCCATGCGCGATGAGAGAGGTGACCGGTGGAACCGGTGAAGATCGATCTCAAGCAGGAACAGCAGGCCTCGAGGGCGCGGCCACGGTGCCCCTACTCGGCGGTGGCCCGCGTCTTCTTCGGCAGCATGGACATGCTCACCGGCAAGAAGACCACCCTCGCCAAAGCGAAGCTCGTCGAGATCCTGGCCACCGTCCCCTACCGGGCGTGGGAGCGACGCGAACACGCGCACGTGACGCGGCACCAGGGAGACGGGTCGCGTGCGCGAGAGGCCGGCGACATCATGAGATGGGGAAAAGAAGCGCAAGACAACGAGCACTGGCACCTGCTCTTGATCGAGGAGAAGATACGCGAGGACTCCGCCAAGAAAGCCTGGTATCTGTCCCCGCCGCTCCCATCACTGATGGTCGGCCCCTACGGCCTTCTGACGTGGACGATGGCACGGCTAGCCATCCGCCGGGCGTTTGTCCTCAACGCCGAGTTCGAGGACCACGCCGAGCACACCTACGCGCAGCTGGTCCAGGACCATCCGGAATGGGAGGAGCAGCCCGTCGAAAGCGCGGTGCTGCAAGAGTACGGGTCGTTTCGCTCGTGGGCCGACGTGTTCAGGCGCGTGGGTCTCGATGAGCGCGACCACATGAACAACAGCTTCGTCTTCGGCGGCAGACCCGAGCACGTCGTGGAGTATGAAGGCATGCCTGAGGCTGCAGGTGCGGGCCCGCAGGCGGCGTGATACGGCGGGTGGGGGTTCGGCAACGACGAGAGCTTCTGTCCGCTGTATCCCTACAGCCCCAGTCTGCCGCAGCGCGCCCGGGACCAGCCTGGTCGCCGTCTCCCCGCGCGTCCGCGCTTGGCGTAGGTCCCCTGCTGAACGGCCACGCCCGCTCCCGACGCTTCGACGTCGTGAAGCAGCACGATCCGCGCCAACGGCGTTTGACCCGCGCCGTCAAGGTGACACTCATCAGATAGCCGGCCGCGTCGCCCTATCGCGGGAAAGGACCGGGTGAGCGTGTACCGGAGGAAGTCGGGACGTCGGCTTTCGTCCCGACAGGACAACGTTACGGGAGGCTTGATGGCCACTCGAGTCCATCACCACCATGCTGTCCTCGCCCTCGTCCTCGCGTTATCCAGCGTTGCTGCCGCCCTGCTCGCAGCTCCGGCCTTTGCAATGGTCGACCGCGGCTCGGGGGTGGGTTTCCTCGGGTCGGGGCCGAGCGCCGGCGCGGCAGCCACGCAGGCCGCCGCGAGCAGCAGCAACACCGGCATCCTGGTGGGCGTCGGTATCGGCGTAGTCGTCCTCGCGCTCGCCGCGGTCATTGTGATCGTGACCCGGCGCCGAGGGGCTGAACGGCGCCTCGCCACCGCGCCCGGGGCCCAGGGAGAGGTGGTGCAGCTTACTCGATCGGTCGACGACGCAGAGCGCCGCGACAAGGCCGCCTAGCGAAAGCGGCGTCCGACAGAACAGGCGGGCCGGGCCGGGGATCGCCGGCCCGGCCCGCCCCTTTCGTATCGTCCTTCCAGCCCACTCTCCTCTGCTCCACTGCCGCGCTTGGCTCGCGTCCCACATCGTCGGTGGTCGCCAGACACCCGAAGCTCAGGCTAAGTAAGCGAGGTCGCAAACGTGGAGCGCGAACTATCCGGAGAGCCTGACTAGAGCGCCGCCCCCAGCGACGTTCAAAGCGACGCGCCGCTCGTGGAGGCGCTGAGTGCCTACCGCAGGGGTCACATAGCGGCCTTTCACACACCGGGACACAAGCTCGGCGCCGGCGCCCCGGCCGATCTGATCGACGCCGTTGGGGCGAGGCTGTTCTCCGCCGACATGGGCATCGCCAACGGTCTCGACGACACGCAGGAGTCGGGCGGCCTGCTGCGCCGCGCCGAAGACCTGGCGGCCGCCGCCTGGGGGGCACGGCGCTCTTTCTTTACCCCCAACGGCTCGAGCAGCGGCCTGCAGGCCCTGGTCATGGCGGTCGCCGGACCCGGCGAACAGGTGATCGTGCCGCGCAACGCCCACAAGTCGCTGCTGGCCGGTCTGATCTTGTCGGGCGC
>PKYM01000158.1:1057-4615 GCA_003132645.1 Actinomycetota bacterium | reverse complement strand
GCCGAGCTACAACGGCTTCTGTGCCGACGTGCCCGGGCTCGCCGCCCTCGCCCACGCCGCCGGCCTGCCGCTCGTGGTCGACCAGGCCTGGGGCGCTCACCTGCGTTTTGCCGTCGCCAGGCGATCAGCCCGCGCGAGGCGTTCTTCGGCGCTTGCGGGGCGCTGTCTCTGGCCGCCTGCGTCGGGCGCGTCAGCGCCGAGATGGTGGTGCCGTACCCGCCCGGCATCCCGGTGCTCGGGCCCGGCGAGGAGATCTCGGCGGAGACGGTCGATTACCTTCGCGGGGCGGCGGCGGGCAGCATCCTCATCCACGGCCCGCGCGACTTGACCCTGGCCACGCTGCAGGTGGTAGCGGGGAGCCTCGTCTAGCGTTCGCCCCTGGGCAGCAGCGGCTCGTCGGGCGGTGAGATCTGCGGCACCTGGCCGCGCAGCTCGATCAGCTTGTGGCGCAGGTCGCCCTGGAGCTGGGCGATCTCGCCCTCAGCCTGCAGGCGGCGCTGACGGCCCTCGTCCTGAATGCGGATCGTCTCTTCGAGAGTGGCGATGAGGTCGGCGTTGACCTTGCGCAGCGTCTCGACGTCGACCACGCCGCGCTCGACCTCGCGGCCGACCTTGGCCTGGCCTTCGCGCAGGAGCTGCGCGTTCTTCACGAGCAACTCGTTCGTGGTCTCGGTGACCTGATGTTGCAGCTCGAGCGCCTTCTGCTGGCGGTAGAGGCTGATGGCGATGACGATCTGGTTCTTCCAGAGCGGCACGGTGGTCAGGATCGAGCTCTGGATCTTCTCGACCAGGTCGTGGTCGGAGCCCTGGATCAGGCGGATCTGGGGCGCTGTCTGCACGGCGATCGCGCGCGTCAGTTTGAGGTCGTAGAGGCGCCGCTCAAAACGGGTGACCGCCTGTTGGAAGTCGGCCAGCCGCTGAGCGGCCATCGGGTCGTCGGAGGTGCGCGCCTCGACCTCGAGCGCCGGCAGCCGCTCTGTGTTCAGCTCGACGAGGACCTGTTCACCGGCGGCGATATAGACGTCGAGCTGCCTGAGATACTCGAGGTTGAGCTCGAACATCTTGTCGAGCACGGTGATGTCCTTGAGCAGTCCCATGCGCGAGCGTTCGAGGGCATCGACGATGCGGTCGATGCTGCCGGCCACCTTCTGGTATTTGGTCGCGAAGCGGTTGAAGACGTTGGAGAACCGCCCGACGATGGGGATGTGCGTCTTGCCCGAAGGGCTGAGAGCGTCGACATCGAGCTCGCGGACCTTCTTGAGGAGCTCGTTCAGGGCTTCGCCGCCGGCCCCGGCGTCCTTGTTGCGCACGTCGCCCAGCAGGGAGTCGGCGAAGGTGGCGATGCGGCTCTGCGCGGGCAGGCCGTAGGAGATGGTCGCAGTGGCGTCGGTGACGTCGACGGCGCCGGCGATCTCGGCGACGTGCGCCTTGTCTGCCGCGCTCAGGGGGCCGGCGACCGGCGCGCCCGGCGCCTCGGCGCCGGGCGCGCCGGTCGCCTCTCGCGTCAGGTCGGGCGGCGCGGGTACGGCGGGTACCTGCGGCAGCGGCGGCTGCGCCTCGGCGGACTGGTCGTGCCCTGTCTTGTCGCGCTCGAACTCGTCGGTCATCAGAGTCCCCCGGTCTGGCTGTAGTAGTCGTCCATGTGGACGGTCTTTTCGAGCAGCTCGATCTCGCTTTCGAGGTCGAGCACGCGGTCTTCGAGGACGTTGGCGAACTGCCCGTCGAAGGCCGCCTGGACGCTGTCGAGCGAGGCCTCGGCGCGGGCCAGGGCGCGGGCGATCTCGGGCGAGGTCGTGGGCCGCGCGGCCAGCATGGCGTAGCCGTCGACGATGCGCTGCGCGGCGTCCAGGTAGTAGGTTAGAAAGCTGCGCGCGGCGTCGACCTTGCGGGGCCGGGAGGCGAGCTCTTCGAGGATCTGGTCGGCCGTCTGGCAGAGCGCCACGACCTTGTCCTGCACGCTGCGTTTGCCGATCGCGCCGGCCGTCGTGCGGATGGCGTCGACCTGGCGACGGGCGCCGAGGATGACCTCGCTCGCCCCTTCGTCGGTGCCCTTCGGCAGGGGCGGGCGGACGGCCGGCGGCAGAAGGCGCGGGTCCTGGGGCGGCGCCGGCAGCGCGTCGCGCGGCGCGTCGCCGAACATCACGGCGCGATAGTAGGGCCGCAGGTAGAGCGCGTGGGCCACCGAGGCCGCCGAAACGAACAGCTGCAGGGCGGCGAAGCCGCGGAACAGCGGCGTGCCGAACGACGCCACGGTGAGGATCAGCGGGATGAGGTAGGCAAAGCCGGCGAGCGTCCAGGCGGCGTGGCGGGCGCGGATGCCGACATACATGAACGCGAGCCAGTTGAAGAAGCCCAGTGTGAAGGTCCAGCCGATCCACAGCGAGTGGCGCCACCAGAAGCGAAAGCGCGCGCGAGGCGGGGCGAACGGCGCGTAGTCGCCCTCGTGAGGCGCGACCCCGACGGAGGTGCTGGCCTTGAGCTGTTGCACGTTGCGCACCTTGGTGGCCGGATGGCCGTTCTCGCATGCGCCGTAGGGTGTGAGCCACACCCAGCGGTCACAGACCTCGCAGAATCCTCCGAGCGGCATCTGTCTCAGGACCTTTCGGCACGTTCGCTCATGGCAGTGCTAAGCATAGCCCGAGGCCGTGGGCGGTACACCTTTCGGGCGCTCCAGGCTCGGCGGCGCGCTGGCCGGGCTGCTCTACCGCTACCTGTTCGAGATCGGCGAGCTGCCCGCCGACATGCCCACCGCCGGCGCGCCGCGCGAGTCNNAGGGAGACTCGCCGGGGGCACGGTGGCCGCGGGGCGCGACGCTGTCTGACCCGTGACGGCTGGGCGTCCGGTCGCTAGCATAAGCATCATGGACGCAGATGTTACCGTCGCCCGCCAGCTCGTCGACGCCTACTGTGACGCGCTCGAGCAGGGCGACTCCGAGGCTCAGGACTACGCCGAAGAGCAGCTCGCCGACTTCGTCGACGAGATCGACGACGCCACCCCCGATGAGGTTCTCGTGGCGCTCCTCGACCTGCCGCTCGACGCGGCCACGCTGGCGCTACTGAACGAGGTCTCCGCCAAGCTCGGTCGGCGCGGGCCCGGCGTCGTCGAGGCGCTGCTCGAGGCGGCACTGGGCGACGCGCCCCCCGAGCTCAGTCTGCGAGACGTGGTCTCGGTCGCCGGGGCGGTCGGGGCGCTGCTCGAGGCCGCGACCCGCAACCCCAACGCCTCACCACGTACCGATAACGCCTGCTCGGTGCTCGACGCCATGCCCGAGGGCGACGTGATCCTCGGTTTGGTCGAAGTTCTCGAAGGCCCCGCTGGCGACCGCCTCAAGAGAGCGGCCAGCGAGATGCTCGTCGACATCGGCGACGCCGCCGTCGAGCGCCTCCAGATGAGCCTGCGCGACCGCGATGCCGAGCCGTGGGTGACCGACACGCTGGTCGACATCAGGGAGGGGCGCGACCTGGCCCTGGCAGACGAGGCCTACGCCGCCGACCAGCCCGAGGACGACGTGGCTGACGCCCAGACGCACGACGGAGCCTCTGCCACTGACGAGGCCGA
>PKYM01000158.1:0-1039 GCA_003132645.1 Actinomycetota bacterium | reverse complement strand
CGTCGACCCCGCCGACACCGATGAGCCTCAGGCCGGCGACCCCGCCGACACTCCCGGACGCCTGCCGAGCGCCGACGCCATCGATCGCGGCTACGATGACTTCATCGCCAGGTTCAAGCGCGAGACGGGGCAGCGCTAGCGAGCCGGCCACCCCGGTGGTAATCACCTGCTCCGCAACGTAAACTACACTTCATATTCACGAGCTGCTCTCGCCGTCCTCACACTCTCCTGCCATCATTGGCTCGGACGGCTGCCGTAAAGTCTCGCGACAAACTCCGAACGGAAAACGCCTGAGTGCGTTGATGCGCCACGAGTCGGCTCACATCGCGCCCTCGCTCATTGCGCTGCTTCACTAATTCGAGGGAGACGCCGAAAACAAGAGAACAAGACATGACAGAAGAGACCAAGGCACTAGAGCACTAGAGGAATCACTCCAGGAGGTAGGTTAGTTTGAGTCCCACACGACAGTTCGCGTGCATGACCTGCGGACAACATTTTGAACTATCACGCATCGTCGCCGATAGCAGTCTCAGCATGACGCTGTGCCCAAAGTGCGGCGGACACGAGATCCAGACCATCGGTGAGAGTTCCCGCGAAGCGGCGCCCCAGACGGCGACCGCTGAGCAGCCCGTACCGACCGAGCCCGCCGCCGCCGCTAAACCCGCCACCACCGCTCTGCCGGCGTCGAGCGAGCCCGAAGCGGGCGAGACCGCCGCCTAAGCGCGAGTAAGACCGGCGTCGGTGCGCAGTCGCGGCCCGATGCCTTTTGCCAGCGCAGCTCGACGGCGCGTCAGGACACATCCCAGAAGGTGGCCTGGCGCGCGACCGTGTCGGGCGTGGCGCTCGTTTCGTTGCCGTCGAACTGTGCGATCGACGGTCGCTCCTGCCATTCACGGCCGTCGAGCGTCCTCCCCTGCTCTCCCTGTACGCGGCCGCCCCATCCCTTGAACGTGAACGGCACGCCCGCGGCGAGGCAGTGGTCGCGCAGGCCGCGCAGCCACTCCGGGCGCGGCGGGCGGCGCGTCGGACCCGACTCGCC
>PKYM01000300.1 GCA_003132645.1 Actinomycetota bacterium | reverse complement strand
TACCTCGGCATGCTCAAGTTCCTCGCCTTCGAGCAGGTCTTCAAGAACGCTCTCACCACCCTCCCGATGGGCGGCGGCAAGGGCGGCGCGGACTTCGATCCCAAGGGCAAGAGCGACGGCGAAGTCATGCGCTTCACGCAGTCCTTCATGACCGAGCTCTGCCGGCACATCGGCCAGTTCACCGACGTCCCCGCCGGCGACATCGGCGTAGGCGGCCGTGAGATCGGCTTCATGTTCGGCCAGTACAAGCGCATCCGCAACGAGTTCGTGGGCGTGCTCACCGGCAAGGGCCTCAACTGGGGCGGCTCGCTGATCCGTCCCGAGGCGACCGGCTACGGTTCCGTTTACTTCGCCGAGGAGATGCTCAACACGCGCGACGACAGCCTCGACGACAAGACCTGCCTGGTCTCCGGCTCGGGCAACGTCGCCCAGTACACCGTCGAGAAGATCATCGACCTCGGCGGCAAGCCCATCACCCTGTCCGACTCCGCCGGCGTCATCCACGACCCCGAGGGCATCAACCGCGAGAAGCTCGCCTGGGTCCTCGAGCAGAAGAACGTCAAGCGCGGCCGCATCGCCGACTACGCGAAGCAGTTCAAGGGCGCGAAGTTCATCCCGAAAGACCCGAAGGGCGACCACAACCCGCTCTGGGACATCAAGGCCGACGCCGCTTTCCCGAGCGCGGTCCAGAACGAGATCAACGCCAAGGACGCCGCCAACCTGCTGAAGAACGGTGTCACTGTGGTCTCCGAAGGCGCCAACATGCCGACGGTCCCCGAAGGCGTCGAGCAGTTCGTCAAGGCCGGTATCCTCTACGGCCCCGGCAAGGCTGCCAACGCTGGTGGCGTGGCCACCTCCGGCCTCGAGATGTCGCAGAACAGCCTGCGTCTCTCCTGGACGCGTGAAGAAGTCGACTCCCGCCTGCACGGCATCATGAAGGCCATCCACAAGCAGTGCGTCGACGCCGCCGCCGAGTACGACACCCCCGGCAACTACGTGAACGGCGCCAACATCGCCGGCTTCGTCAAGGTCGCCGACAGCATGCTCGACCAGGGCATCGTCTGACCGACTGCCGCACACTGACGCGTTCGACGGCCAAGCGGCCGTCTGCACTGAAAGCGGCGGCGGGGCGGGCTCCTCTGGGAGCCCGCCCCGCCGCTTTTTCGCGCGCCGCCGTGGTGGCGCNNTCGCACCTGCTCGCGCAGGCCCCTCGCTGACGCCTTCCGGGCCGCCCTTCAAGCCTTCGCGCGGATGCCTGCGTCGCCGAGCGCATCGACCGCACGGCGGCGCGCTTCGCCGTTTCCGCCACGGCGCGGGGGCTTGAGCGTTCTATTCGGCCAAGCTCCCCGGCCGGCGTTTAGCGCCATTCTCGCTCGGGGATGAACGGACATAAGCTGCGTCCTATGAGCGTAGTGATTGCCGGTTCGTCCAGCGGGAACGACGGAGGCTGTCTCCATGAAGAAGATCGAGTGCATCATCCAGCCCTACAACCTCGACGTAGTCGCGGAGAACCTCGCCGTCGACGGCGTGGTAGGCATGACGGTGACCGAGGCCAAGGGCTTCGGCGTGCAGAAGGGCTTCACCCGTGGCGAGACCGGCTCGCCGGGCCAGTATCGTTTCCACCCCAAGATGAAGGTCGAGATGGTCGTCTCCGACGGCGACGTGGAGACCGTCGTCGCCAGCCTGCGGAAGGCTCTGGAGAAGGGCCGGGTCGGTCAGGGCAAGATCTTCGTCAGCACAGTCGACGACGCCGTGCGCACGCGCACCGGTGAGCGCGGCGAGGCGGCCATCAAGTAGTCCGCGCGTGGCGGGCAGAAGACTGCGCAAGTCGCGTGCCCCCGACTCAAAGAAGACTGAAAAGTACAACGACGCGGGGCGGGGCCGGCTGTAAGCCGGCCCCGCCCCGCGTCTCGCTTGAGGACGCCGTCGCGGCGCTTCAGGCCAGTTCGAACTCGCGTTCGAGGTCGCCCTTGCTGCGCACGCCGATGACCTTCTTCACGGGCTTGCCGTCCTTGAACAGAATGAGCGTCGGGATGCTCATGATGCCGAACTTGGCGGCCGTCGCCTGGTTTTCGTCGACGTTGACCTTGCCGACCGTCACCTTTCCGGTGTGGGTCGTGGCGAGGTCTTCGACGATCGGCCCGACCGTGCGGCAGGGACCGCACCAGGCGGCCCAGAAATCGACGATGACCGGCGTCACCGCATCGTCGATGGTCTTCTGGAATGTCTCGTCGGTCAGTTCCTGAACCACGTCTGCCACGTTGCCCTCCTGTTGCTGATCGCTCACTCTCATCCTCGCGTCGTTAGGTGGTTGTCGCCGGTGGCCGGGGTCCGCCGTTTCAGTCGGCGTGGGCTAGAGGCGCTCGATGACCCGCGTAAGCTTTGCTCGCACTTCGTGGGCGACCTCGGCCAGGGCGGGATTGTCGATCATGGCGAGCATGACCGCGGGGTCGATAGCGCTTACTCGCGTACCTCCCTCGGCAGCATAGACGATAACGTTGCAGGGCAGCAGCAGCCCGACCTCGCGCTCGGCCAGCAGGGCGCGCTGCGCGAGCGCTGGATTGCAGGCGCCGAGGATGACGTAGTCGTCGGTCTCGACGCCAAGCTTGGCTCGCAACGTGGCNNGGGTCTCCGCAAACGAGGCCGAAACGAGCTTGCCTGTGCCATACGCGACCGCCATTGGGGTCCTTTCCGTCGTCTCCATCGTCGGGGTGGCGCGTGCCGCGCCGTGTCGCAGTATACCCCTTAGGGTATCTGCCTCAAGCGCTCCGTGCGCAGCGCCGCGACAGTCCCCAGGCGGCGCCGGCGGCCGGCGGGACCGCATCTCTTCTCGGGTCAGGTCATACCCTGAGGCTGGGACCGGCGAACCAGCGGCTGCCCGGACAAACGTCAATCAGGTATCATTATCAGTCCATCAGGGATCATTGCCAGTCCATCAGGGCGCCGTCTCC
>PKYM01000058.1:10901-26225 GCA_003132645.1 Actinomycetota bacterium | reverse complement strand
CCGGCGCCTCCCGGCTCGCCGCCTCCCCGCCCGCCGCGCTGGCCGAGCTCGGCGCCCTCGTCTTGCGCCTGCCGCGGCGCGAACCCTTCGACGGCGACGCCATCCTGCGGTTCCTGTCCGCGCGCGCCGTCCCCGGCGTCGAAGAAGTCAGCGGCGACACGTACCGGCGCACCTTGCGCCTGCCCCACGGCGACGGCCTCGCCGAGCTGACCCCGCGCGCCGACCACGTCGAGTGCGCGTTGCGGCTGACCGAGATGCGCGACCTGGGCGCCGCCGTCGAGCGCTGCCGGGCGCTGTTCGACCTCGACGCCGATCCGCAGGCCGTCGATGCCGTGCTCGGCGCCGACCCAGTGCTCGGCAGCCTCGTGGCCGGTGCCCCCGGCCGCCGTGTGCCGGGCGCCGCCGACGGCACCGAGCTCGCCGTTCGCGCGGTCATCGGGCAGCAGGTCTCGGTGGCCAGCGCGCGCGCCGTGGCGGCGCGCCTGGCGGCCTCACTGGGGCGCCCGCTGGTCGAGCCGCGCGGCACACTGCTCGTCACGTTTCCCTCAGCCGAAGCGCTGGCCGCCGCCGATCCCGCGCTGCTGCCCCTGCCGACGACCCGCCGCCATACGGTGCTGACGTTGTCTCAGGCGATCGCCGACCGGCGCATCGTCGTGAGTGCCGCCACCGACCGCGACGAACTGCGCGAGCGCCTGCTGCAGATCCCCGGGATCGGCGAGTGGACGGTCGCCTACGTCCTGATGAGGCTCGGCGACACCGACGCCTTCCCAGCGACGGACCACGGCGTGCGGTGTGCGCTGGAGGCGCTCGACCAGCCGGCCGATGCCGCGGCGGCTGCGCGCCTGGCCGAGGCCTGGCGACCCTGGCGGGCCTACGCGGTGCAGCATCTGTGGGACGTCGAGCCCACAAGCGCGCCGCGCACGGCCGCAAAGCGCCGCGGCGGACGACTCGCGGCTCAGACGGCCCGCGCCGTCAGGCTACCTTGAGCTGCAGCTTGCCGACCTCGACCACCTCCGCGGGTGTTAGCCTGACGTGCGCCGCGGCGAGATTGTCTTGGAGGTGCGCGACCGAGCCGGTGCCCGGGATCGGCAGCATGGCCGGTGAGCGCGCCAGCAGCCAGGCGATGGCGAGCTGGTAGGACGAGACCGCGTGCCGCCGGGCGATCGCCGCCACGGCGTCGGTCGCGACGTCGCCCCGCCCGACCGGCGCCCAGGGCAGAAAGACAAGCCCCTCCTTCTCGCAGAGATCGATGAGGTCGTCCGAGTGGCGGTCGAACAGGTTGTAGCGGTTCTGCACCGAGACGATCTCGGTCACCTGCCGGGCGCGGCGCAGCTCGTCGCGGTCCACGTTGGAGACGCCGATGTGGCGGATCTTGCCCTGCTCTCGCAGATCGCGCAACGCGCCGATCGACTCCTCGTAGGGCACCTTGGGGTCCGGCCGGTGGAGCTGGTAGAGGTCGATGCGCTCGAGACGCAGGGCGCGCAGGCTGCCTTCGAGCGCCGCGCGCAGGTGCTCAGGTCGCCCGTCGGGAGTCCACTGGTCGGCGGCGGGCCGGAGCAGTCCACCCTTGGTGGCGATCACGAGGCCGCCGGGATACGGGTACAACGCCTCGGCGATGAGCTCTTCGCTGACCCGGGGTCCGTAGCTGTCGGCCGTGTCGATGAAGTCCACACCCAGCTCGACCGCGCGACGCAGCACGCGTTTGGCCTCGGCGCGGTCGGGCGGGTCGCCGATGATACCCTTGCCGGTGATGCGCATGGCCCCGAACCCGAGGCGATGCACCGTGAGATCGCCGCCGACGGCGATGGTGCCCGCGGCGGCGGCGTCCAGTTGTTGCGACATCCTGAGGACCGTCCTTCACTCACTTGCTTTCTCGACTTATGCCCGTCTCGACACACGACTAGCAACGCGACGAGGGGGAACGCTTGAGAACAAGCCGAGCCGCTGCGGACCCGCACCGCCGGCGCCAAAGCGGATCTGCGGTCGAGTCGCAACGACAGGCGGGAGACGGAGACCTTATGAAGGCACGAGCGACTGGCGGTTTCACCAGCGAAAGCTGGGACGAGCTGCCCTACGGTGAGATCGAGGGAGCTCCCCGGATCAGCCGGGTGAGCGCGATCGAGTCGTTTCGGGGCGACATCGAAGGCCGCGGCACCCAGGAACTTCTCGTCTACTACGACGACGAGAACTCCGGCAGCTACGTCGGCATGGAGCGCATCGACGGTCGCGTCGGCGGGCGCTCGGGCTCGTTCGTGCTGCGGCACAGCGGCACGTTCGCCGACGGCGAGGTGGACGGCGTATGGTCGGTGCTCGACGGGTCGGGCGCCGGTGAGCTCTCAGGGCTGACCGGCGACGGCAGGATCGTCCATCACGACCGCACCGGCCTGGCGAGCTACGCCCTCATCTACGAGGTCGGCTCAGAAGCGACTCACGCCGCCTAGGTCACCGCGTCACGCCATCGTGTGAGGGCTTGGCGAAAGCCCAGCCGTAGTCGCGGGCAAACTGCGCGAAACTGATCGTCGGACGGCCGGTGAGGCACTCGACGTCGCCGGTCACGGCGGCCAGCCGACCGGCCCGCATCTCGGCACCGAACTCGCGCAGCGCCTCGCTGAGCGCGCGCCGGCTCTCGCCCAGCACGCGTTCCCCCTCGCCGGCCGCGGGCTGCCGCCCGCCGGCCGCGTGCTGCGCCCCGCCGGCCTGCGGGCGGCCGGCGTCTTCGGGCTCGTCGACGTAGGTGATCGGGCGACCGGTGACCCCCGCCAGCACGGTCGCCATCTCGGCGCCGGTCAGCGCCTGGGGACCGGTCAGCGTGTAGATGTCGGCGTCGACTTCCTCGATCAGCACCGTCGTCGCCGCGGCGGCCACGTCGCGCGCGTCGACGCTGCTCATGGCCGCGGCCCCGAGCGGCAACCGAAAGCGGTCCTCATCGCGGATCGAGGGGCCGTAGATCGTCACGAAGTTCTGCATGAACGAGTTGGGACGCAGGAAGGTGCAGGCAAGCCCGGAGGCGGCGATCACCGACTCAGCCTCGCGATGCCAGCGGCTCAGGGCGTCGCGGCCGGTGTCGGCGTTGCACAGCGACTGGCGCACGATGCGCCGCACGCCGCAGGTGCGGGCGGCCGCCACAGCCGCCGTCACCTGCGCGACCGTCTCCGGCACCTGCGGCGTCAGCAGGTAGAGCACCTCGACGTCCCGCAGCGCGGCGAGCAGCGTATCGGGCGCCGCGAAGTCGACCACCACGCGATCGATGTCGAGGTCTTTCTCGGGAACGAGGTCGTCGCGGCGGTGGACCGCCGCCCGCACCAGGGCGCCGGCGCCCACGAGCATGGCGGTAAGCTCGCGGCCGACGGCGCCGCCGGCGCCGGTGACGAGGACGCGCCCGCTCTGCGACGACTCGCTCATACAGCCGTTGTACCCGACACGGACCCTACAAGCGCTCGAACAGCGTCGTTCGGGCTCCTCTGACCCGAGGCGTGGCGAGCGGCCGCNNGCTCGCCGACGGTGTCGGTCCGGCAGCGCTGCAGCCGGATACGCGACGCGAGACCAGCGCGCTCGGCGCGCAGCCGCACTCTGTCGAGCATGGCGCCCTGCAGATCGACGGCCACGACCAGCCCATCCGCCCCACCATGTCGGCCATCGGCAGGGTGAAGAACCCGGGCCCGCAGCCGAAGTCGATGGCGGTGGCGCCGGGCGCGATCAGTCCGGCCAGGATACGCCGCGGGTCGTGCAACAGCCGCCGCAACGGGGTCACAAGCCAGCCGGCGTGAGCGGCCGAACAGACGTCGCCGCCGCCGGGACGCCCCGTGGCAGTGGGGCCGGAGTCGGCCGTCATGACTCGACCTCGACGGGCTCAGGGGGAGCCGGGTCGGCCTCGCGCGCGCCTGCAGGCGCCTTCTGGGCAGCGGCTTCGCGCGCCGCGACGTGATGCGGCGCCGTGCCGCGGATGGTAGCCAGGGCGATGGGAGCGCCGACCAGCAGCATGATCCCGCTCACCCACAGGGCGACGTGCATGCCTGAGGTAAAGCCGGCCGCGGAGGCGCTCTTGACGACGTGCCCAAGGGCCGCGCCGTCGACGCCGGGCGGCAGCTTGCCGGGCGCCAGGTCGCGCCCCTCCNNCGCGTCACCAGGTTGCCCAGCACGGCGATACCGAACACACTGCCGACCTGACGCATGGTGTTCGAAGTCGCCGAGGCCATGCCGGCGCGAGGGGCCGGCACGGTACCCATGATCGCCGTGGTCATGGGGCTCATGATCAGGCCGTTGCCGACGCCCATCAGGAGCAGCCAGTACCAGAACGAGGCGTAGCCGGTGTTGGGCTGCAGCGAGGTCAGACAGAGCAGCGCCGTGCCCGTCATGAGGAGGCCGACAGTGATCGGCAGGCGCGCCCCGATGCGCCCGACGATGCGCCCCGAGACGATCGCGGCCACCATGATCCCGAGCGTGGCGGGTAGCTGCAGGGCCCCCGCCTGGGTCGGTGAGTAACCCTGCACCTCCTGCATGAACAGCGACAGGAAGAAGATCACCCCGAAAAAGGCGAAGCTCACGATGACGCCGACCAGGTTGGCGCCGCTGAACGTGCCGCTGCGGAAGAACTTCAGCTGCAGCAGCGGGCTACGGCCACGCAGCTCGATGACCAGGAAGAGCCCGAGCGCGACGACCGACACGACGAAGCAGGAGACGATCCGGGGCGACGTCCAGCCGTAGGTGTTGGCCTCGATGAACGCGTAGGTGAGCGCCACGAGACCGACGACGGCAGTGACCTGCCCGGGCAGGTCGAGGCTGCGGCCGGCGCGGTCGGACGACTCGGGCACGAACAGCGCAGCCATGATGAGGGCGACGACCCCGATCGGCACGTTGATCCAGAAGATGCTCTGCCAGTCGAAGCGGTCGACCAGAGTGCCGCCGATCAGCGGGCCGACGGCCAGGGCGAGGCCCGAGATGCCGGCCCACAGACCGATCGCCCGGGCGCGCTCGCGGGGATCGCGGAACGTGTTCGTGATGATCGACAGCGTGCTCGGCAGCATGAGAGCGCCGCCGACGCCCTGCACGACGCGCGAACCGATGAGAAACGAGGTCGACGGCGCCAGGGCACACAGGACCGAGCCGCCGGTGAACAGCGCGAGGCCGGAGATGAACGCCCTGCGGCGCCCGAACAGGTCGCCCAGCGTGCCGCCGGTGAGCAGGAGGCTCGCCAGCGCCAGCACGAAGGCGTCGACTATCCACTGCACTTCCGAGTAACTGGCGTGCATCTTGATCTGGATAGTCTTCAGCGCAAGGTTCACGACGGTGCTGTCGAGCATCACCATGAACAGCGCGAAGCACATGCAGGCCAGGGTGAGACGCTTGCGTCTGCGGTCTGCGTTCGCCTTGGCGCCATCGGGGATGGCGCTCTCCGGCATGATGCCTTCTTGCATGATCCCCTCCGCGTTTCTGGTCGACTCGGCGGCGGCGCTCATGCGGACGCCGACCAGTCACTCTTCAAGCCGTTGACGAAAGCCTGCAGCAGGCGCCGCTGGCTGTCGCGCAGGCGGGCCGCGACCTCGGGCCGCTGGCGTTGTTCGAGCGTCGCCAGACCCTGCACCAGCGCCCAGGCGCCGTAGGCCATGAACTCGGCGTCCTCGTGAGCGGGCATCGAGAAGACGCCCTGCGCCGCGCCGTCGCGAAACACGCCGATCACGGTCTCCTCGACGCGCTGGTGCTCGCCCGTGACCGGAGCCGCGGGCACCGACTCGTGCAGCGTGACCACGGCCACGTCTTCGGGGTTGTGGCGAGCGAACTCGAGGTAGGCCAGGCCGAGCTCGACGGCGCGTTCCTCGACGGGCAAACCAGCCGGCACTTGGGCGAAGGCCTCCATCAGCGCGCCCATGGCACTGTCGGCGAGCGCCTTGATGACGTCGTCCTTGTTGTCGAAGTACTTGTAGAGGGCGCCGGCGCTGAAGCCGGCGCGACGCGCGATCTCGCGCAGCGACAGGTCGGCCGCGCCCCGTTCGAGCAGCACCTCACGGGCCGCGACCAGGATGTCGTCGCGCGTCTCGCTGTGGCGCCGCTGGCGGCGGCTGGCCAGGCGCTCGGCGGCGAGGCCGTCGCCCAGCTCGACCCGGTGATGAGCCCTGTGAGCCCGGAGGTGTTCGCCCCTCATGGCAGTCCCTGCCTCCTTGCCGCCCGTCGGAAGTTGAAGGAGGCCTTTCTTGAACGGCGCTTTCCGCAGCGAACGACGTGTATTTCTGTGAACGCCGTTCACTCTAATGCCGTCCGGGGCTGCCGTCAAGTGCCTGCCGTCACGCCACCGGCGAGAGGCGGGCCGCTCCGCAGGAGAGCTACTTTCGCAATCGGGCCTACTTCACCACGATCACGGCGTGCATGGCGGGCAGCGACTTGTGGATCGAACACTCGTAGAAGTACACGCCCTTCGCCGAGAACGTGAAGCTGAACGTCTGTCCCTGGCTCAGTGTCGAGCTTGCGAACACGCTCGTCGTCGTGGAGTTGAGCGACAGACCCTTCGTCGAGATCACGTTGTGAGGCGTCGAGTCGTTGTTCGTCCAGGTCACCGTGGTACCCGGCGAGACGGTGAGCGTCTTGGGCGTGAAGGCGAAGTTCTGGATCGAGACGGACGCGCCCGTGCCGCCGGTGCCGGCCGGCGTCGTCGGCGTGGTCGTGCTGGAACTAGAGGAGCTGCCGCAGGCGGCTGCGACCGCCGCCAGGGCGAACAGCGCGACGATCACGACCATCGAACGGCCGCGGACTTTGATGAGGCGGGTCTTCATGTCGTTCTCACCC
This sequence comes from Actinomycetota bacterium, assembly GCA_003132645.1. Taxonomy (GTDB): domain Bacteria; phylum Actinomycetota; class Thermoleophilia; order UBA2241; family UBA2241; genus Bog-752. Next base: position 19,448 of record PKYM01000058.1, on the reverse strand, counting down.
TCCTTGAGGGGCTCAGACTACGTCGTCCGTGTCTTCAGGATCGTCCGTGTCTTCAGGACTAGGCGTTCCCATACCCCATTGAGGTCACGCGAAGTCCTCTGCGGCCGCCATGAAGCCGCCGACGCCCAGGGACGTACGGGCTGGAGCTCCGAAAATCGGCGTGGGCGCGGCCGTCGTCGATCTGGTTGGAACGGACGTGGAACGGACGCAGGCGGGCCGTGGACCAAAAGAAAGGGGCGGGGCCTTTCGGCCCCGCCCCTCGTCGCTTCCTGGTCTAGCGGTGAAAACGCACATTCAGTGTACCCGTTCTTCCCCCGTCTTGCCCTGCAGATAGTCGACCATCGGGCCGGTCACGAGCGGCACGACGTCGCCGATCATGTGCGGCATGAGGTTGTCCATGATGCCGGGCATCATGCCGGGCATCTGCTCGGCCATGTAGTCGGGCATCGGCACACGATCGGCGATGCGCTCGAGCATGGTCGACATGACCTTGGGCATCATCAGCGGCAGCAGCCGCGGGAACAGCACCGGGAACATCGGCTTCATCAGGTCGAGCGCACCCGGCACCTTACCCATGGCGCGCATCATGGGACCCATGCCGAAGGGCATCGCGTCGATCAGCTCGGGCCACATCGTACCCATCAGGTCGGCGAAGCCCTGCGGGGTCATGAGGGCGATCATCGCCTCGAAGACGGCCCACTGCTTCTGGACCTCGGGGTTGGGGTCGGGCATCTCGAAGCCCAGCGCCGCGGCGCTGAAGTGGGCCAGGTCGACGACGTCGATATCGATGCCCTTGGCCTGGGCGCTCACCCGTAGCTGGAACTGGCAGCAAGGGCACAGGGCAAGGATAGTTTCGGCGCCGACCTCCTGGGCCTCACGCAGCCTGGCCTCGCCGATGTCGGCGGCCACGGCCGGGTCCTTGAGCAGGGTGAGCACGCTGCCGCAGCAGTGCGCCTCTTCGCGGTTGAACGGCATCTCGACGAACTCGGCGTTGGGGTTGGCCCTGATCAGCTCGCGGGGCGGCTCGTAGACGCCCGAGGCGCGCCCGATGTGGCACGAGTCGTGCCAGGTCACGCGTGTCTTGCGAGGCTCACCGGCGGCGTCGGTCGTACCGGCCTTCTTCCCGCCCTTCTTGCCGCTCGGCTTGCCGCTCTGGTCGCGCAGTGGCGGTGTCGCGGGGAACGCGAACTCGCCGGCGGCAATCTTGTCGGCAACGAGCTCCGAGTAGTGCCTGACCGTGATCGGGTAGTCGATGCCGAGCTTGGCGGCCCATTCCGGATAGACCGTGCGCCACATCATGTCGCAGGCCGGGCAGCTCGTCGTCACCGTCGAGGCGCCCGCGGCCAGCACGCTGGCGATGTTGCTGCGCATGACGCTCTCGAACTGCTCCCACTTGCCGGCCACGAGCATCGGCGTCGCACAGCACAGCTCCTTCTCGCCCAGATAGGTGAAATCGACGCCGGCGGCGTCGAGCAGGCGTACGGTGCCCACGCCGATATCGCGCTCGACGTAGCTCGCCGTGCAGCCCGCGAAGTACACCGTGTCGGCCGCATGCTGCGGGCCGTGCGCTTCCCACAGATCCTCTGGGAACCAGTCGGCGCGGTTCTTGCGGTATCCCGCCCAGATGTCGCCCTCATCTCGCAGCGCGGCGCTCATCATCTCGAACGGCGGCAGCGTCATACGTTTGTCGTCTTCGATCAGCCGGCCGCGGAGCTTCATCCAGCTCGGTTCGATCGGCAGCACGGCCGAGCAGCGCGTGTCGCAGATCTCGCACGTCGTGCAGGTGATGAACGTGTCGACCATCTCCTGGCTCCAGCGCTCGCGGCCCTCGATGAACTCGCGCAGCCAGAACCACTTGCCGCGCGGGCTCTGGCTCTCCCAGCCGCGCCCGTAGAACTGGTCGCACTGATCGACGCAGTAGCCGCACTGCGAGCACGAGTAGGCGTAGAGCGCCACGTCGGCCGGGATGCCGCGCACCGACGCCCCGGGGTCGGGTCTGGCGACGGCCTTGGCGATGACGCGGTTGCCGAAGGGCCGGATGAGCGGCTCGAAGGCGCCGGCCAGCGAGAGCGCCTTGCCCAGCGCGCCGCTGGCGATCACCTTGCCGGGGTTGAGCACACCGTGCGGGTCGGCCTCGCGCTTGAAGGAACGCAGACGCTTGACGCGCTCGGTGCCGAGGATCTCGTCGGCCCGGCTGGCGAAGTACATGCCGGTCGAGTAGGGCCGGCCGCCGTGCTTCTCCGCGATATCCATGATCGTGAGCACGAGGCCAAAGACGAAGTTGTAGTCGAAACGGCGCTGGTCGGAGGGGATGAAGCCGAGAATGATCGCCTCGGGCCGGCCGTGGGCGCCGTGCCTGACGATCACGCCCTCCTTGACCACCGGCTGGTCGACCTTGTGCTCGATCTCCTCCATGACCGCGCCGAGGTGTTCGAGCGGCACGACCACCTCGGAGGGCACGAGCGACGGGCCCAGCCGCTTGACGATCATGAGTTGAAAGCGGTGCTCCCACTCGTGCTCGGCGATGCGCTGCGACAGGATCTCGGCCTGCATCGGGGCGACGAGCTCAGGCAGCGCGGCCAGAACGAGGGCCTGGTCGGCGGCCCGGTAGGCCAGCGTGAGGATGTAGGCCGCCGGCAGCAGGACGCGCTCCTCGGCCGGGTGGCCGTTGTGCTCNNCTGCAGATCACGGGCGTCGGCGCAGGCGATGGCGGTGACGGCCTCATCTTCGAGCGCGCGCAGCCGCACGGTGACCTGGCTCACGATACCGGTCGTGCCCTCGGCGTCGGCGACCAGCCCGAGATCGACGCCCGAAAGCTCGCGCACGGCTCCACCGGCCAGCACGACACGTGCCGAAACGACGTTCTCGGCAAACCAGCCATACTCGTAGGAGCCGATGCCGGCGCCGCCCTGGGCGAGCCAGCCGCCGACCGACGACGACGGGTAGCTCGTGGGGTAGAGGCGCAGGGTCAGGCCCCGTTTGGCGATCTCGCGATCGAGCTGTTCCCAGGTGATGCCCGGCTCGACTGTCGCGGTGAGAGCCTCTTCGTCGATGTCCACCACGGCACGCATGCGGTAGAAGTCGACGACCAGTCCCTTCTTGACCGGGATGGCGCCGCCGTAGCCCGACGAACCCTTGCCGCGCGGGGTCAGAGGGACGCGGCGATCGGTCGCCCAGCGCACGAGCTCGACGAGCTGTTCCTCGCTCGTGGGCTGGGCGACCGCATCGGGCGTCGTGTCGCCGACCAGCGGCTTGACCAGGCTCGGCATGGCGGCGATGTCGTGACCATAAAGGCGTCGCTCGCGACGATCGAAGGTCACGTGCGGGCCGAGAAGGTTCTTCAGACGATCCCTGTCTGCCGTGGAAAGAGGCATAGCGACTCCTTTTGGACTTTGGGCGGCCCTACGACAGGCGCCGAGCCAGCTCCCCTTGCTCGGAAAGCGCGCTCATGAGAACGGCGCGCAGCAGGTCGAGGGCGTCGATCACGCGCGCGTCGGCCAGCGAGTACAGCACGCCGGCGCCATCGCGCGCGGTGGTGACCAGCCGCCGGTCGCGCAGGACCTTGAGGTGGCGCGAGACGGTCGACTGCGGGGCTTCGAGTGAGTCGGCCAGCTCGCTCACGTGCCGGGGCGCCTCGCCGAGTGCGTACAGGATGAGGATGCGGGTCGGGTCGGCGAGCGCCTGACAGACGTTGGCATGCAGGAGATTGACCTCGCGCTTGAGTTGCGCGTCCACGACGCCCCCTCCAATCATCCGGATATCCGGTTGTGCGGATGTAGCGGAGTCTACCAGCCGGCGCGGCTCCTCGGCAACGTCAAACGTCGCCCCGCGGCAGGCCCGAACGTCGCCCCGCGGCAGGCCCAAACGTTGCCCCACGTTGCGCTCACAGGGCAGCATAAGGTTGTGGCGGCCCGTGCGGGCCTATGGACGCAGGCCCACCGCTGGCTCCCGAGACCCGTATCGCGGCGCGTGAAGAACGAAAGGAGACCGCTCTCCATGACCGTTTCCACTCCCGGCCCGCTCTCACTGGAGCGCTTCATCGTCGAGACCAACCGCGCGGGCACCCAAACCATGCCGCAGGGCGAGTTCAACGAGCTGGCGCAGCGTCTCGACTTAGACGACGCGCTGGTCGGCGCGCACGTGCGCTTCTGCGACGACCACTACGCTCGCAACCTCATCTGCCGCACCGCCCAGTTCGAGCTCCTCGTGCTGTGCTGGAAGCCCGGCCAGGCCTCGACCATCCATGACCACGCCGGCTCGCTGAACGTGACCCGCCTCTACCTGGGAGAGCTCACGTCGCGCCAGTTCCGGCGCCGCGACGGCGGCCGCGGCGTCAGCGAGGTGGGTGGGGCCGCGAGCGGCGAGCTGCCGCACGGCCCGGTCGAACTGATCGACGAGCAGGTGATCGCCGACTCCGGCGCGGCGACGGTCGACCGCGGCGAGATCCATCAGCTCGCCAACGAGTCAGGCAGCGAGCTGATCACGGTCCACCTGTACGCACCGCCGTTGACCGACATCGTGGTCTACTCGCGCACCGAGCCGCAGACCGAGGTGCTGCGCCTGCGCTACTCGCTCGCCGACGACTTCGCCTGAGCGTCGGCCTCGCGCCCTGCGCCGCGCGAGCATCCGCGGCGACTTGGCGCGGCTCGGGCGTGCGCGATCGTCGGCAGAGGCGGGGCCGGGGGCTCGGGACGCGCTCCGCGAAACCAGAGCAGGGATCCGCAGCCAGAGCTGCGGATAGCGCTCACGCTGCGAAGCGTCCCTCAACCCCCGGCCCCGCCTCCGCCGACTCCCTCATCCGTCGCGCAACATCGACGCAGGCCTGACGGCGGTGGGAGTCAGAGCGATCGCGTCCCGGCGCAGACTCACTCACCCGACCGACCGCGAGCGTAGACGCCAAGCGAAGCGCGGCTGAGCGCCACGCACCGGGCCGGGGGTTTCGCCCGGCACGGTTAGCCCGTCGCCCCAGCGCGGGTACAACCTTCAGCTATGGACCCAGCCGACAACGACAGCGCCGAGCGCCGGCCCGTGGCCGGTCCCGGCGGCGCCGACGGCTCGCCCGACGGCGACCGCGATAGCGTCGACCGCCGGCCCGAGGCCGACCCCGGCAGCGACTTCCGGTTCTCGCCCCGGGTCAATCGCGCCCACGAGATCGCCTGGCGCGCCTGGGGCGACGAGGCTTTCGCCGAAGCCCGCGCGACGGGCAAGCCCGTGTTGCTGGCCATCTCTGCGGTGTGGTGCCACTGGTGCCACGTCATGGATGAGACGAGCTACTCCGATCCGCAGGTCATGGCCGCGATCGCCGACGGCTTTGTGGCCGTGCGCGTCGACAACGACCGCCGACCCGACGTCAACCGCCGCTACAACATGGGAGGCTGGCCGACGATCGCCTTTCTCACGCCGGCCGGCGAGGTGCTGACCGGCGCCACCTACCTGCCGCCCGACCAGCTTCTCACGGCGCTTGCCCGGGTGGGCGAGTACTACGTCGAACACAGGCTCGATCCGGCGGTGGATGACGCCGACGCTGGCGCCATTGCGGCGGACACCGACACCGGCGCCCTCGACGAGGCCGTCGTGACCCACATCGAGCCGGCCGGCGCGGGCCTCGTCGACGCCGCCGGCGCGGCGGCGGTCTGCCGCGCCGTGGCCGCGCTCTACGACCCGCGCCACGGCGGCCTGGGGGGCGAACCCAAGTTCCCGCAACCCGAGGCGCTCGGCCTGCTGCTGGCCGCCGGGATCCGCCACGACGACGAGCGTCTGCTCGCCATGGCCCTGCATTCGCTCGACGCCATGGCCGCCGGCGAGCTGCGCGACGGCGTCGAGGAGGGCTTCTTTCGCTACGCGACGCGCCGCGACTGGTCGGCGCCGCACTACGAGAAGATGCTCGGCGACAACGCCCGCCTCGCGCTCCTCTACCTCAACGCGTTCGCCTTCAGCGGGCGGACGTCCTACGGCGAGATCGCGCGCGGCGTCATCGAGTACCTGACGACGGTGCTCGCCGCCGGCGACGCCCCGGTCTTCTGGGGAAGTCAGGACGCCGACGAGCACTACTACGCGTGCGACGCCGCGGGGCGCGAGCGCGTGGAGGTCAAGCCCGCGCTCGACCGCACCGTGTTCGTCGACACCAACGCGCTCTCCGCGCGAGCCTTGCTGCGGGCCGCGACCCTGTTCGAGCGGTCCGACCTGTCGCAGGCCGGCCTGGCGACGATCGATCACCTCTGGGACCGCGGCCACGGACGCCGCGCCATGATCCACTACCTGGGTGGCCCGATCGCCGGACTGCTGGCCGACCAGGCGGAGATGGCCGCGGCGCTGCTCGACGCCTACGAGGTCTCGGGCGACCGCACCTACCTCGCGCGCGCTTGCCTGCTGGCCGACTGGGCGCTCCAGCACCTGCGAACCCGCGACGGACGCTTTGCCGATCGCCCACAGGTGCTGACGGCCGACTCGGGCGGCGCGCGCGACGCGCCGCTGCCTGTGCTCGAGGGCGGCGCCGAGATGGCCGACGACCTGACCCGTCTGGCAGCCTTCAGTGGCGTACCGGCCTACCGTGAAGAAGCCGCCAGGGCGCTCGCCGCCTACGCGCCCGAAGCGGCCACTGCCGGCCCCTTCGCCGCCGCCTGGGCGCTCGCCGTCATGCGCTTCGTCGAACACCCCACCCACATCGTGGTCGTCGGCCACCGTGGCGACGCGCGCAGCGGCGCGCTGCTGCGCGCCGCTGCGCGCGTCGCCGAACCCCTGCGCTCACTGCAACTCCTCGACCCCGACGCAGACGCCGAGGTCATCGCCCGCGAGGGCTACGTCGTTGACGACGCCGGGGGCGCGGCAGCCTTCGTCTGCCTCGCCGGCGTCTGCCTCGCGCCCACGTCGGACCCCGCCCGCCTGGCCGAGCTGGTCGTGCGCTCGGCGCGCGACTGACCTTCCGGCTCGCTGACCTCCCGACGAACAGTCGGCCTCGCAGCGAATCGCCGACTTCCCGCCCGTTTGCCGACGGGAATACTATGGTGCCGACGCCGACAGGCAGTTCGACGGGGCAGTCCCGCAGCCAGCCGTATGCCCGGATCACCGACCAGACCGACGAAGCGAGGTATGCATGCTCACGCTCTATCAGGCCGAATGGTGCCCCTACTGCCACCGGGTGCGGCAGGTGCTGACCGAGCTCGAGCTGATGTACACCAACGTCAATGTGCCGCTGGCGCGCGCCGATCGCACGCAGGTCCGCGAGCTCTCCGGACAGGAGGCCGTACCCGTGCTCAAGGACGGCCGCAAGGTGATCACCGGCTCCGACGAGATCATCGCCCACTTGCGGGCGACCTACCCGTCGCCGCCCGACGCCGCCGACCACGCCGAAGTGGGCCGCTTCCGCGTCGTGCTCGAGCTCGACGAGGGGCCCGGCGAGGCGCTCGAGCTCCTGCGCGAGGTGTTCGCGGGCGCCGACATCCGCATCATCTCCGAGATCCGCGGCGACGAGCTTGGCACGCACCGTCTGCCCGACGGCTACGTGCTGCTGCAGGCCGCCGCGGTCTGGGCGGTGGAGCGCGCCGCGGCGATCGACCCCACGGCGCCGGCGGCCGCCACCTTCCCGGTCGCCGTGTTCGCCGTCGACGGCGGCAGCGCGATCGCCGTGACGCGCCCCTTTGCCGAGGCCTGGCTCTACGGCGATCTCGAGCTGAGCAAGACCACCATGGCCCTGACGCAACGCGTCTACGAGGCGCTCGGCAAGCTGTAGAGGCCTACTCCCACTGAAAGAGCCCCGCCGCCAGCAGGCTCGTGGCCAGGCCGATGCCGCCGACGATCGTGAGCTGCAGAAGGTTAGTCCCGTGGCCGTTCCAGGGGTCGACCAGCGAGATCACGACGTGGTAAAGGGGCAGCGCCCTGGCCAGCGTCACCATCCAGTGGGGAAGCTGGTCGAGCGGCGCGCTGGTGCCCGAGATGAACATCATGATGAACCAGACGAGCAGCCCCATCCCCTGGGCGGCGCGCGCCGTGGGCGCGAGCGAGGCGATCAGCACGCCGACCGCCGAGAAGGCAAAGACGGCCACGACGAAGGCTACGGCGACGCCGCCGATCGAGACCGGCGCCACCACGCCGTAGGCGAAGATGCCCAGCACGCTGACGAACAGGGCGCCGAGCAGGCAGGTGCAGACGCCCACCAGGAACTGTGAGCCCAGCAGCACCCACTCCGAGACCCCTGAAGCGCGAAACCGCCGCAGGACACCACGTTCCCGGTAGGTCGACAGATGCACCGGCAGCGAGACGGTGCCGATCGAGGCGATCACCAGGCCGATGTAGCTGGGCACGTACCAGTTCATCATCTTGAGGCCGGCGTAGGCGCCGCTGTCCATGCGCTGGCCGCCGAAGATGCCGCCCAGCAAGACCAGCACGAGCACCGGAAAGGCAAACGAGAAGACCAGCGTCACAGGCTCGCGGATGAGGAGCTTGATCTCGATCCAGGTCATGCGCAGAAGGACCCGGACGAAGGCCAGAGCCCAGAGTCCGGGCTTGACGGCAAGCACGCCGGATGCCGCCTCGGCGGCCCGCGGCGAG
>PKYM01000058.1:0-10887 GCA_003132645.1 Actinomycetota bacterium | reverse complement strand
GCGACCAGGGCCGCCCCGACGTGCGCCAGCACGGCGCCGCGGCCCTCTACGATCACGCGGGGGCCCTCGCGGCGCACCGTCTCGACGTACCGCACGCCCTCGAGGAACGAGACATCGGCGCCGTCGGCGTGGAAGATCACGCGCACGCCGGCGGCGTGCGAAGCGATCAGGCCGCGCGGGCTGTCGAGGGCGACGACCTTGCCGCGGTCCATGACCGCGATGCGATCGCAAAGCCGCTCGGCCTCTTCCATGAAGTGGGTCACGAGAACCACGGTCGCGCCGCGCTCGCGGATCTCGCGGATGAGGTCCCAGGCGACCCGCCGGGCGGCCGGGTCCAGGCCGGTCGTCATCTCGTCCAGGAACACGACCTCGGGACCGTTGACCAGCGCGAGGGCCACGAACAGCCGCTGGCGCTGACCGCCCGACAGCGAGTGAAAGGCGGCCCGGCTCTTGTCGGCGAGCCCCCACTCGCGCATCACGTCTCGCCAGTCGCGCCCGCCGGGAGTGAGCGAGGCGAACAGCTCGAGCGCCTCGCAGACGCGGATGTGGTCGGGCAGGGCCGACTCCTGGAGCTGGCAGCCGATCCGGCGGCGCAACTCGCGAGACTGCCGCACGGGGTCCAGGCCGAGCACCGCGATCGTCCCTCCGTCGGCTCGGCGCAGCCCCTGGAGACACTCGACCGTGGTCGTCTTGCCGGCGCCGTTGGGGCCGAGCAGTCCGAAGATCTCGCCACGCGCCACCGCGAAGGTGGCGTCGCGCAGGGCGGTGAACCCACGGTAGGATTTCCGGACGTGGGACGCGGTGATGACGGCTTCGCGGCCGTCGAGGTCACGAAGATCTGGCTTTCTCGTCATGTCTGCCATTGTGGCAGACCGACGACCCTGATGCGCAGTACCGCTCCGTTAGGGTCACGTCAAGGCAGCAGAAGAGCCTCGCCGCCGTTCCCCGCGAGGCGGGGTCAGCCGTGCCTGCGGCCTTAGGGCAGCAGTCCCTCGCCGCCCCACACGCCGAGTTGGCGAAAGCGCTCGCGGCGCGCCAGACGGCGCTCGCGAGGCATGAGCTGCTCGAGCTCGGTGAGGGCTTCGGCGATGGCGTCGTGGACCCTTCGCGCGGCAGCTTCGGGATTGACGTGGGCGCCGCCGCGGGGCTCCTCGATCACGCGGTCGATGACGCCCAGCGGCAGAAGCTGCGAGGCGGTCGGGCGCAGCGCCTCGGCGGCCTGCGGGGCGAACTCGGCGTCGCGCCACAGAATGGCGGCGCAACCCTCGGGTGAGATCACAGAGTAGGTCGCATTCTCCTGCATGAGGACGCGGTCGGCGACGGCGAGGGCGAGGGCTCCGCCCGAGCCGCCCTCGCCGATCAGCGTGGCCACGACCGGCACGCTCAGGCGCGCCATGGCCAGCATGGTCTCGGCGATGGCCCGCGCCTGCCCGCCCTCTTCGGCGTCCACGCCCGGGTAGGCTCCCGGCGTGTCGACGAAGGTGAGCACGGCCAGGCGGTGGCGTTCGGCCAGGGCGAACAGCCGCTGGGCCTTGCGGTAGCCCTCAGGCCGGGCCATGCCGAAGCTGTGCTCGGTCTGCTCGTCGAGCGTGCGGCCCTTCTGGTGGCCGACCACGACCACGGCGCGGCCGTCGAACCAGCCCAGACCGCCGATCACGGCCCGGTCGTCGGCCCGCAGGCGATCGCCCTTGAGCTCCTCGAAGCCCTCGATCAGCTGTTCGATGTACTCCCTGGTGCGCGGCCGGTCCTTGTTGCGCGCGATCTGGACGGTCAGCCAGGTGTCGTGGCGGCGGCGCTCATGGCGCCGGCTCTTCAGGAGACCCTGGAGCCGTTCCGCTTCCTCCGACAGGTTCACGCCCGGGATTCTTGAAAGCCGCCGCAACTCTTGCAGACGTTGCCCGAGCCAGCCTTCGCGTGCGGCTGCTTCTGGATCGTGATGATCGTCGTCGTTCGAGTCCGTCAGGTTGACCACCTCCCTTCAGCAGACGCAGGTAGTTGGCCACCTTGTCTTTGAGCTCGGCCCTGGGCACGACCGCGTCGACGTGACCGAGGGCCAGGTTGCGCTCGGCGCCGCCGAAGTCGTCCGGGAGCTGCTCGCGCGTGGTCTGGGCGATCACCCGCGGCCCCGAGAAGTAGAGCAGGGCGCCGGGCTCGGCCACGCAGATGTCGGCCAGGCTGACGAAGCTCGCCACGACGCCGCCGGTGCAGGGGTCGGCCATCACTGCCACAAAGGGCACGCGGGCGTCGTTTAGCACGTCGACGGCGCAAGTCGTCTTGGCCATCTGCATGAGCGAGAGGGCGCCCTCCTGCATGCGCGCCCCGCCCGAACTGGCCACGGCCACGAGCGGGCGCCCCTCGTCGGCCGCTACCGCGGCGGCCCGCCAGAGCTTCTCGCCGACGACGCTGCCCATGCTGCCGCCCATGAAGCCGAAGTCCATGACGGCCAGCACGCAGGGAGTCCCGCCGATCGCCGCCGGGCCGGCCACGAGGGCCTCGGTCAGGCCGCTTGCTCCCTGGGCCTCGCGGACCCGTTCCGGGTAGGGCTCGAGGTCGACGAAGTCGAGCGGGTCGAGGGTGCGCAGATGGCTCCAGTACTCGACGAAGGTGCCTTCGTCGGCGAGCTGGACGATGCGTTCACGGGCGCCGATGCGCTGGTGATAGCCGCAGGCGGGACAGACCGACAGATTCTCCTTGACGACGGCCGGGTCGTGCTCTGAGGCGCACTTGGGGCAGACCCAGCGCCGCGGCGCCGGCGCCGTGCCCCGCCGGGCGATCTCGACCGTGACGGTCATCAGCCGTAACGCCGAAAGACGAGCGTCGCGTTGTGGCCGCCGAAGCCGAAGGAGTTGGAGGCGGCGACGTTGACCGTGGCCGGGCGGGCGACGAGCGGCACGAAGTCGAGGTCGCACTCGGGGTCGGGCGTCGTCAAGTTGATGGTCGGCGGGATCACGCCCCGTTCGATGGTGAGCACCGAGATGATCGCCTCGAGGGCGCCCGAACCACCCAGGCAGTGGCCGATCATCGACTTGGTCGAGGAGATGGCGACCTTGCGGGCGTTCTCTTCGCCCAGGGCGATCTTGATGACGCGCGTTTCGGCGATGTCGCCGGGCGGCGTCGAGGTGCCGTGGGCATTGATGTAGTCGACTTCTGAAGGATCGATGCCGGCGCGGTCGATGGCCATGCGCATGGCGCGCGCCTGCGACTGGCCGGTCTCGTCGGGCAGCGTGAGGTGGAACGCGTCGGAGCTCATGCCGTAGCCGACCAGTTCGGCGTGGATCGTGGCGCCGCGCTTCTCGGCGTGCCCGCGCTCCTCGAGCACGACGATGCCGGCGCCCTCGCCCATGACGAAGCCGTCGCGGGTGCGGTCGAATGGCCGGCTCGCCTTTTCGGGCTCGTCGTTGCGCGTCGACAGGGCCCGCATGGCGGCAAAGGAATTGACACCGACGTTGCAGATCGGCGCCTCGCTGCCACCGGCGAACATCACCTCGGCGTCGCCGCGGGCGATGATCTCGAAGGCGTCGCCGATGCCGTTGGTGCTGGCCGCGCAGGCCGTGCAGACGGTCGACAGCGGGCCCTTGGTGCCCAGCGCGATCGAGATCTGGGCGGCTGCCATGTTGGGGATCATCATGGGGATGAACAGCGGGCTCATGCGATCGTTGCCCTTGACCCACAGCGTGCGGAGCTGGTCTTCGAAGGTGCCCAGGCCGCCAACGCCGGTAGCCACCACGGCGCCCACGCGCTCGGGCTCCTTGCTCACGTCGAGCCCGGAGTGGTCCTTGGCCATGATCGCCGCCGCCACGGCGTACTGGGCGAACGGGTCCATGCGACGCTGGCTGCGGCGGTCCATGTACTCGAGCGGGTCGAACTCGCGGACCTCGGCGGCGATGCGCACCGGCAGCGACGAGGCGTCGAAGTTGCGGATGAGGTCGACGCCGGACTGCCCGGCGATCAGGCGGCTCCAGAAACGGTCGATGTCGCAGCCCAGGGGCGAAACAAGGCCCATGCCTGTAACGACGACTCGCCGCGAAGTGTTGCTCATGTGGGATAGCTCCTCTTGGTCGGCCGGTTCACAGTGGCCTCGCTGCCTTCAGATGCCGAGACCGCCGTCGACGGGGAGTGTGCACCCGGTAATGTACCGCGAGAGCGGTGACGCGAGAAAGAGTACGGCGTTGGCGACATCCGAGGGCTGGCCTATGGCGCGCAGCGGCGTGGCGTCGACGATCGCCTTGCGCACGTCGTCTGAGAGCTCCTGGGTCATGGCCGTGTCGATGTAGCCCGGGGCCACGGCGTTGACGCGGATAGTGCGCGCGCCGAGCTCTTTGGCAAGCGATTTGGTGAGGCCGATGATGCCCGCCTTGGCGGCCGCGTAGTTGGCCTGGCCGGCGTTGCCCCGCCGACCGACTACGCTCGAGATGTTGATGATCGAACCCTCGCGGCGACGTAACATCTTGCGCGCCACCGCCTTGGAGACCAGGAACGTGCCGCGCAGGTGGGTGCGCACGACGCCGTCGAAGTCGTCGGGACTCATCAGCATCACGACGTTGTCGCGCGTGATGCCGGCGTTGTTGACGACGATCGCCAGCGGGCCCAGTTCTGTCTCGACCTTCTCGACCATGGCCGCGACACTGGCCTCGTCGCCGACATCGCCCATGGCGCAGATCGCCCTGACGCCCAGGGCCTCGATCTCGGCGACCACGGCCAGGCAGGTCTCCTCGCCGGCGAAGTCGTTGACGGCGACCGCGGCGCCGGCCGCGGCCAGCGTCAGCGCGATCTCGCGGCCGATCCCGCGGCCGGCGCCGGTGACGAGCGCGATCTTGCCGCTCAGATCGATGGTCGTGGTCATCGGTCCCCCTTGAGGGTGGTGGTCCAGCCGTTGTCGAGCGCCGCGGAAAGCGAGCCGATGTCGCCCGCGCTGGCCGTGGCGACGTCGTGGTCGATGCGCTTGACGAGACCGGTGAGCACGGCCCCCGGTCCGACCTCCAGAAAAGCATTGTATCCCTCGGCCGCAAGCCGCCGTATCGACTCTTCGAAGCGCACCGGCGAGACGAGCTGCCGTTCGAGCAGGGCGGCGAAGCCGCCGTCTTCGAAGCCGGCGCTACAGGTCGAGAAGAAGGCCGGCCGGGGCGCGGTCCAGGACGTCGCGGCGAGCGGCCCGCGCAGGGCTTCGGCCGCCGGCGCCACGAGCGGCGAGTGGAACGCACCGCTCACCGGGAGGCGCACGACGCGCCGCGCGCCGGCCGCCTTGGCGGCCTCCTCGAAGGCGGCAAGCGAGGCCGCGGCACAACTCACGACGACCTGGCCGGGACAGTTGAAGTTGGCCGGCCAGGCTGCTTCGAGGCCGGCGCAGAGCGTGACGACCGTGTCGGCCCCGAGGCCCAGCACGGCCACCATGCCGCCGGGACGGCGCGCGGCCGCGGCGGCCATGGCCTCGCCGCGCACCTTGACCAGCGTCACCGCATCGCGAAAGCGAAGCGCGCCGGTCGCCACCAGCGCCGAGTACTCGCCGAGACTGTGGCCGAGCGCCGCGTCGAAGGCGAATCCGCCCTCCTGCAGCAAGCGCAGGGCGGCCACCGAGTGAGCCAGCAGGGCCGGCTGGGTGACCTCGGTGCGGGCGAGCTCCTCGGGCGGCCCGATACGACAGACGCCCGTCAGGTCGTAGCCCAGCACCTCGCTCGCCTCGTCGAAGGTGGCGCGAGCCGCCGCGGAGGCGTCGTAGAGGTCGCAGCCCATGCCCATGGCCTGCGATCCCTGGCCGGGAAACAGGACGGCGATCACGGGCGCCGCCGGTCACACGTCGGCCGCCGGTCACACGTCGCCCCCCGGCCGCGCGTCGGCCGCCCCGCGGCCCTCACAGCTCCCACCGGGTCAGGCACGAACCCCAGGTCAGGCCCGCGCCGAAGCCCACGATGAGCAAGCGGTCGCCGCGCTTGAGGCGGCCCTGCTCCATGGCGTCGTGCAGGCACAGCGGGATCGAGGCGCAGGACGTGTTGCCGAAGCGGTCGAGGTTGTAGAAGACCTGCTTGTCTGAGAAGCCGAGCAGGCCGGCGACCCTCTCGATGATGCGCAGGTTGGCCTGGTGAGGCACGAAGAGGTCGACGTCGGCGGCCGCCAGACCGGCGTCGTCGAGCGTCTTTTGGCAGGACTCGACGACCCGCCGCGTGGCGAAGCGGTAGACCTCGCGACCGTTCATGCGCAGAAAGTGCTGACGCGCGTCGACCGTCTCGTGGCTGGCCGGCAGCCTGGTGCCACCCGCCGGCATGGCCAGGAAGGGCGCCCCGGTGCCGTCGTTGCCGAGATCGAAAGCGAAGATCGAGCCGTTGTCGGAGGGCCGCACGAGCACCGCGCCGGCGCCGTCGCCGAACAGCACGCTGGTGCTGCGATCCTGCCAGTCGAGCGCCTTGGAGATGGCCTCGGCGCCGGTCACGAGCACCGTGTCGTAGATGCCGGCCGAGACGAAGGCGGTAGCCACGGCCAGGCCGTAAACGAAGCCGGTGCAGCCCGACTGCACGTCGAAGGCGCCGGCGTTGCGGGCGCCGATGCGCTCGGCGATCACCGAGGCGGTCGCCGGGAACAGCATGTCGGGCACGAGCGAGGTGCTGATCACGAGGTCGACGTCTTCGGCGTGATAGCCGTTGCTGGCCAGCAGATCGTTGGCCGCCTCGATCGCCAGGTCGGAGGTCGCCTGGTCGGGCCGGCAGATG
This sequence comes from Actinomycetota bacterium, assembly GCA_003132645.1. GTDB lineage: Bacteria > Actinomycetota > Thermoleophilia > UBA2241 > UBA2241 > Bog-752. The sequence goes on along the minus strand of PKYM01000058.1, from coordinate 4,186 downwards.
CGCCGCTCGCGGATGCCGGTGCGCGACGAGATCCACTCGTCGGAGGTGTCGATGGTGCGAGCCAGCTCCGCGTTGGTCAGGACGCGTTCGGGGATCGACACGCCGAGGGCCGCGATCTTCGCTCCGTGGACGAGCCCCCGACGGAGGCCGATCACCGTTCCTCTCCCGCGCCAGGGCTCAGCCGCGCCTGGCCCGACGCCGTCTCCTGAGCGTCGGTCAGGGCGAACATGAGCTCGCCGCGGCAGGCGGTCTCGCCACCGACGGTGGCGCTCACCTTGCCGCGGCCCACAGCGCTGCGGGCCATGGTGACCTCGACCTTCAGGTCGAGCGTGTCGCCCGGCACCACCACGCGCTTGAACCGCACCTTGTCGATACCGGCGAACAGGATGAGCTTGCCCTTATTGGCCGGATGCGACAGCGCGGTCACGACGCCCGCCTGGGCGAGCGCCTCGACGATCAGCACGCCGGGCATGACCGGGTTGCCGGGAAAGTGGCCCGCGAACCACCAGTCGTCCTCGCGGACGAGCCGGCGGGCGTGGCAGCGCTCGCCCGGGACGAGCTCGACGACGCAGTCGAGCAGCAGGAACGGCGGACGGTGGGGGATGAGCTCCTCGATCTGGTCACGCGTGAGGGCGACGACGGCGCTCATGCCCGCACCTCGTCCTCGCCGGCCCGGTGGCCGTACTTGTGCTGCAGGCCGATCGCCACGGCGACGAGGGCCAGTCCGTAGTAGCCGTAGTAACGGATGCGGCGCGGCACGCGGCCGGGCAGCACGCCGCCCGTCGCAGTCGCCAGGGCACGCTCGAAGGTCGAGGGCTCGGGCTGCGACTCGACGGCCGCCATGATGCGGTCGGCAAAACCGGGCGGCACGTCGACTGTGACCTCGCGCGTGGCCTGCAGCACGCCGTGCGCGGCGGCCAGACCCTGGAGTTCCGCGGCACAGTCAGCGCAGAAGCTGAGATGCTTCTGGAACTCGACGACCTGGCCGTCGTCGAGCTCGCAGTCGATGTGCCGCTGGATGATCTCGCGGCAGGAAACGCAGTCCATCATGCCTCCTCGTCGATCGCGCCGCTGGCCTGCAGGCGCAGCCGCAGCGAGGTGCGGCCGCGGTGTACGCAGGCCTTGACCGTGCCGAGCGGCCGGTCGAGGGCGTCGGAGATCTCGCCGTAGCGCAGCCCGTAGAGGTCGCGCAGCACGAGCGGCAGGCGATAGTCGGGAGGCAGGTCGGCGAGCGCCTTCATGACGGTCGCATAGCCGGCGCGCCGCAGCACCTCGGCCTCGGGGTCGGCGACCGGTTCGGGCACGTCTGGCAAGGCGCCGTACTTACGCTCGCGGCGCTGGTAGTCGATGATCGCGTTCAGCGCCAGGCGAAAGAACCACGTCGTGAAGGTCGAGTAGCCGCGAAAGCCGCTGAGCTTCTGATGCAGGCGCAGGAACGCTTCCTGCGACGCATCCTCGGCATCGACGTGATTGCCGAGCAGGTTGTACGCCATCGTGTAGACCATGCCCTGATACCTCTCCACTATCCTGCGAAACGCCTCCCGGTCGCCCGCGGTCGCAGCCTCCAGGTCGTGCGGGCTGGGTTCGGGGAGATCGGTGTGGTCCGGAAAGTTAGACGGCGTCATAGGGCAAAAGGTTGCAGTGGGTTTCCTCGGTGGTCGTGAACCAGTGTCGCCGCGACGGTCGTCGCCTGCCTTGCGGGGCATGAGTGTACACCCCGGGGCGGGAACTGGGGCCGTGCGGGCTGTGCCGCGAGTCGGGCGGGAGGTGCCTCGACTGAGCCCTCCATCGGGCGCTCACGGGGGTGACCCGGCACCTGCAAGCCGCAGCTACCCTTCAGGACGGAAGGTCCGTCGCGCCCGAGCCCTCAAGCCGCTTGCTGAACACGCGCTGCTTCTTTTCCAGTTCGAACCCGCGCCGTCTGTAGACCAGGTCGGCGACGTCCCGCTCGAGGCGGGCGCGCACGCGCAGCTCGCCGACGCGGCGCCCCAGGGCCCACCGTTCGGCCGCCGCGATGAGCAGCCCCGCCACGCCGCGGCGACGGGCGGCGGCCGCGACGATCAGCCCTTCGAGCTCGACGAAGGGCTCGCTGACGAGCAGCCGGCGCTCCGCGACATGCACGAAACCGACGACCTCGGCGCTTTCCGTGACGGCCACGAACACGACGTCGTCAACGCCGGCCGCCAGGACGCTCAGACGGCGCTCGATGCGGACGGCGTCGGCGCGGTAGCCAAGCGCGCTTGAGAGAGCGGCGAGGGCGGGCTCGTCGCCCTTCCTCGCCGCTCTTACGCCGATGCTCCCGGCACCGCCGAGCGTCGCGACCACACCAGCGTCATGCTCGCGTGATCCGGCCGCGACCCCATCGCGACGGACGTGATCGTGCTCNNCTGGTGGCCGCGAGGCCGCGAGAGGTGCTCGTGGTCGTGCTCGTGCTCGGGCTGACCCTCGGCGTGATGTTCCTTACCAGGCGGGTGGGCGTGCGAGTGCGAGTGCAGCAGGGCGCCGTGATGGTGGGCGTGCTCGTGGATGAGGTTGACGGCAAGCAACAGGTCACGGTCGGCCAGGACGTCGCTCAGCGGCCCATCGGCTGCCGGGCGGTGGTCCTCGCCTAGGACGACCGCGCGGTCGACGAGCCGCTCGAGCACATCGAGCTGGTGAGTGGCCACGACGATCGTCTTGCCGGCGCGGTTCAGCGTCGCGAGCAACTCGATGAGCCACTCCTGGGTGCGCGGGTCGAGGCCGTTGGTGGGCTCGTCGAGCATCAGCACCTCGGGGTTGATCGACAGCACCGACGCCAGGGCGACCTTCTTCTTCTCGCCGCCGCTCAGGTTGTAGGGCGCGCGCTCGGCGAGCGCGCCGAGGCCGAGCATGGCCAGGGTGTCCTCGACGCGGCCGACGATCTCGTCGTGGGGCAGGTCGAGGTGCAGCGGCCCAAAGGCGACCTCGTCGCGCACGGTGGGGTTGAAGAGCTGGGCGTCGGCACTTTGGAACACCATGCCGACACGCCGCCGAAAGCGCTGGGCTACCGCTTCGTCTGACAGGGCGCCGCCGCTGATGCGCTCACCGAAGGCCGCGACCTCGCCTTGCGTGGGCTCGGCGAGCCCGGCGAGGACCTTGAGCAGAGTCGACTTGCCTGAGCCGTTGGCCCCGAGGATGGCGAGGCGCTCGCCGGGGTCGATCGTCAGATCGATCCCGGCGAGCGCCTCGACCCCGGGACCGTACTGGTAGCCGACGGCGATCAGACGAAAGACGGCGGTCATCGCGTCCCCGCGGCGAACGCGAACCAGACAAGGGCGCCGAGTCCGGCCGCCACACCTGCCGCCCAGACGATGTCGAGTGGTCGCAGACGCCAGGTGCGCAGCGTGCGCGCCTCGCCCGAGTAGCCGCGCGAGATCATCGCCAGGTAGACCTGTTCGCTCGTCGCCTGCGACTTGCCGAAGACGGTGGCCACCGTCGCCCCGAGAAAACGGTGATCCTCGCCGCTGGCGACCCGGCCCACCAGGCGACTCTTGCGGGCGAGCGCCATGTCCTGCACGAGCCTGACCAGCGTGAAGACGTAGCGATAGGCCACCGCCAGCACGAAGACAAAGCCGCGCGGCACGCCCACGGCACGCATCGCCTTGAGCAGGTCGGGCCACGGCGTGGTGAGCGTGAGCAGCACTCCAAACGACACCACCGTCGTGACCCGCAGTACGAGGCGCACGAAGGCGAACAGACCCGGCGCGGTGACCGCCAGCGTGGCGGGCAGCGGCGAGAAGGGCGCGCCGTGCGACCAGAAGGTCAGCATCGCGCGGCCCGGGGTGACGATATTGAGCGTCGCGGGCAGCATGATCGCTGCGGTGAAGAGCGGGATGAACAACCAGGCCCGCGCGCCGAAGCGGACCAGGCCGAGCCGCGAGGCCGGCACGAGAGCCACCGCGAACGCGAGCAGTACGAGCAGCACGGAGAGCCGCGTCGACAGGGCGGCGACCACGATGAAGGCCAGAAGGGTGACGAGCTTGACGCGGGGATCGAGCCGCTGCAGCAGCCCGGGCCGGCGGGCGAGCTCGTCGGAGGCAAGGGCGTGCTCGACCCAGGCGGCGAGAGTCACCAGCAGGCGGTCGGCAAACAGGCGACGGGTCCGGCGGCCTGGGCGCGCCGACGGCGCGCTCGCGGCCGCCGGCGGGGACGGCGCGCCCGGCGGCGC
>PKYM01000082.1:3808-4326 GCA_003132645.1 Actinomycetota bacterium | reverse complement strand
TCAGCGAAGGCAACAAGGACATGCGGGCCGAGCTCGGTGGCAAGGGCGCCAACCTCGCCGAGATGACCCGCATCGGCCTGCCGGTGCCGCCCGGCTTCACCATCACCACCGAAGTCTGCAACCACTACTCCGCCAAGGGCGACTACCCCGAGGGCCTCAGGGCCCAGGTCGAGGCCGCGCTCGCGCAGCTCGAAAAGAACGCCGGCAAGAACTTCGGCGACCCCGACGACCCGCTGCTCGTCAGCGTGCGCTCCGGCGCCCGGGCCAGCATGCCGGGCATGATGGACACCGTCCTCAACCTNNTACGACTGCTACCGGCGCTTCGTCAGCATGTACGGCGACGTCGTGCTGGGCTGCAAGCCCGAGAACAAGGAGGATCCCGACCCGTTCGAGGAGCGCCTCGAGCAGATGAAGAAAGACCGTGGCGTGCAGGTCGACACCCAGCTCACCGCCGACGATCTCAAGGAGCTCGTCGCGATCTTTAAGCAGGCCGTGCACGACAGCGTCGGCAAGACCTT
>PKYM01000082.1:859-3768 GCA_003132645.1 Actinomycetota bacterium | reverse complement strand
ATGGTCTACGGCAACGACGGCGACGAGTCGGGCACCGGCGTGGCCTTCACGCGCAATCCGGCCAGCGGCGAGAACGCCTTCTACGGCGAGTTCCTGGTCAACGCCCAGGGCGAAGACGTGGTCTCGGGGGTGCGCACGCCGCGACCGGCGATCGAGCTCAAGCAGGTCTGGCCCGAGGTCTACGACCAGCTCATGGAGGTCCGCCAGACCCTCGAGCGCGAGATGCGCGACATGCAGGACTTCGAGTTCACGATCGAGCGCGGCCGGCTGTTCATGCTGCAGACGCGCAACGGCAAGCGCACCGGCCTGGCGGCCATCCGCATCGCCGTCGACATGGCCGACCAGGGCCTGATCGGTCCCGAAGAGGCGCTCATGCGCATCGAGCCCGACCAGTTGAACCAGCTTCTGCGGCCGGTCTTTCGGGCGCAAGACGAGCAGGCCGCCGAAAAGGGCGGCCAGGCGCTCGCCTGTGGTCTGCCGGCCGGTCCCGGCGCGGCCACCGGGCGGGTCGTCTTCTCGGCCGCCGACGCGGTGGCCTGGGCCGAGCGCGGCGAGCAGGTCCTGCTGGTGCGCGACTTCACGAGCCCCGAAGACATTCGCGGCATGGACGCAGCGCAGGGCATCCTCACCGCCCAGGGCGGCATGACGAGCCACGCGGCGCTGGTCGCCCGGCAGATGGGCAAGGTCTGCATCGTGGGCTGCGGCGAGCTCGACATCGACATGAGCGCGCGCACCTTCTCGGTCGACGACACGACCGTCAAAGAGGGCGACTGGATCTCGATCGACGGCTTTATCGGCGAGGTCATCGTCGGCAAGCTCGAGACGCGTCCGCCCGAGGTGCTGCAGGTGCTGCTCGAGGGCACCATGAAGCCCGAGGAGAGCCAGTCGTACCGCTACTACTCGAAGATCATGAGCTGGGCCGACGAGCAGCGCAAACTGCTCGTGCGCACCAACGCCGATCAGCCCGACCAGGCCGAAAACGCCATCGCCTTCGGCGCCCAGGGCATCGGCCTGTGCCGCACCGAGCACATGTTCTTCGGCGGCGACCGCATCATCGCCATGCGCGAGATGATCCTCGCCAACAATCAGGAGGAGCGCGAGAAGGCCCTCGCCAAGCTGTTGCCGATCCAGCGCGGCGACTTCGCCGGCATCTTCCGCACGATGGGCGAGCGCCCGGTCACCATCCGCACGCTCGACCCGCCGCTGCATGAGTTCCTGCCGCACGACGCCGAAGGTCAGGCCGACGTCGCCCGTGAGCTCGGCATCTCCGCCGCAGACGTGGCCGCCGCGGTCGACGACCTGCACGAGAACAACCCCATGCTCGGCCTGCGCGGCTGCCGCCTGGGGATCCTCTACCCCGAGATCACCAAAATGCAGGCGCGCGCCATCCTCGAGGCCGCCTGCGACGTCAAGGCCGAGGGTGTCAACGTGCACCCCGAGATCATGATCCCGCTGGTGGGTACCCACCAGGAGCTCGCCGACCAGACCGACGCGGTGCGTGCCGTGGCCGCCGAGGTCTTCGCCGAGCGCGGCACGTCGGTCGAGTACATGGTCGGCACGATGATCGAGATCCCGCGGGCCGCCCTGACGGCCGACAAGATCGCGGGCGTGGCCGAATTCTTCAGCTTCGGCACCAACGACCTCACGCAGATGACCTACGGCATCTCGCGCGACGACGCCGGCAAGTTCCTGCCGCTCTATCTCAAAGAAGAGATCTGGCCGGCCGACCCGTTCGCGACGCTCGACCAGGAGGGCGTGGGCCAGCTCGTCGAGATCGGCGTGCGCAAGGGCCGTTCGACGCGCGCCGACCTCAAGGTCGGCATCTGCGGCGAGCACGGCGGCGACGCGGAGACGGTCAAGTTCTGTCACCGCGTTGGTATGAACTACGTCAGCTGCTCGCCGTTCCGTCTGCCGGTGGCGCGTCTCGCCGCGGCGCAGGCGGCCATCGAGGAGAGCGGCAAGCTGCGGCTTGAGAAGTAGCCCGGAGCGCGAGAGAGCCCTGTCGAAAGGGGACGTGGCGGCACTCGGCACGACAGTCGCAACGACGGTCGCAACGACGGCCGACGGCCGCAAGTTGGTCGTGCGGGCCGGCGTTGCGGGCGACGCGCGCGCCGTGCGCGACCTGATCGACGCCGTTGCCGGTGAGCCCGACGTGCCGCTGCTGGCGACGCCCGGCAGCATCGGGCTGCGCGACGTCAAGGGCCTGATCGGCAGGGGCGCCCGCGACCCGCGCAGCCTCTTTCTGGTCGCCGAGGTCGCCGGCGAGATCGCCGGCGACCTCGGCGGCTCAGGGCTCCCGTTCGCCCCCTCGGCGCACGTCTTCGAGTTCGGCATGTCGGTCGGGGCGCGGTATCGCGGCCTCGGGGTCGGTTCCGCCCTGCTCGAGCAGACCATCGCCTGGGCCGCCACCGCCGGCTTCACCAAGGTGATCCTCTCGGCCTTCCCCCACAACACGCGGGCGATCGCCTTTTACGAACGTCACGGGTTCACGTTGGAGGGCCGTCGCGCGCTGCAGTTCTGCCGTGCCGGCCGCTACCTCGACGAGCTGCTCATGGGCCGCCCGGTCGGGTCGCCGCTTCGCCCCGGGGCCTGAGCGTGAGACGCCTCGGGCGCACGCTCGTGCCCGTCGCCTGGCTGCTGCTGCTGCCGGTGCCCTTCCTGGTCTTCTGGTGGACCCACCTGCTCAAGATCAGCCGGGCACACGGCGCCATGGTCGCGCACGGCGTCCTGCACGATACGACCGCGCCATGGGTGTGGGCGGCGCTCGCCGTCGTGTATCTTGTGTGGATCGTGGCGCTCACCGTCTGCACCATCTGGGTGTTCGACCACCTCGGCTACCACTACGAGCCCTACGACCGGCAGCCCCAGCCCACGCGCCGCGAGATGCGCCGCCTCAGGCGCCGCCAGCG
>PKYM01000082.1:0-775 GCA_003132645.1 Actinomycetota bacterium | reverse complement strand
ATGCTCGAGGTGGTCGGCCAGTACACCCAGTTGAAGAAGGCGGGCGCCAACTACATGGCGCGCTGTCCCTTCCACGAAGAAAAGACGCCCTCGTTTTCGGTCAATCCGGTCGAAAAGCTCTTCTACTGCTTCGGCTGCGGCGCCGGCGGCGACCTGCTGTCGTTCGTCGAAAAGAAGGAGAACCTCGATTTCGCCCAGGCTGTCGAGGCGCTCGCCGATCGCTTCGGCGTGCAGCTCGACTACGAAGAGACCAGCGTGCGCGCCGATGCCGACCGCAAGCGCCGCGACCGCCAGCGCAAGGTCTTGGAGCAGGCCTGCGCCTACTACGAGCGCGTGCTGTGGGAGACGCGGGCGGCGCAAGCCNNGAACGCGAGCTGACCGACGCCGGCCTCGTCGTGCCCGGCAAGAAGGGCGGCGTCTACGACCGCTTTCGCGGCCGCCTCATGTTCCCGCTGGCCGACGAGCGCGGCCGCGTGCTGGGCTTCGGCGCCCGCACCCTGGGTGACGACAAACCCAAGTACCTGAACTCGCCCGAGACGATGCTCTACCACAAAAGCGAGGCGCTGTTCGGCTTAGACCAGGCCAAGGCCAGCGCCGCCAAAGAGGACCGCCTGTTCGTCGTCGAGGGCTACACCGACGTCATCGCCCTGGTGCAGGCCGGGGTGACCAACGTGGTCGCCTCGATGGGCACCGCCTTCACCGAGGAACAGCTCAAACGCCTCACGCGCCATACGCGCAATCTGTTCCTCTGCTTCGACGCCGACGCCGCCGGACA
>PKYM01000367.1:4587-4970 GCA_003132645.1 Actinomycetota bacterium | reverse complement strand
GGCCGCCGGGTCGGCGAGCTCGACGAGGAGATGGTCTACGAGGCTCGCGTGGGACAGACGTTCCTGCTCGGCGCGAGCTCCTGGCGCATACAGGAGATCACCCGCGACCGCGTCGTGGTCGAGCCGGCGCCCGGCGCGCCCGGCGCCGTGCCCTTCTGGCACGGCGAGTCGATCGGGCGTCCGCGGGAGCTGGGCGAGGCGATCGGCGCCTTCGCCCGCTGGGCGGTCGACCAGACGCCCGAGGCGCTCGAGGCCGACTACGACCTGGACGATTGGGCCGCCCGCAACCTGCTGGCCTTCCTGCAGGAACAGCAAGCGGCCACGACCGTGCTGCCTTGCGACCGCACGGTCGTGGTCGAACGCTTCCGCGACGAGATCGGCGA
>PKYM01000367.1:0-4550 GCA_003132645.1 Actinomycetota bacterium | reverse complement strand
CAGCCGCCGCACGCCGGTCTCGTTCTGGTCGAACCTGACGAGGCCGAGGACCTGGTGGTGGCCGAGCTCGGCGCCAGCGCCCTGTTCGGGGCGCGCTTTCGTGAGAACGCGGCCCGCTCGCTGCTCATCCCGCGGGCCTACCCCGGCCGTCGCACGCCGCTCTGGCAGCAGCGCCTCAAGGCGCAGTCGCTGCTCGAAGTCGCGCGCCGCTATCCGCAGTTTCCGATCGTCCTGGAGACCTACCGAGAGTGCCTGCGCGACGTGCTCGACATGCCCGGCCTCAAGGACGTGCTGCGCCGCCTGCAGAGCCGCGAGCTCGCCGTTGTGGAGGTCGAGACCGCGACCGCCTCGCCGTTTGCTTCGTCGCTGCTGTTCGACTACATCGCGAGCTACATGTACGAGGGCGACGCGCCGCGCGCCGAGCGCCGCGCCGTGGCGCTGGCGCTCGATCGCGACCTGCTGCGCGAGCTGCTCGGCCAGGAGGAGCTGCGCGAGCTGATCGACCCGTCCGCGCTCGCCCAGCTCGAAGACGACCTGCAGCAGCGCTCGCCACGCAGCCGGGCCACGAGCGCCGACGGGCTGCACGACGTCCTGCGGCGGATCGGCGATCTCAACGCCGACGAAGCCGCGCAGCGGGTCGGCGACGCGACGCGGTCGGTCGACGAACAGGCTGCATGGTCGGCCGACGAAGGGGCGGCACAGTCGGTTGACGAAGAGGCTGCACAACAGGTCAAGGACGCGGCGGCCCAGCGCGCGGCGCTCTGGCTGGCTCAGCTCGAAGGCGAGCGCCGCGCCATGCGGCTGACCGTCGCCGGCGAGGAGCGCTGGGCGGCCGCCGAGGACGCCGGACTCTACCGGGATGCCCTGGGCCTTGCGCCTCCACCGGGTCTGCCGGCGTCGTTTCTCGCCGAGGTCACCGACCCGCTGCGCGAGCTGGCGCGCCGCTACGCGCTCACCCATGGACCCTTTGAGACAGACGAGCTCGGCCGCCGCTATGGGCTCGGGGTCGGGTCCGCGCTCGAGGTGCTGACCGGCCTGGAGCGCGACGGCGATCTGGTGCGCGGCGAGCTGCGCCCGCAGGGCACTCAGCGCGAGTGGTGTGACCCGGGCGTCCTGCGGCGTCTGCGGCGGGCCTCGCTGGCGGTGCTGCGCCGCGAGATCGAACCGGTCGGCCCCGAGGTGCTGGCACGCTTCGTGGCGGCCTGGCAGGGCATCGATCGCCAGGGCGCGGCCGGGGCCGGCGTCGAGCGCCTGCGCGACCTGCTGGCGCCGCTGCAGGGGCTGGCGTTGGCGCCCGAGGTCTGGGAGCACGACGTGTTGCCCCGTCGTCTGGGATCCTATTCGCCGGCCTGGCTCGACGAGCTCTGCGCCACCGGCGAGCTGGCCTGGATCGGCGCGGGGACCGGAAGCGGGCGCGCCGGCAGGATCGCCTTCTACTTTCGCGACGACGCGCCCCTGCTGGGCCCGCCGCCCGAACGCGAACGTCCCACGGGCGCCACGCACGACCTGGTGCGCGAGCACCTGCGCCGCAGCGCCTCGTTTTTCACCGACCTGCTGGTCGATCATCCCGAACTCGGCGCCGAGGAGCTGCGCGCGGCGCTCTGGGAGCTGGTCTGGGCGGGCGAGGTGACCAACGACGCCTTCGCGCCGCTGCGGGCGCGGCGCGTGGGCCACGCTGCGCCGGCCGGAGGCAGTGGGGGAGGGTTCAGAGGCGTCGCGAGCGGCGGGGCTCGCCACGCGACGGCGCGCCGCGCGGCGCACGCTCGCTTCGGCAGGCGGCCGAGCGGCGCGCCCCAGGTCCAGGGACGCTGGTCGCTCACCGCCGGTCTGTTCGCCGCCGCGGCGCCTGTCGACCCCGAGGCGCGTCAGCGCGCCCGCGCCGAGCTGCTGCTCGAACGCTACGGCGTCGTCACTCGCGAGCTGGTGCGCGCCGAGGGCATCGCCGGTGGGTTCGCGGCGCTGTATCCGGCGCTGGCGGCTCTCGAGACGCTCGGCGCGGCCCGCCGGGGCTACTTCGTCGAGGGCCTGGGCGGCCTGCAGTTCGCCCTCCCGGGCGCCGTCGAGCGCCTGCGCGCCCAGGAGGCCGTCGCCGACAGGCCGCTGGTCCTGGCCCTGACCGACCCGGCGCAGCTCTACGGTGCGGCGCTGCCCTGGCCCGAGCCCGGCGTCCGTGCGCCGGCGCGACGCTCGGGCGCCTACGTGGTGCTGGTCGGCGGCTGGCCGCTGCTCGCGGTCGAGCCGGGCGGGCGCTCGCTGCTGGTGTTCGGTCACGACGCCGGCAAGCCGCGAGAGCCCGCCCTGGAGCAGGCTCTCGAGCAGGCCCTCGAGGCGCTTGCCGGCGCGGTGCGTGAGGGCCGCGTGCCGCGGCTCGCCCTGGAGCGCATCGACGGCGGACCGGCTGTGGACTCCCGCTACGGCGAGCGGCTCCTGGCTCACGGCTTTCGCGCCGGGCCGCGGCGCTTCGTTCTGGCGCGCGAGACCGCCTGACGGCGACCGGTCGAGCGGCGGGCGCGCAGTCGCAAAACCGCTCCGCGGCGAGCCCCTCAACGCCGTGTATGGCTTGCATCGTGGAGGGGCAAAGCATAAGCTCTTGTATCAAGAATATGCACGGTCGCCAGAGGCGGTCGGCCTGCCGGGCGACGCAAGGTCGCCAGGCGGCCGGGTCGGCTTACGCTCCGTGCGGGGGAGACCGATGACTGCTCGCGCCACGCTCACCATCGACCTCGACAAGATCCGCGGCAACACCCGCCGCGTGGTCGCCGCGCTCGATGGCATGTACGTGGTCGGGGTAACCAAGGTGACCTGTGGCAGTCCCGAGGTGGCACGCGCCCTGCTGGCCGGCGGGGCGCAGGCGCTGGGCGACTCGCGCCTCGAAAACGCCGAGCGCCTGCGCGCCTCCGGCATCGTGGCGCCCATCTGGCTGCTGCGCTCGCCGACACCCGCGCTGGCCGCCGACGCTGTTCACCTTACCGACGTCTCCCTCGAAAGTGAGCTCGAGACCGTGCTTGCTCTGGAGCGCGCCGCCGCCGTGGCGGGGAAGAGGCACGCCGTGATCGCCATGGTCGACCTGGGCGACCTGCGCGAAGGCATGCTGCCCGCCGACCTGCCGGCCTTCGCCGCGGCCGTCGAAGCGCTCGCCCACATCGATCTGGCCGGCATCGGCGTCAATCTGACCTGTTATGGCGCCGTGTGCCCGACTCCCGAGAACCTCGGCGAGCTGGCCGCGCTGGCCGCTCAGACCGAGCGTCGCCTGGGGCGCCGTCTGGAGTTCGTGTCGGGCGGCAACTCGGGCAGCATGGCCCTGACGCTCGCCGGTCGCATGCCGGCGGCCATCAACAGCCTGCGCATCGGCGAGACCATCCTGCTGGGCGTCGACACCCTGACGCGCGAACCGACGCTCGATCTGGCGCTCGACGCCTTCGTCGTCGAGGCGCCGGTGATCGAGTGCCTGGTGAAGCCCAGCATGCCCAGCGGCGAGACCACCCAGGATGCCTTCGGCAACCGGCCCACCTTCGTCGACCGCGGCCCGCGCCGGCGCGCCATCTGCGCCCTCGGCCGCCAAGACGCGCCGCCCGAGGGCCTCGTGCCGGTCGATCCACGCGTCGAGGTGCTGGGCGCCTCGAGCGACCACCTGATCGTCGACGTCGAGGCGCTCTCGCGTGCGCCGCGCCTGGGCGAGCGCCTCGCCTTCGTGCCGAACTACGGCGCCACGCTGCAGCTCAGCACCTCAGCCTATGTCGACACCGAGTTTGTTCACTCCGCCGGCCTGACGAACAAGATCGTGGCGCGGAGCACCCCATCCATCCCAGAGGAGTGAGCATGGCAGACGCAACGAAGGTCCTGATCATGGGAGCCGCAGGCCGCGACTTTCACAACTTCAACACCTACTTTCGGGATAACGAGCACTACGAGGTCGTCGCCTTCACGGCCACCCAGATCCCCTACATCAACGACCGCAAGTACCCGGCGGCCCTGGCCGGCAAGCTCTACCCGAACGGCATCCCGATCCACGACGAGTCCGAGCTCACCGAGCTCGTCAAGAAGCATCATCCCGAGCAGGTCGTGTTCGCCTACTCAGACGTGCCCTACGAGTACCTCATGCACCGCTCGGCTCTGGTCAACGCCCTGGGCTGCGACTTTCGCCTGATGGGCCCCGATCACACCATGGTCAAGTCGACCAAGCCGGTGATCGCCGTCTGCGCCGTGCGCACCGGCGCCGGCAAGAGCCAGACCACGCGCAAGATCCAGACCATGCTGCGCGAAGCCGGCAAGAAGGTCGTCTCGATTCGTCACCCCATGCCCTACGGCGACCTGGTCAAGCAGCGCGTGCAGCGCTTCGCCACGATCGAGGATCTGGCCAAGAACGAGTGCACCATCGAAGAGATGGAAGAGTACGAGCCGCACGTCGTGGCCGGCAACGTGATCTACGCCGGCGTCGACTACGAGGCCATCGTGCGCGAGGCCGAAAAAGAGGCCGACGTCATCCTCTGGGACGGCGGCAACAACGACTTCAGCTTCTACAAGGCCGACCTCTACATCACCGTCGCCGA
>PKYM01000160.1 GCA_003132645.1 Actinomycetota bacterium | reverse complement strand
CGTGAACCGCGCCGATCTCGGCGACGACCGCGTGCACCGCTACTGCGCCGCCGAAGGCCTCGAGATCGTGCTGGAGCTGCCCAACGACAGGCGCATCGCCGAGGCGTACGCACGCGGCGAGCTGTTGCTCGACGCGATACCAGATCTGGAGCAGAGGCTGAGCACCGCGTGGGACTGGATCACCGCCGCCGCGCGCCGCAAGGAGGTGGCCTCGTGACGCCGGCTCGTGAACTTGTCGTGATCAGCGGCAAGGGCGGCACCGGCAAGACCAGCGTGGTGGCCGCGTTTGCGGCGCTCGCCGGCGGCGCTGTGCTGGCCGACTGCGACGTCGACGCCGCCGACCTTCACCTGGTGTTGAACCCCGAGCTCGGCGCCGAAAACGAGTTCAGCGGTCGCCGTCGGGCGATCATCGACCCCGAGGCCTGCACCGCCTGCGGCCGTTGCGCCGACGCCTGCCGCTTCGCGGCCGTGCTCGGCGCTCCCGCCGACGGCTACGCCATCGACACGATCGCCTGCGAGGGCTGCGAGCTCTGTCGCCGGGTCTGCCCGGCCGACGCCATCCGCATGGAGCCCGTGGTGAACGGCGCCTGGATGGTCTCCGAGACCCGATTCGGGCCGCTGGTGCACGCTCGCCTCGGCGTCGCCGAGGACAACTCCGGCAAGCTCGTCACCCTGGTGCGCAACGAGGCTCGCAGCGTGGCCGCGACGCGAGGGCTGCCCCTCGTCATCGTGGACGGCTCGCCGGGCATCGGCTGCCCGGTGATCGCTTCGCTCGCCGGCGCTGATCTGGTTCTGGCGGTCACCGAGCCGACGGTTTCGGGGCAGCACGACCTCGACCGCGTACTGCAGGTCGTGCGCCGGTTCCGGCTGCCGTTCGCGGTGTGCGTGAACAAGGCGGACCTCAACCCGGAGCTCACTACGCGCATCGCCACCGAGGCGACTGCCGCCGGGGCGGAGTTCATGACCACGGTCGACTACGACCCCGCGGTCACGCGCGCCCAGGTGGCGGGCACCGACGTCATCAGCTTCGGCGGCCGAGCGGCTGCCGAGATCACCAAGGTCTGGGAGGCCGTGGGCGCGACGCTCACGCCGTCCCTGGAAGGAGAGGTACTCGATGGGTGAACGCAACGCGAACAGCGGGCCGGCGGACGGTGGTGACGGCCGCGGCTGCAGCCAGATGGCTGACGACACGCGTCGCCAGCAGGACGAGCTCGAGGTGCGCATGCTTCTCATGCGCCACAAGTTCCTCGTGCTTTCGGGCAAGGGCGGCGTCGGCAAGAGCACGGTCGCGGTGAACCTCGCGACCGCGCTGGCCGACGCCGGACGCCGGGTCGGCCTGCTCGACGTCGACCTTCACGGGCCCAGCATCCCCAGTCTGCTGGGGCTGGATTACAAGCCTCAGCCGGGGAGGGCCGGCGGGATCGCTCCGGCGCCCGTGAGCGAAAACCTCTGGGCGATGTCGATCCAGTTCTTCCTTCCCAAGGATGACGATGCCGTCATCTGGCGCGGACCGCGCAAGTACTCGGCGATCCGCGAGATGCTGGCCAGCGTGGACTGGGGGCACCTCGACTGCCTCGTCGTAGATGCTCCGCCCGGCACCGGCGACGAAGCCCTGGCGCTGGTCGAACTGCTGGGCGCGGACACCGGCGCCGTGATCGTCTCCACGCCGCAGCGCGTGGCCGTGAACGACGTGCGCAAGGCGCTGGCCTTCTGCGTCGCGCTCGATCTGCCGGTGCTGGGCGTCATTGAGAACATGAGCGGCTTCGTCTGCCCGCACTGCGGCGAGACCACCGACATCTTCTTGCGCGGCGGCGCTGAGAGCATGGCGGCCGAGGCCGACGTGCCGTTCCTCGGCCGCATTCCCATGGACCCGGCGGTCGTGCAGGCCGGGGAGCAGGGCGTGCCGCACGTGCAGGCCTTCGCGGGATCGCCGACGGCGATTGCGTTCGCGGTCGCCATCGAGCCCCTGCTGCGACTCACCGAGCGTCCGGCTCATCACGGCGGCGCCACGGCCGGGGAGGACTGAGGCAGAGGATGATCGCCATGCTCTCAGCCGACCAGTGCGTCTACGGTCCGGTGCCGTCCCGGCGGTTGGGGCGTTCCCTCGGCGTAGACGTGGTGCCCTTCAAGACGTGCACCTACGACTGTGTCTACTGCCAGCTAGGCTCCACGACTCACAAGACGGTGCGCAGGCAGCGTTGGCTGGAGCCCGTGGAGGTAGTCTCTCGCGTCCGAGAGCGGCTCGCCTCGGAGCCGGACATCATCACTTTGGCCGGTTCCGGCGAGCCGACACTGTACGACGGCCTCGGCGAGGTGATCGCCGGTATCAAGGATCTCACCGGCACACCGGTGGCGGTGCTCACCAACGGGTCGCTCCTCGGCCTGCCGGCGGTGCAGCGCGACCTCGGCGACGCGGATATCGTGATCCCGTCGCTGGACGCTCCCGATGAGGGCCTGTTCAAGCTCGTCAACCGGCCCCACGCCGATCTGAAGTTCACCGAGGTGGTCGACGGCATGGTCGCCTTCAGGGAGTGCTACGAAGGGCAGATCTGGCTGGAGGTCCTGCTCCTCGGCGG
>PKYM01000203.1:502-2859 GCA_003132645.1 Actinomycetota bacterium | reverse complement strand
GTTCGATCTGAACGATGCTGAGGAGGCGCGCCTGCGCCACGGCGTGTTGCGGCTGATCGCCGCTATCGACGGCGCGCCGAAGAGCGTGCGCTGGCGCCTGCGGGCACGCGTCGGCACGCGCAAGATCTGGCACGGTCAGCTCGACGACCAGGAGTGACGTGTAGCGCGCTGGCCACGCGGCGTCTGGGCCGGCCTTGATGCAGCCGGCGCCATAGCGCTGCGCGCCTCACAGTGACGCCGACGTCGCGGCACGGGCTGCCGTCTTCCACGCCGGGATCATGAGCCACGCTCCCGCGAAGAAGCAGACGGCGCCGGCGAAGGTGCCGCCGTTCGCCCAGGCCGGGCTGAGCTCGGCTCCGGTTTTGGGCAGCACGTAGGCGCCGATCGCGGACGCCATGAACGCGATCGAGCCGATCATGTTGAGCCACGCGATGCGCCAGAACGGCGATCCCGGATGCCAGGAAAGGAAGCGTCCGAGCGCCAGGACGGCGTACGTGCTCGACACCAGAAACAGCACCGAGCCGTAGAAATCGGGTCGCCAGACAACGCGGTCGTACTGCTGCGCGGTCAAGCCTTGGACCAGGGCCGACAGTGTCGTCGCGTTGAAGAACAGGGTGCCGGGGAACTGGCTGACAGCGGCCAGCCAGTTGCGGTCGTGCGGCAGCCAGGCACGCAGGTGCGTGGGCTGCCGCTCTTTGCCGCGGGCCGTCTCGGTCGGCGCCAGGGCTGGGCTCTGCGCCTGGACGACCTGACCGAACGACGCCAGCGTGAAGAAGATCGATGAGATGCAGAAGGTCGCGGCGTCGGCCATCGTGCCGACGGCCGACGCGAACGCCGGCACTGAGCCGAGCGCAAACCCCGTCGACCCGATCATGAACAGGGCGCCGACGGCGGTGTTGAAGCGTCGTGGCCTGAGACGCATGTCGATCAGCATATTTGGGATTGCAAGTGTCGGGACTCAGGAACTGTTGTCCGGCTCGACGTCGTCACAGCCGGCGGGCCAGGCATCGATCTGGCGGATGGCCTCGGCGCGAAACTCGGCGCGGAACACCGTGAGCGGGTCGGCGCGGAGGGCTTCGAGCGTGCGATTCACCTCAAGGTACTGTCGGCGCCAGAGGGCGGCGTTGTCGTCGTTTCGTGTCGCCTCGTTCTCCCAGTAGTCATACAGCTTCTTTAGCTTGCGCTTCTTCATCTCACGCTTCGCTAACCTCGGCTGAAGAAGATAAGGCGCTGCGAGTGGCGACCAGACCCCATTGATCGATCCACTTCTCATACTAGTGCCAGAGCCGGTTGCCGCGTGAGTGCCGGCGGCACTTCGTGGACAACCATTCGCGGCGGCGGGTACCAGGACATCCCTTCTCTACACTCGCGACGGCGCCCCCGCCGCGTCTGCGGCGGGGGCGCCGTCTTCAAGTACCGCCTCTGAACTACCTTGAGCGACTTATGTCAGGCGGCCGGCCCCGTCGCGAGCTGCACACTACTCGTCTGCTGCGCGCCCGACTGGTCGGTCCAGCCGATCTGGACGCTGTCTCCTGGCTGGTGGCTGGTCAGCAGCGCGCTCAGGGTTGTCGGTGAGTCGACGGCCTGGCCGCCGATCGAGACGATCGTGTCGCCGGCCGCCAAACCCGCCTGTGCTGCCGGTGAGCCTGAGAGCACGCCCGCGACTGCGGCGCCGGAGCTCGTGGGACCGGACTGGTCGCCAAACGAGCCGCTGCCCAGGCCGCCCTGGTTGCCGGCGGAGTCGATCTGGACGCCGAGGAAGGCGGTCGCGCCGATGTGCACGGTGGCCGATGCGGTGTGGTTCTGGATCTGGTTGACGATCGCCAGTGCGGTGTTCACCGGGACGGCGAAGCCCTGGGTGGACTGCGACGTGCCGAAGGGGTCGCCGCTCGAGCCGCCGGCGGTGTCGACGCCGATGACCTGGCCGGCAGCGTCCACCAGAGGTCCACCGGAGTCTCCCGGCTGGATGTCGGCGTTGGTCTGGATCAGGCCGCTGAGCTGCTCTGAAGTACCGGCGCCCGCGTCGCTTGCAGTGATCTGCTGGTCGAGCGCCACCAGCGACCCTCCGGCCGCGCTCGGTGTGCCGCCGGCGCCGCCGGCGTTGCCGAGGGCGATCACCGCGTCGCCGACCGTGGCCTTGGACGAGTCGCCGAGCTGCGCGGTCTTCAGACCAGAGGCGCCGTTCAACTGGATGAGCGCGATGTCGTGGCTGCGGTCGTAGCCCAGGACCGTGGCCGAATAGGTCTGCCCGTTGCCCACGTCGGTGGCGCTGAGGCTGGTTGCGCCGTCGACCACGTGGTTATTGGTGAGCACCAGGCCCGACGAATTCAGGACGATCCCCGTGGCGGCCGCCTGGC
>PKYM01000203.1:0-495 GCA_003132645.1 Actinomycetota bacterium | reverse complement strand
GGGGAGGCCACTTGAGGAGCCGCCGGCATTGCCGGAGGCCGAGCCGCCCGAGCCACTCGGCCCGGAACCGCCGGCGTTTCCGAAGGCCGAGCCGCCTGAGCCCGTCGAGCCGGAGCCACCGGCGGGCTGTGTCTGCGACGTCGTGGCGGTGCGTGATTGCCAGAAGTCGTGACTGATCGCGACCCCCAGAAACCCTGCCCCGCCGACCAGCAGCGCGACCATGGCGACGTGGGCAAAGCGGTGCCGGTGGCGCGGGTCGCCTTGCCAAGATGCATGGGAAGGCGGCGATCCTAGGTTCGTCGCAGGCGGCGAACTTTCAGTCGTGCCTGGCGCGGCCGCTGAGATCAAGGTTGCCTGCGGCCGGGGCGGGGGGCTCCAGCCGCCGTCCGGCAACGGAGTCCAGCCCGCCTGCGGCGGAGGCGGGCCCCAGCCCACAGTCCGCGGGGTCGGCGTCTCCCAGCTCGCCTGCGGCGCGCTCCAGCCGGCCTGCGGCGC
>PKYM01000046.1:21296-25426 GCA_003132645.1 Actinomycetota bacterium | reverse complement strand
GCCTTCGACGGCGACGGCGATCGCATGCTGGCCGTCGACTCCAGCGGCGCGCTGGTCGACGGCGACTTCGTCATCGCCATCCTGGCACGGCACCTCAAGAGCAAGGGTCGGCTACGCCGCGACACGGTCGTGACGACCGTCATGACCAACCTCGGCTTTCACCATGCCATGCGCCGCGAGGGCATCGCGGTTGTGACCACCGCCGTCGGCGACCGCTACGTTATCGCCGAGATGCTCAAACACGACTACGTGCTCGGCGGCGAGCAGTCGGGTCACATCATCAACCTCGACGTGTCGACTACCGGCGACGGCCTGGCCACGGCGCTGCTGCTGCTTCAGGCGTTGAACGAGATGGGCCTGCCGCTGCACGAGGCGGCGGAGGTCATGGAGCGCCTGCCGCAGAGGCTCGTCAACGTGCGGGTGCGCGACCGCGAGGGGCTCGAGGGCGCCGCGGCGGTCTGGGAGGCGGTCGCCCGCGAGAGCGAGCGGCTCGGCAGCGAGGGCCGCATACTGGTGCGACCGTCGGGCACCGAACCCCTCGTGCGCGTCATGGCCGAGGCTCCGACCCAGGACGACTGCGACGCCGTCTGCGACCGCATCGTGGCGGTCGTGAAAGAGCACTTGGGGGACGACCGCGACTGACGACGTTGCCCGGCTCAGCCATCCTGGGAAAGTCGGCCACCTCGACGGTGGGACCCTCGATCAGGCGTCCCTCGATGGGTAGGCCGTCCGGCTGGGCGTGACCGACCTTGGTGATGGTCTCGCCGCGGCGGCGGTGCGGTAGACTCAGGGTGTCTACTGAGCTGGAGAGGAAGTCTGGTGCACGTGAGTCTGTCACGAGCGCGAGCCCGATCGCTGACCGCCCTGCTGGCAATGGTCGTCGTCGCCCTGGCGGCGGCGATCGCGACGCCGATGGCCAAAGGCAGCACCGCGCCGACCTGGTATTACGACGAGGGCATGGCCGGGTCGTCGCCGTTCTCGTTCGTCGCGCCGCTCGACCCGCTGCTCACCGTCAGTGGCGACAGCGACCAGAGTCTCGCGTTCCAGGTCACCGACGCCGCTATCGCGGCGCTTCCCTCCGGCGATCAGAACAATAATCAGATCACGGTCTCCGCGACGACGTCTCAGATCGACCTGCCCATGGCGCAGGGACCGGACACACTCAAGGATTTCCTGACGCTCGGCGGCGACCTCGTGACCGTGCGCGGCGTGAGTGTCGCGTTGTTCTACAACATCGACGGACGGACCGCCGGTGGCGATCTGCAGTGGACCTTCGCCGGCAACGGGAGCCCCGGGGGGTTCACCCTGGGGCTCCCCTCGTACGCCGGCGGTCACACTATCGCCTACCAGATCCGCTTCGTCGCTCCTGCCACTGTCATGACGGCTCCGGTTGTGCTCGACGACGTCGTCATCGGGTACGGGCCGTATGTCAAACCGCCCCCCGCCAAGGGCGGCGGCGGCGGGACCGGCAACAACAAGGGCAAGAGCGGCGGCGACAAGGGCAAGCCAGCCGCGAACACAGGACGCGGAAGCGGTTCGGGCTCCGGTGCGGGATCGACGACGGGCAACGGCTCGGGAACCGGCGGCTCGGGGACGAGCGGGACGGGCGGCAGCCGGTCGACAAGCGCGACGGCGGGCGCAGGCTCGCAGAAGGCACTTGCCGTCCACAAAGCGTCGAGCAAGGTGCGCAGCGCACGTGCCGCGACCGACGCGCCCGTGACCTCGCCGGCGACCGGGGGCTCCATGGTGGTGCAGGGCTATGCCGTGGTGGCGTCGGCGGCCTCAGGCGCCGGCGGGGCGGCCGTGGCAACGGCCTCGGCCGCAGCCGGTGGCGGTCGGTCTGTCGGGGGCGGGACGGGGTTCGGGGCCGGAGACACGTACCTCGTCTTCGGGGCGGCCATCGTGGGCTTGCTGTTATTGCCTGTCCCCTTCGTCGCGCGACGCCTGAGGCGGGTAGCCGAGTACGACCACGCCGCCGCTGCCGGCAGCTGGTACGGAGACGCGGCGCGCTGATCGCACTGGGCCTGCGGTCGCCGCTGCCCGGTCGCCGGCTTTCGGCATCCTGCAGCGCCCGCTCGCGGCGGCCGGGCCGCCGGATGGCGTCGACCTGACTACTGGATGTGAAGCTGGCGCGACGACTGCACGACGATGGTCGCCGCGCCGCGGTACCTGATGATCGTTCCGGTGGCCCGCAGGAGAGCGCCCGAGAGCCGCTCGCGGTCGTTGGCGGAGAGCTGCTTCAGCACCTTGACCGGGATGACGACCACGAATCGCTGCGGGTCGGACGGGTCGGCGCCCACGTAGACCAGGAGGGCCGGCCCGTGAGGCCCGAGTCCCCTGTGGAGCTCGGAGACCGGACCTTCGACCGTCAGGGTCTGACCGGTGCTTGCGGCGGCTTCGCCCCAGCTCACGACGTCGCCGGGTTGCGCCGCCGGTTGTGGCACCTGCGACGCCGGCGAGCTCGGCGACGAGGCGCTGCAGGAGCCGACGGAGACGATGACGGCTACGACGAGCAGGCCCACGACATATCGCACTGCCGCCCCGTAGTTCATGACTGGTCGATCCCCTCTCCGGCGGCGGTGCCGGCGTCCGTCGCGCCGCTCTCCGCCGATCCGTTTACGTTGGCGCTGCGAGGTGAGAAGTACTCGGCGACGGTGGGCGATGCCGGGTACTCGCGGAGGTCCGCCACGGTTCCTTCCTGGACGAGGTGGCCGCCGTCGAGGAACGTGACCCGGTCGGCGACCGCGGACACCTCGGCGATGTCGTGGGTGACCCACACGACAGCCGTCGAGAGCCGTCTGAGGATGCCCGTCAGATCGGCCTGCAGGGCGCGCCGTGTCGGCGGGTCGAGCGACGCCATGGGCTCGTCGAGAAACAGCACGGCCGGACGCGTGGCCAGGGCCCGGGCGATGCTGACCCGCTGCGCCTCGCCGCCTGAAAGACCCCGACGGCGACGGTCGGCCAGCCGGGCGATGCCGAGCATCTCGAGGGTCTCGTTGACGCGGCGGCGAAGTTCGTCGCCGCTGACGCCGCGCGGCTTGAGGCCGCTTTGGACGTTGCCGCGAACGGTCGTGTCGAGCAGGTAGGGCACCTGCATGACGGCCGCCGTGTGCCGCCGCAGGCGCAGGCGGTCGCGCCCGTGCCGCACCGGTCGCTTCTCGAACAGCAGTTCACCCGAGGCGGGGATCAGGCCGTTCAGGGCGCGCAACAGCGTCGTCTTGCCAGCGCCGTTGGGGCCGATCACGACGTGGACCTCGCCGCTTTCGACCGAGAAGCGTTCGACGTGCACGAGCTCGGCGCCGCGCACGGCGACGCTCAGGTTACGCGCCTCGATGATCGCCGCGCCGGCGCTCACGCGACCCTGCTTCCCCGTTGCTGGACGAGCGTCATCGCATAGTTGGTCATGAAGGTGATGAGTACCAGGATGACTGCCAGCGCGATGGCCAGGGCGAACTCCCCCATGCTGACATCCTGGACGATGCCGGTGGTCAGCACCTGGGTCTGGCCACGGATGTTGCCCCCGACCATCATCACGGCGCCGACCTCGGAGATGACCCCGCCGAAGGCGGCCATGACCGCCGCCATGAGCGAGACCTTGATCTCGCGCAAGAGCAAGAAGAACAGACGCAGCCGGCCCGCGCCCAGGGTGAGGATCTGCAGGCGATAGCCGGCGTCGAGCTGCTGCAGCGCGGCGAACGTGAGGCCGATCACGATCGGCAGCGCGATGATCACCTGGGCGATGATCATGGCCTGGACGGTGTACATCAGGTTGAGCGACCCGAGCGGGCCGGTGCGCCAGAGAAACAGGGCAACGACGAGGCCGACCACGACCGGAGGTACGCCCATGCCGGTGTTGACGATGGCGATCATGAGCCGCTTGCCGGGAAACTCGGAGAGCGCCAGGAGAGCGGCGAGCGGCGTGCCGGCGAGCAGGGCCAGTCCCAGGGCGGCGCCCGAGACCTGGAGGGAGCGCAACGCGATGTCGTACACCGACGGATCGCCGGTGAACAGCAATTGGAAGGCCTGGCGGATGCCCTGCAGGATGAGGTCTACGACGGCTCCCGGTGAGGTGCAGTGTTCCTGATGATTGTAGCGGGGTGGCGGCCGGCGTTCGAACGAACGCCGGCCGC
>PKYM01000046.1:14357-21244 GCA_003132645.1 Actinomycetota bacterium | reverse complement strand
GCGTCTTTCTTCTGGTCGGTCATGGTGAGGGTTTGGCCCATGCCCTGGCCGGTCGAGATGTACCAGCTCGGCGGGGTGACCGCGTTGATGGTGATACCGGCCGACTGCCAGATCTGAAGCTCCTTGGCGTAGGTGCCCGAGTTGTCGCCGCGCGACACCCACACCGTCTGCTTGGGGTGCGCCTTGCCATACTTGAAGATGGCCTTGAACGCGGCCTTCGCCGAGCTGGCGCCACGGACGTGGGCGGGGTCTGACTTCGGACCCACGATGGTGAAGTAGTTGTAGGCGAACGGCAGGCGCATGGTGATGTTGCCGGTCCGTTGCACTTTGTGCTCGGCCTCGGGCGAGTGGACGATGATCGCGTCGCAGTTGCCGGCCGCGGCGTCGGCGAGGGCCTGGCCCGATCCGACCGCTACGTACTTGAAGGTGACGTTCGGGAACCTGGCCTCGAATGCCGGCACGACGACTGCGTCCATCAGGCCGGAGTCACGCACGCTGGTCGTCGTCTCGATCAGAAGCTGGGTGTAGTCGGGCGCCGCCGCCAGACGCTGGCTTGCCGGCTTGCTCGTGCCGCCCCCCGAAGCGAAGTTCGAGAAGGTGAGAGCGAGCAGCGCGATCGCCCCGAGCGCGACGACGACGACGCTCCAGCGGGCAGCCCGCCTCTTGGTGGTCCTGGGCATGGTCTCCTCCTTGGGTCGCGGTTGTCCGGCCCCGGCGAGACGTTGTGGAGCAGACCGACAAGAGGGGAAGGACGGCGCATCGGCAGTGGCGGGATGTCCGTCCGACCACAACCGGCACCGGGAGCACCCGGTGGGGTCTGATGCGCTCTCCTTTCCGCACTGGGAGGCGTGGACGTTTCCGTTCACACCCTGTCGGCCCGCGCACCGTGGTTTTCACTGTAGGCGTCGGGGCTCGGAGAAGCTCAAGCATTGTACGGGCGCGGCGATGATACGGCAACTTTCTGAGCGGGACTGAGGGCGGTGCCGGGCTCCGCTCCATGTGACATTCTGCACAATGCATTCCCAACGGCTGCGCCATGCTGTACATTTCACCATAGTAAGAGTGACTACCCCCAGGGTTCCATTGGGCCGGCCTTTCACGATCGGTGGCCGGCCCGCCCGGGTGTGGGGCTGCCGCCCGAGGAGACAGGCATGGAGCAGTTGGTCCTGACGGTCCCGTCGATGTGGGCCGACCATCACGTTGTTGCCGTACGCGACCTTCTCAGAGATGAGGAGGGGGTCGCGATCGCAGCTGCCAGCGCCCTCGATGCGCGGGTAAGCCTGACGTACGACCCCTCCCGCACCGACCCGCAGCGCATCGCCGCGCGTCTCGAGGCCGGTGGCTACCCGGCCGGGGACCCCGCTGAGACCTCCGCGCCGCCGCCGAACAAGCCCGCCTGGGCGACGACGGCATCGCGCGTCACGACCACCGACCCAGCCGACCTGTCGATGTCGGGGGACCACCGCAAGTACTGAAGTCCCTACCCCGACGCCGTTTCCGCACCATCACAAGAGCCGTAGGACCCGTGCTCCGGCGCCGGTCGCCGGATACCTCTGGAGATCGGCGCGCACCCCGAGCGCCGCAAGGAGTTGAAATCATGAAGGACTTAAACGACGGCGACGCCAAGCCGGTGGCCGCGAAGAGCATCGACCCCGCGGCACTCGAGATGCTGGCGCACGCCGACGAGTGCGGGATCGAGACCGCTTTCAGTCGTGCCGACGTCATGAAGCCCTGCCCGATCGGCGAAAAGGGCGCCTGCTGTCGCATCTGCAGCATGGGGCCGTGTCGCCTGGTGGGCAAGGACGCCGAGAGCAAGACCGGCATCTGCGGCGCCGACCTGCCGACCATCTCCGCCCGCCACTTCGCCCGCCAGGTGGCGGGTGGCGTGGCCGCCCACTCCGACCACGGCCGCGACATGGCCATGACGCTGCGCCTCGTGGCCAAGGGCGAGGCCGGCGGCTTCAAGATCAAGGACGAGCAGAAGCTCACGGCCGTGGCGGGCCACATGGGCATCGCCACCAGCGGCCGTGAGGTCGACGAGATCGCCCTCGACGTAGCGGACAAGGCGCTCGAGCAGTTCGGCCAGCCGTTCGGCGAGATCATCTACACGAAGCGCGCCACCCCCAAGCGGCAGGCGCTGTGGAAGAAGCTCGGGCTTACACCGCGCGCCATCGACCGCGAGGTCACCGAGGTGATGCACCGCACCCACGAGGGTGTCGACCTCGACGCCGAGAACATCTTGAAGAGCGCCCTGCGCTGCTCGCTGGCCGACGGCTGGGGCGGAGCCATGCTCTCCACCGACATCAGCGACATCCTGTTCGGCACGCCGTCACCGCTGGCCAGCGAGGTCAACCTCGGCGTGCTCAAGGCCGACCAGGTCAACGTGGTCGTGCACGGCCACGAGCCGACGCTGTCGGCGATGATGGTCGAGGCCGTGCGCGACCCCGAGCTCATCGCCGAGGCCAAGGCCAAAGGCGCCGCCGGCATCAACCTCGCCGGCATCTGCTGCACCAGCAACGAGATCCTCATGCGCTTCGGCATCCCGCCGGCGGGTAACTTCCTCCACCAGGAGCTGGCCGTGCTCACCGGAGCGGTGGAGGCGATGGTGGTCGACGTGCAGTGCATCATGCAGGCGCTGGGGCCGCTCTCGCAGCGTTTCCACACCAAGCTCGTCACAACCTCGCCGAAGGCGAAGATACCAGGCGCCGTGCACGTGGAGTTCGATGAGCATCATGCCGTCGAGACCGCTCGCGAGATCGTGCGCCTGGCGATCGACAACTACCCCAACCGCGGCCCCATCCACATCCCCGACTACCACGAGCCGCTGATCGCCGGCTTCTCGCACGAGTACCTGAACTACATGCAGGGCGGCTTTCACCGCGGGTCCTTCCGTCCGCTGAACGACGCCGTGATCGCCGGCCGCATCCGCGGTCTGGCCGCCGTCGTCGGCTGCAACAACGTGCGCGTCACGCAGGATGAGGGCATCGTGACGATGATCAAGGAGTTCATCGCCCGCGATGTGATGGTGGTCGTCACCGGCTGCGCCGCTACGGCGGGCGCCAAAGCCGGCTACCTGAGCCCCGAGATCCTCGACTCCGCCGGCCCCGGCCTGCGCGAGGTGATGGAGGCCATCGGCATCCCGCCCGTGCTGCACCTGGGCTCGTGCGTCGACAACTCGCGGATCCTCACCGTCCTCACGCAGGTCGCCACCGAGGGCGGGCTGGGTGACGACATCGACGACCTGCCCGCCGTGGGCCTCTGCCCAGAGTGGATGTGCGAGAAGGCGATCGCCATCGGCACCTACTTCGCCGCCTCGGGCGCCCATGTCATCTTCGGCGTGAGCAGCCCGGTAGAGGCGTCCAGCGTGGCGACCCGCCTCATGACGAAGGGCTGGGAGGATCTCGTCGGCGGCGACCTCGAGTTCATCCCCGACTGGGACGAGATGCTGGCGCGCTCGCTCGAGCTCATCGACGCCAAGCGCGCGGCCCTCAAGCTCAAGCCTTACGACCCGGCGCAGTTCGGCGACAGCGGCGACAGCCCGTACTTCGCCGCCATCCGCGCCTACCTGGCCGAGCAGGACGCGATCGAGACGGTCGGCTCGGCCGCCTACCCGCTGGCCGACGGTACACCCGATCACGGGCACGACCATGCCGGCGGCGGGACAGACGCCTGATGAGCCGCTACATCGCCAAGCGCGCGATCCGTGGCGCCGCGGCCATCGTCGCCGAGGCCGAGGTGGCTGTCGAGGAGGCCATCGCCGAGCTCGGCCCCGACGCGGCGGTGCAGTTCACCAACACCGCCTACTACCTGCCGGTCGCCTACGCCTTCACCGGCGTCAAGGTCGAAAAGCTCGCCGACCTGCGAGAGGTGGTCGCTCGCGCCCGGGCTCTGCTTCACCCGGTGCCGGGCGACAAGATGTGGCTGCCGTACCTCGGCGAGACGCTCGATTCCGGAGTGGCCACGCTGTTTGCCGAAGAGGCCATCGAGGGCGTGCGCTTCGCGCGCGGCCGCGAGCCCCAGATCATCAAGCTCGACCACGCCCGCGCCGACGGGCAGCGGTTCACCGGCGCCGACCTCGGTGTGCACGGCGACAAGATGAAGCTCAACGGCCCGATCGACGACATCCAGCTGCGGGCCTGGGGCATCCAGCTGGTCGATGGGCGCATGCCGGGCTTCTGCGCCATCGTCGGCTGCGCCAAGAGCAACGAGGTCGCCGTCAAGATCGTGCGCGAGCTGCAGAGCCGCGGCATCCTCATCTTCCTCAGTGGCAACGTCAACGGCCGCAGCATCATTCACCAGCTCCAGGAAGAGGGCATCCAGCTCGGCTACGACACGTTCACGGTGCCGTTCGGCATCGACACGATCTCGGCCGTGTACGCGCTCGGCTTCGCGGCCCGGTCGGCGCTGACCTTCGGCGGCATGGACCCGGGCCAGGCACGGCAGATCATGCTCTACAACAAGTATCGCGTCTTTGCCTTCGTGCTCGCCCTGGGCGAGGTTGACGACCTGAAGTACGCGACCGCCGCCGGCGCCATCTCCTTCGGCTTTCCGACGATCGCCGACACGCGCATCCCGCAGATCCTGCCGACCGGCGTGACCACCTACGAGCACGTCGTCTCGATGCCCTTCGACGAGATCCGCGGCGCCGACGACATGGAACGCGCCGAGAAGCTCATCCAGCGCTGCATCGAGGTGCGCGGCGTGAAGGTGAAGATCGCCAAGGTGCCCATCCCCGTGTCGTACGGCTCGGCGTTCGAGGGCGAGCGCATCCGTAAGGACATCATGTACGGCGAGTTCGGCGGCAAGCGCTCGCGCGCCTTCGAGTACCTGCGCATGAGGCCGGCCGACGAAGTCGAGGACGGCCGCGTCACCGTCAACGGCACCGACCTCGACGGCATGGAAGAAGGCGGCGCGCTGCCTCTCGGCATGGTCATCGACGTGGCCGGGCGCAAGATGCAGACCGACTTCGAGCCGATCCTCGAGCGCCAGGTGCACTACTTCCTGAACGGCGTCGAGGGCATCCAGCACAACGGCCAGCGCGACATCGCCTGGACGCGGGTGAGCAAGGCCACCTACGAGAAGGGCTTTCGCCTGGAGCACTTCGGCAAGGTCATCCACGCCCGGGTCCACGGGGTGTTCGGCAACATGGTCGACAAGGTGCAGGTGCACCTCACCACCGATGAGGCCGAGGTGGACACGCTGATCGAACAGGCGCGCGTCGCCTACGCCGAGCGCAACGCGCGCATCGCGACGCTCACCGACGAGTCGGTCGACACGTTCTACAGCTGCCTGCTCTGCCAGAGCTTCGCCCCCAACCATGTCTGCGTGGTCAACCCCGAGCGCGTGGGTCTCTGCGGCGCCTACAACTGGCTCGACTGCAAGGCTTCCTTCGAGATCAACCCCACGGGGCCCAACCTGCCGGTGCCGAAGGGCCTCACGATCGACCCGGTGAAGGGCGAGTTCAGCGGCCCCAACGAGTTCATCTACGCGCACTCCAACCAGACCGTCGAGAGAGTGACGTTCTACTCGATCATGGAGGCGCCGATGACCTCCTGCGGCTGCTTCGAGTGCATCATGGTGCTCGTGCCCGAGGCCAACGGCTTCATGATCGTCAGCCGCGAAGACCCCAGCATGACCCCGTGCGGCATGACCTTCTCGACGCTGGCCGGCACGGCCGGGGGAGGCATGCAGACGCCCGGCATGATGGGCATGGGCAAGTACTACCTCACGAGCAAGAAGTTCATCCCCGCCGACGGCGGCATGAAGCGCGTCGTGTGGATGAGCTCGAACCTGCGCGAGAGCATGCGGGACGCCCTCGAGGAGGTCTGCGCCCGCGAGGGCATGCCGGACCTTCTGGGCCGGATCGCCGACGAGACCGTGGCCACGACGGTCGAGGAGCTCTTGCCGTTCCTCGAAGAGAAGGATCACCCCGCACTGACCATGGACCCGCTCTTCTGATCCGACCCGACCCGCTCTTCTGACCCCACCCCCCTCGGAGGGCACATGACTGCAATCGACATCCCCGTAGAGAAGTGGTCCGGCGCAGTGCGCGAAGTCACGCTCGGCAGCAGCGACGGGGGCGGCACCCGCGGTTCCACCGTCACGGTGGGCGGCGAGACGACGCTGCCCTTCCTCAGCTTCGAAGGGGCGCTGCCGTACCGCCCGGCCCTGGCGGTCGAGGTGGTCGACGTTAGGCCGGACGACTGGTCAGCGGAACTTCGCGACGTCTGGGGCGACGTGAACGGCGACGCCGCCGCGTGGGCCAAACGGGCCGCGGAAGCGGGAGCCGATCTGATCGCGCTGAAGCTGCGCGGCTGCCACCCCGACTTCGGCGATCTCGGCAGCGACGACGCCGTGCGCACGGTGGACCGCGTCCTGGCCGCCGTCGGCGTACCGCTCGTCGTCTATGGCCCGGGCACGGCCGACAAGGACAACGAGGTGCTCGTCGCCGTGGCCGAGAAGACCAAAGGCGAGCAGCTCGCCCTTGGTCTCTGCGAGGAGAAGAACTACCGCACCATCGTCGCCGCCGCGCTCGGCAACGGACACCTCGTGATCGCCCAGACCCCGATCGACGTCAACCTCGCCAAGCAGCTCAACATCCTCATCAGCGACATGGGGCTGCCGCTGGAGCGCGTGCTCATGGATCCAAACACCGGCGCGCTCGGCTACGGCCTCGAGTACACGTACTCGGTGATGGAACGGCTGCGGCTCGCCGCCCTGATGGGCGACACCATGACGCAGCAGCCGATGATCTGCACGGTCGGTGAGGAGGCCTGGCGGCAGAAGGAGGGCCGCGCCGCAAACGACGCACCCGCCGCCTGGGGAGCGCTGGCCGAGCGCGGGGTGGCCTGGGAAGTGGCCACGGCCATGACCCTGGTGGAAGCCGG
>PKYM01000046.1:6846-14267 GCA_003132645.1 Actinomycetota bacterium | reverse complement strand
ACCGAGCTGGACAACTGCCCGTACGTGAGCGACGAGGCGAGGGCGGCGCTCGACGCAGCCTCGGCGCCGCCTATCAAGCTCGTCGTCATAGGGAGCGGCGAACGCGCCTTCGAGATCGGCAACGAGGTGGTGCTGTTTCGCCACGAGAAGACCTTCTACCACCAGCCGGGTCTGGTCGTGCGCGTGAGAAGCGACGACCCGCGGCTCGCCGAGCTCGCCGGCCGCGTGGCCGGCTACGAGGTGGAACGGGTCGGCATGAAGCTGCGCCTCGACGGCCTCGCGGTGGAGCACTCGGGCGGCGACGCGGCCGCGTACGCCGCGGCGGTGGCCGCGGTCCGCGCAGCCGCGCCCGGACTGCCGCTGGTGCTGATGAGTGGCGACCCGGAGGCGCTCGACGCGGCTCTGGCCGCGGGAGGCGCCGCCGAGAGGCCGCTCATTCATGCCGCCACGGCCGCGGACTGGGAGGCCATGGCGGCGCTTGCCAAAAAGCACGCCTGCCCACTGGCCATCCGGGCCGAGGGCGGCGACCCGGCGGCGCTCGCCGAGCTCTCGGAGAGCGTGCGCGGGGCCGGGGTCGACGACCTGATCCTCGACCCGGGCACGGCCACGCTCCCCGCCGACCTGGCAGCCTTCACGCAGCTGCGGCGCCTGGCCCTCAAGAAGGGCGCCCGGACGCTGGGCTTTCCGATCCTCGCCGTGAGCGCCGCCGCAAGCTGGCAGGCCGAGCTGGCACGGGCCACGCAGGCGATCTGCAAGTACGCCGGGATCGTCGTGATCGACCACCTCGAGCCCGGCGCGATCTACGCCCTGCTGACCCTGCGGCAGAACATCTACACCGACCCGCAGAAGCCGATCCAGGTGGAGCCGAAGCTCTACGAGATCGGGGTTGCCGGGCCCGACAGCCCTGTGCTGATCACCACGAACTTCTCGCTCACGTACTTCTCCGTCTCGGGCGAGGTCGAAGGCGCGGGAGTGCCGGCCTGGCTGCTGGTCGCCGACAGCGACGGCCAGTCGGTGCTCACCGGGTGGGCGGCCGGCAAGTTCGACGCCGAGAAGATCGCCAAGACGGTCAAGGACAGTGGCATCGCCGACAAGGTCAGCCACAGGAAGCTGGTCATCCCTGGGCACGTCGCCGGCCTCTCCGGCGAAGTCGAGGAGGAGCTGCCCGGCTGGCAGGTCATGGTCGGCCCGCGCGACGCCGTCGACATCCCTTCCTACCTGAGGACCGTGTGGGGCGCGTGAGAACCCGATGAGCGACGCGCCCGCCAGGGAGAGCCGCACGGCGCTGTGCCCGGTCACGTTCGTGCCCTCGGGCGAGACCGTCGACGTGCCGGCCGGCACCAGCCTCCTGGACGCGGCCATCCTCTGCGAGCTCGATATCGCCGCCCCGTGCGGGGGGCAGGGCCGCTGCGGCCGCTGCCGCGTGCGCGTCAGTTCCGGCGACGTCGAGCGGCGCAGCAACTCCGGCCTGGTCCCCACGGAGATCCTCGACGGCTGGGCGGTCGCCTGCCAGAGCTTCGTCAAGAGCCCTGTCGAGGTCGAGGTGCCCGAGCGACGCAAGGCGACGGTGCGACCTCACGGCCACGCCGTCGCCGAGCCGGAGTCGCTGCCGCTCACCTGCGACTGGCGCCAGAACCCCGCGGTCCGCACCTTCGTGCTCGACATCGAGCCGCCCTCGCTCGCCGACAACACGAGCGACTTCGACCGCCTGCGGCGAGCGCTCTCCCAGCAGCACGGCATCGAAGAGGTCCGGGCGGAGCTGCCGATGCTGCGCCGCCTGGGCAAGGATCTGCGGACGGCCAACTGGAAGGTCAGCGTCACCCTCGAGATGCGCGACTGGGTGTACGGCACCTACCTGCCGCCGCGCCTCATCCGCATCTACCCGGCGGTCTTTCCGGTAGCGAGCATGGGGGTGGCCGTCGATCTGGGCACGACGTCGGTGGTCGCCTACCTCGTCGACTTCACGACCGGGCGCGTCGTCGACACGGCCAGCGCCTACAACAAGCAGATCGCCTGCGGCGACGACGTCATTTCGCGCATCATCTACGCGAAGCGCAAGCGCGGGCTCGAGCACCTGCGAAACCTCGCCGTCGAGACCATCAACGACCTGCTCGACGAGCTGCAGAAGCGCAACCGGATCGAGCTCTACGAGATCCACGAGATGGCGGTCGCCGGNNTACATCCCGACGGTCACGTCGGCCCCCAAGCTGGTCGCCGGTGAGCTCGGCCTGAACGCGAACAAGCTGGCCCGCGTCCACGTCCTGCCCGCGGTGGGCAGCTACGTGGGCGGCGACATCACCGCCGGCGTCATCGCCTCGGGGATGTTCGCGACCGACGAGCTCACGCTGTTCATCGACATCGGCACCAACGGCGAGATGGTGCTCGGCACCAAGGATTGGCTGCTCTCGTGCGCCTGCTCGGCCGGCCCGGCCTTCGAGGGCGGCGGCGTGCGGCACGGGATGCGCGCCGCCGAGGGGGCGATCGAAGACGTCTTCATCGACGACGCGACTCTGGAACCCTCGTTTCGGACGGTTGACGATGCCCCGGCCGTCGGCATCTGTGGCAGCGGCCTCCTCGACTTGCTCGCTGAGCTTTTCGTGACCGGGGTGGTCGACAAGTCGGGCCATATCGACCGCGGCGCCCCCAGCGGCCGGGTGCGTGTGCGCGACGGCGTGCCCGAGTATGTCGTCTGTTGGGCTCGTGAGGGCGGCGCCGACCACGACATCGCGATCACCGAGTCGGACGTGATCGGCCTGATCCGCGCCAAGGCGGCGATCTACGCCGGTTTCGAAGTGCTCTGCCACAGCGTCGGGGTCGACCTGGCCGACGTGCAGCAGATCCTCATCGGCGGCGCCTTCGGGCAGTACATCAACGTCGAGAAGGCGATCTGCATCGGGCTCCTGCCAGACCAGCCCGTCGAGCGCTTCAAGTTCCTCGGCAACACCAGCGCCCAGGGCGCCTACGCGGCGTTGCTGTGCGTGAACATCCGCCACGACGTCCTCGATGTCGCCGGCAAGATGACCTACCTCGAACTGAGCGCCGACAACAGCTTCATGGACGAGTACATGTCGGCCCTCTTTCTGCCCCACACCGACCTGGCCGCGTTTCCCAGCGTGCGCGACGCGCTCGCCAAGCGCGGCAACGACTCGGCGGCCGGCAGGACGACCAAAGCGAACGGAGGCTTGAGCGCATGACCACGACTATCGCCATTGCCGGCAAGGGCGGGACCGGCAAGACCACGCTGGCCGGCCTGCTCATCGGCCGGCTCGCGCAGGCCAAAGCCGGCCCGATCCTGGCGATCGACGCCGACCCGTCCAGCAACCTGAACACTGTGCTCGGCCTGCCCCTCGAGAAGACCGTGGGGGACATTCGCGAGGAGACCAGCGAGAAGGCGCGCGCCAATCTCCTCGAGGCCGGCATCGCGAAGCGCGACCTCCTCGACTACGAGATCAACTCGAGCGTGGTCGAGGGCGTCGACGTCGACCTTCTCGCGATGGGCCGCCCCGAAGGCCCGGGCTGCTACTGCGCCGCCAACAACATGCTGCGCGCCATCATCGACGCGCTGGCCGACAGCTACCCGTGGGTCGTGATCGACAACGAGGCCGGCCTCGAGCACCTCTCACGGCGCACGACCCGCGACGTCGACGTGCTGTTCATCGTCAGCGACGCGACCGTGCGCGGCGTGACCACGGCCGGGCGCATCGCCGCCCTGCTCGACGAGCTGAACACGAAGGTCGGCCGGCACTACCTGATCGTCAATCGGGCCGGCAACGGATTGTCGCCGGAGCTGGAGCGGGCCATCGAGCAGAACGGCCTCGAGCTGCTGGCCGTGCTGCCCGACGACCCCCTGGTCGCGGAGTTCGATGCCGTCGGTCGGCCACTGGTGCAGCTCCCCGCCGACAGCGCTCTCAGCGGCGCGCTCGAGCCGCTTGTCGCCACGCTTCTGTCTCACACCAGAGGGAAGGAGGCCACCGGTGCTCATCATCGGTGAAAACATCCATATCATCGCGCCGCCGGTGAAAGCGGCGATCGAAGCGCGCGACGCGAAGTTCCTGCAGGACCTCGCGCGGCGCCAGGTCGAGGCCGGCGCCGGCGTCGTCGACCTCAACATCGGCCCCCAGAAGAAGCTCGGCGCCGAGATCATGCCGTGGCTGGTCGAGGCGGTGCAACAGGTGACCGACGTACCGCTCTCGCTCGACACCACGAACCTCGCCGCTATGGAGGCCGGGCTGCAGAAGTGCGCGCGCCCTGCCTTGCTCAACTCCGCCTCGGCCGACCCGGCCCGCCTCGACAGCGTCATGCGGCTGGCGGCAAGGTACGGCGCTCGCGTGATCGCCCTCACGATGGGCGTTGACGGCATCCCGACCACCGCTGACGGCCGGGCCGCCATCGCCCTGGATGCGCTCCTGCCGGCGGCCGAGGCCGCCGGCGTGCCGGTCGAGGACGTCTACCTCGACCCGCTGGTGCTCACCGTGAACTGCAATCAGGACGTCGCCCACGAGTCGGTCGAGGCGATCCGCATGTTCAAGATGCTGGCCGACCCGCCGCCCACCACGGTCGTCGGCCTCTCGAACATCTCGAACGGCTGCCCGCCCGAGACCCGCCCGCTCATCAATCGCACGATGCTGGTGATGGTCCTGGGCGCCGGTCTTGACAGCGCCATCGCCGATCCGTTCGACACCGCCCAGAACGAGTGGATCCGCATCGTCGAGCAGCGCGACACGCACTCGCCGCTAGGGAGCCTCGTGGTCGCGCTCTACGACGCCGTCGCGGCGATGGAAGAGCTTGACTCCGGGCTGGTCGACGAGAGCGACCCGGAGCAGGTAGCGCTCTACAAGACCTACCGCATGCTCTGCAACGAGGTCATCTACGCCGACTCGTACCTGCGGATCTGACGGGCCCCTCAGGTGTCGTCGAGGGCGTTGCGCCCCACCGAGCACTTGTCGGCGAAGGCACACCAGGCGGAGCAGCCGATGTCCTGCCGCGGGTTGGGGTTGCAGGTGCCGCAGCCGGGGCAGTAGCGGCGCGCGTCGTCTTTGAAGAACTCGATGGGCTTGCCGCACTCCAGGCACGGCACCTCGAAGATGTCGTCCGCGGTCCAGCCGCTGCGGTCCTGCCCGGGGCAACCCCTCGCGAATTCCATTGACGCGCCTCCTCTGGTGCTGCCATGTCGCCCGGCGCCCTCGTTCGTTGGACCGGCGACAACGGCGTACCGATGATGTGACCGCACCGTACCCTGTTCAGCCGCCTCCGTCACAGGGGTCGGACGGGNNCGACCGACCAGCGCCTGACGGGTAGTCTCTGATCGGTTTGACGCGGAAGCGTCGCGCGACACGCGTGGTGATAGGGTAGAATGCCCTGACGCGACAGGGAGGTGCGATCAGTCACAGCCAGAAATGAGCCGGTCCACAGGGTGGGCTTGGCAGGTGCGGGCGAGCAGATCACTTACCATCAGCGCCAGACCCGTCGGCGGCGAAAAGCAAAGCCGGCGGGTGACGAGGCGGAGGTTCATCGAAGTCTTCGGCGGGTGCCTCCCGGCCCGACACGGTCGTGACCGAACCGACAAACCCCATCGGCAACGGTGGGCACAAAGCGGTTCGGATGTGTCGCTCCCACCTGTCGCGCGCCCGTTTCCAACGAAGCGAGGTCCCATGTGCGGCATCGTAGGTTACGCCGGGCGTCGGCCCGGCAAGCCGATCATCCTCGATGGCCTGAGGCATCTCGAATACCGCGGCTACGACTCGGCCGGCATCGCCCTGCTGTGCGACGGCGGCATCGACGTCGTGCGTTCGGTCGGCAATCTCGACGCGCTGTACGCGGCGGCCGGCAACGGCGACTCGTCCGCGGTCGTCGGCGTGGGCCACACGCGCTGGGCGACCCACGGCCGGCCCTCGTTCGACAACGCCCATCCCCACTGCGACTGCACCGGACGCATCTCCATCGTGCTGAACGGCATCATCGAAAACTACAAGGAGCTGCGCGCCGAGCTCGCGGCGGCCGGGCACACACTGACCTCTGAGACCGACGCCGAAGTCGTGGCCCACCTGATCGAGAACGCCATCGGCGCCGGCCTGCCGGCCGCCGTGCGCGCCACCGTCGCGCGCCTCGAGGGCAACTACGCCTTCTGCGCCGTCTCGGCCGACGAGCCGCACCTCATCGTCGGCACGCGCCACGAGGCGCCGCTCGTGGTCGGGCTCGGCGACGGCGAGACCTTCATCGCCTCGGCCATCCCCGCCTTCCTGGCCCACACCCGCCGTGTGGTCGTGCTTGACGACGGCGACATCGTCTCGGTCACCGCCGACGGCGTCGCCGTCACCGACCGTGCCGGCGTCACGGTCGAGCGCGAGGAAGGCGAGGTCAACTGGGACGCCGAAGCCGCCGAGAAAGGCGGCTACGAGACCTTCATGATCAAGGAGATCAACGAGCAGCCGCGGGCGATCGCCGACACGCTGGCCGGCCGGCTGCGCGACGACGGGGAGGTCGACCTCGGAGAGGTCGACCTCCCCGTCGTCGCNNGAGGTCGACCTCCCCGTCGCCCTGCTGCAACGCCTGCGCCGGGTGCTGATCATCGGCTGCGGCACCTCCTTTCACGCCGGCCTGATCGCCTCGTATGCGATGGAGACCTTCAGCGGGCTGCCCGTGCAGGTCGACCTGGCCAGCGAGTTTCGCTACCGGCGTCCGGTGCTGGACGACGAGGTCCTGGTGATCGGCATCACGCAGTCGGGCGAGACCCTCGACACGCTGGCCGCCATGAGGCTCGCGCGCGAGGCCGGCGCCCCCGTGCTGGCGCTCACCAACATCATGGGCAGCCAGGCCACTCGCGAGGCCGACGCCGTGCTGTTCACCCGCGCCGGCCTCGAGATCGGGGTGGCCGCGACCAAGACGCACGTGACCCAGATCGCCGCCCTGCTGCTGCTCACCCTGCATCTGGCCCGGGTGCGGGGCACGCTCTCAGACGACGAGCGCCAGCAGGCCGGTCTCGAACTGCGCGAGGTGCCCGCCCTGGTCGAGGACTGCCTCTGGGCCAATCCCCAGGTCGAGGAGATCGCCCGCCGCTACTGCGCCGAGCCGTTCTTTTTGTATCTCGGCCGTCACATCGGCTACGGCGTGTGTCTCGAGGGCGCCCTCAAGCTCAAGGAGATCGCCTACATCCCGACCGAATCCTATGCGGCCGGCGAGATGAAGCACGGCCCGATCGCCCTGCTCGAGGAAGGCTCGCCGGTCGTCGTCGTGGCCACCGACGGGCCGGTCTACTCCAAGGTCGTCTCCAACATCGAAGAGGTCCGGGCGCGCGGCGCCGAGGTCATCGCGGTGGCCACCGAGGGCAACGACGCGATCGAGGAGATCGCTGCCGCGGTGCTGCGCGTGCCGCGCTGCGATCCGGTCGTGGCCGCCATGGTGGCCATCGTGCCGCTGCAGCT
>PKYM01000046.1:0-6814 GCA_003132645.1 Actinomycetota bacterium | reverse complement strand
AAGTCGAGCGCCTGCGGCGTCTGCTCGAGCACCTGCCGCGCGCCTACGAGCGACTCTTCTCGGCCCAGGAGCGCGGCTACGCCGACTCCTTTGCCGACCCCTACCCGCGCTATGCCGCCCGGTTCGCGGCCAAGGAGGCGGTCGGCAAGGCGCTGGGGATCGGCATCATCGGCTTCGTGTGGCGCGAGATCGAGGTGCTGTCCGGCGGCAAGCCACGGGTCGCGCTCCACGGCCGTGTGGCCGAGATCGCTCGACGACTCGGTGTCACGCGGGTAGAACTGTCTCTGAGTCACACCGCCGGCATGGCCTACGCCGTGGCCGTCGCGGTGCACGACGCGGCTGGCGCCACCGCTGCCGGGGGCGATATGGTCGACGCTCGCACTGAGGGCAAGGAGGATGACGATGCTTGAGTCGCTGTCGGTCGCTCTGTTTACGGCCGAGAAGATGCGCGCCACCGACGCGGCCGCGATCGAGGGGCTCGGCATCCCCGGCGGTCACCTCATGGAGCGCGCCGGCGTCGCGGTGGCCCGCGAGATCATGCTGGCCTTCGACCCCGAGAGCGTGGTGATCTATGCGGGCAAAGGCAACAACGGTGGCGACGGCTTCGTGGTCGCCCGCGAGCTGTTCAACGCCGGCATCGACGTCACCGTGTACGCCATCGCCGGGCGCGGCGCCTATCAGGGCGACGCCCGGCTGAACCTCGAGATCGCCGAGCGGCTCGGCGTCGAGATCGTCGACGGCGTCGAGCCGGTCGGCGACGCCGACGTCGCGCTCGACGCCGTCTTTGGCACCGGATTCTCCGGCGTGGCCGAAGGCGCGGCGGCCGAGGCGATCGAAGAGATGAACACCTCGGCCGCCGCCGTCGTGGCGCTCGATATCGCCTCGGGCGTCGACGCTTCCACCGGCGAGCTGCGCGGTCCGTCGGTGCTGGCCGATCTGACGGTCACCCTGCACGCCCCCAAGGTCGGTCACTTCGTGAGCCCCGGCGACCGTCGTGCCGGTCACGTCGTGGTCGTGCCGATCGGTATTCCACCGGCCTGCGACGAGCAGGCCGACGTCTTCGCCCTGAGCGCCGACGCCGTCGGCCTGCTCGTGCGACCCAAGGGCGACGCCGACCACAAGCGCTCGGTCGGCACAGTGCTGGTTGTGGGCGGCTCGCGCGGCATGACCGGAGCGGCGGCGATGGCCGCGCTGGGCGCCCTGCGCTCGGGCGCCGGCCTCGTGCACTGCGCCCTGCCCGACGACCTGGTCGGCGAGAAGCCCTACCTCGAGGTCATCAATGTCGCGGTCCCCGGTGCGGGCCGGCTCGGCCACGAGGCTCTGGGCGCCATCCGCGACGAGATGGCGCGCCTCAAGGCGGCGGCCCTTGGTCCAGGGATGGGCCGTGACGACGACACGGTCGGGCTGGTGCGCGAGCTCGTCGGCGCGGCGCCCGAGACGCCGCTCGTGATCGACGCCGACGGTCTGTTCGCCCTGGGGCCCGATCTCGAGCTGCTCGCCGGGCGCGCGGCCCCTACGGTTCTCACGCCCCACGAGGGCGAGCTGGCGCGCCTGCTCGACACGACCGCCGCCGAGGTGGCGGCCCACCGCCTGGCTGCGGCCCGCGAAGCGGCCCGGCGCAGCGCCGCGACCGTTCTGCTGAAGGGCGCCCACACGATCGTCGCCGACCCCGACGGTACCGCCTACGTCGTGCCGACCGGCAATCCCGGCCTGGCCACCCCGGGCACCGGCGACGTGCTCACCGGCATCATCGCCGGCCAGCTCGCCAAGGGTCTGACGGCCACCGAGGCGGCCTGTCTCGGCGGCTACGTGCACGGCCTGGCCGCCGACCTCGCGGTCGCCACCAGAACGAGCACCGAGGGTCTGATCGCCAGCGACCTGTTCGACTTTCTGCCGCTGGCGGTCGAGCGNNGGCGCGGACGCAGGCCAAGGCACAGACGCAGGCCAAGGCACAGACGACCGGCGCGTGGCCGACATCATGGAGCACAACGTGGTGACCATCGGCCCCGACGCTACTGTTCACGATCTCGTTCTGCTTCTGCAGGAGAAAGATCTGGGCGGCGTGCCGGTGGTCGAGGGCGACGGCCGGCTGGTCGGCATCGTCACCGAAGGCGACCTCGTGATCGAAGACGCCGACGTGCGCCTGCCGCACTACTTCGGGCTGTTCGGCAATCTCGTCTACCTGGGCGGTCAGAAGAAGTTCGAGGAGCGCCTCAACAAGATGGTGGGCAACGCGGTGCGCGACGTGATGACCACAGAGGTCGTCACCGTCACCCCCGACGAACCCGTGCGCACGGCGGCCAACATCATGGTCGACAAAAAGGTCAACCGCGTGCCTGTGGTCGACGGGAAGGGCCGCCTGATCGGCATCGTCGCGCGCCATGACATCATCCGCATGATGGGGCTCTAGGTGCTCGACGACCGCCAGCGCGCCCTGGCGACCGTCGACCTCTCGGCGGTGCGCCACAACATCGCCCACCTGGTCGCCCTGCTGCCGGCCGGCGCGGCGCTGTGCGCGGTGGTCAAGGCCAACGGCTACGGCCACGGCGCCGTGCCCATCGCCCGGGCGGCGCTGCAGGCCGGAGCCTTGTGGCTGGGTGTGGCCACCGTCGCCGAAGTCGAGGAGCTGCGCGAGGCCGCCATCACGGCGCCGGTCCTGATCTTCGGCCCGCTGACCGGAGTCGAGGTCGCGCGCGCCGCCAAGGCGCGCGCCGAGGTCGCGGTGTGGTCTGAGGCCTTCCTCGCCGAGGCGCTGCGGCGCGGCGCGCGGGTGCACGTCAAGTACAACTCGGGCATGGGCCGGCTCGGTGTCGACGAGGGCGCGGCGGCGGCGCTCTGCGCCGCCGCCGCGCCCTCGTCGGCCCTCGCCGGCCTGATGAGCCATTTCGCCACCGCCGACCAAGACGATCCCACGTTCTTCTCGACCCAGCTCGAGCGCTTCACGGCGCTCGCCGGGCAGCTCAAGGCGCGCTACACGGGCCTCGCGGCCCACATCGCCAACAGCGCCGCGACCATGCGCGAGCCGGCCGCTCACTTCGACATGGTGCGCACCGGCATCGCCATCTACGGGCTCTCGCCGTTCGGCGACGACCCCGAGCCGCGCGGCCTGCGGCCGGCGCTGCGCCTGAGCTCGTATGTCGCCGGCATCCGCGAGGTGGGCCCCGGTGAATCGGTCGGATATGGCCGGCGCTTCGTGGCCGATCGTGCGGCGCGGCTGGCGATCGTGCCGATCGGCTACGCCGACGGCGTGTCCCGGGCCCTGACCAACCGCGGCGAGGTGCTGATCGCCGGCCGGCGCTGCCCCATCGCGGGCACGATCAGCATGGACCAGCTCACCGTGCTGCTGCCCGAGGACCCGGGCGCCGTGCGGCCCGGCGACGAGGTCGTGTTCATCGGCCGTTCGGGAGCCGAACGCATCCTCGCCGAAGACGTAGCCCGGCAGCTCGACACGATCAACTACGAGATCGCCTGCGACGTCTCGCCGCGCGTCGTGCGCCGTTATCGCGAGTCGCCCGAGTCGCCCGAGTCGCCTGAGACGGCCGACTCCGCCTGACGGCGGCGCGCCGATGCTCGATCCCTACGCCATCGCCGCCGCCGCCGCTCCCGCGGCCGCCGCGAGTGACGGCGCCTGGTTTGTCGGCGGCGCGGTGCGCGACACTCTGCTGCACCGGCTCTGCGACGACGTCGACCTCGTCGTGGCCGGCGACGCCGAGGCGTTCGCCCGCACCCTGGCCGACGCGCTCGGCGGGGCCGCTTTTTCGTTCTCCGAACGGTTCTCGGCCTGGCGCATCGCCTGCCCGAGTGGTCACGTCGACGTGGCGCCGCTGCGCGGCGCGTCGATCGACGACGACCTGCGGGGCCGCGATTTCACGATCAACGCCATCGCCCGTCCGCTGGGAGGACCGTCGGCGGCCCTGATCGACCCCTGCGGCGGGCTCGCCGACCTGCGTGCGCGGCGGCTCACGCCCTGCGGGCCCGGGTCGCTCGACGACGACCCCGTGCGGGTCGTGCGCCTTGCCCGTCTGCGCTACGAGTTCGATCTGGCGCCGGCCGCCGGTCTCGAAGAAGCCGCCCGGGGGGCGGCCGGCGGGCTTGCCGCGACGAGTGGCGAGCGGCTCGAGCACGAGCTCTCGGCGCTGCTCGGTCTGTCTGGCGCCGGCCCTGCCGTGGAGTGGCTTGCCGACCTCGGCGCGCTCGAGGTCGTGCTGCCCGAGGTCGCGGCCTGCCGCGGCGTGACCCAGAACGCCTATCACCACCTCGACGTCTTCGGCCACACTCTCGAGGCGCTGTCGTTTCTGCCGCAGATCGTGACCGCGCTCGGTGGCGAGCGCTATCTCACGCCGCCCGACGAGGCCGGCCTTGCGGGCGCTGCGCCGCTCTCGCCGCTCGCCTGGGCGGTGTTGCTGCACGACATCGGCAAACCCGCGGCGCGGCAAGTCGATAGCGACGGGCGGGTGACGTTCTTCTACCACGACCGCATCGGCGAGGAGCTGGTGGGCGTCATCAGCCGCCGGCTGCGTATGAGCAGGCGTTTCGAGAAGTTCCTCGCCGATCTCGTGCGGCAGCATCTGCGGCTGGGCTTCCTCGTGCGCGAGATGCCGCTGACCAGACGCGCCCTGGTGCGCTTTCGCCATACCGTGGAGCCCTTCGTCTTCGAAGCCATCGCGCTCTCACTGGCCGACCGCATGGCGACGCGCGGCGCACGCACGCCGCCGCAGTCGCTCGCCCGCCACTTCCGCATCGCCCGCGACGTGTTCGGCGACACGCCGGCGCCGCCGCGCCGCCTGCTAGGCGGCGACGAGATCATGGCGCTGCTCGGCCTGCCTGAGGGCGCGACCATAGGCCGCGCCCTCGACGCGCTGCAGGAGGAGATCGACTGTGGCGTCGTGACGACCTCCCAGCAGGCGCGAGCGTTCCTTCAGGGCTGGTGGGAGCGCGCCCAGAAAGGGCCCCCCGATGCCTGAGCTGCCCGAGGTCGAGACGGTGCGCCGACGCCTGGAGCCCGTTCTCACGGGCCGGCGCTTCGAGCGCGTCGAGATCAGCGATCCCCGACTCGTGCGGCCGCACGAGCCCGACGAGGTCGCGGCCGAGCTGCAGGGCGAGCGCGTCGCCTCGGTCGAGCGGCGCGGCAAGTATCTGATCCTCCGGTTCGAGACCGACCGCGTGCTGCTGATCCACCTCCGAATGACCGGAAGCCTCCGGCACAGCTCCGCCGGCCTGGACGACGACCCACACCGGCGCGCGCTCGTCAAGCTGGACGACGGCTCCGACGTCGCCTACCGCGACGTGCGCCGCTTCGGC
Organism: Actinomycetota bacterium; assembly: GCA_003132645.1. Lineage (GTDB taxonomy): Bacteria > Actinomycetota > Thermoleophilia > UBA2241 > UBA2241 > Bog-752. The sequence continues at coordinate 1,513 of PKYM01000046.1, read as the reverse complement.
ACCTGGCTGCTCCTCGAGCCGGGCGAGCTGGACGCATACCTCGCGCCCCGACTCGGCGAAGAGCCGCTCGACGCGCCCTTCACCGCCGCACGCCTTGGACAGCTCCTCGCAAGACGGCGCGCGCCCGTGAAGGCCGCGCTCCTCGACCAGCGCACCCTCGCCGGAATGGGAAACATCTACGTCGACGAGGCACTCTGGCGTGCGAAGATCCATCCACTGCGGCCGGCCGAGAGCCTCGAGCCGAACGAGCTCCGCCGCCTGCACCGCGCGGTGCGCACGTCGCTCGAGCACGGCCTCGCGCGCCAGGGGTCGACGCTGCGCGACTACAAGCTGCCCGACGGCGCCTCAGGCTCGATGCAGCACGAGTTCAAGGTGTACGGGCGCGGCGGCGAGCCGTGCGACCGCTGCGCCACGCCGATCGCGAAGATCCGCGTCGCAGGCCGCGGCACGTGGTTCTGCCCGACCTGCCAGCCGGAACCTCAGGCCGCGAGCAGCTCGTCGAGCGTGCCGTCACGGTCGAGCCGCCAAAGCTCGGTGTAGCCGCCGATCGGCTTGCCGTCGATCAGGATCTGCGGAACGGTCCAGCCGCCGGTCAGGTCGTGCAGCGTCTGCCTGAACAGCACATCCTCGTCGAGGTGGATCTCGTCGTACTCGAGTCCCTTCCCGTCGAGCAGCGTCTTGGCGCGCACGCAGTAGCCGCACCAGCGCGTCGTATACATCTGAATCCTGGGCATCAAGGCTTACAACGCACAAACCACGCAATCCGTTCCCGTCGCTAGCCTGAACAGGCCATGGCCTCCCGCTCCTACAAGACCGAGGCCGTCGTCCTCCGCTCGTTCCGGCTCGGCGAAGCCGATCGCGTGCTCCACCTCTACACGCTCGACCGCGGCCGCGTCGGCGCGGTCGCGAAAGGCGTCCGGAAGACGAAGTCCCGCTTCGGCGCACGGCTCGAGCCTCTCTCGCACGCCGCGCTGATGCTCCACCAGGGCTCCGGCGACCTCCAGACCGTGACGGGCGCTGACCTCGTCCGCCCGCACAGCGCGACGCGTGAGGACTACTACCGGCTCTCGGTCGGCCTGATCGGCGCCGAGGCGATGCTCCGCCTGTTCAGCGAGCAGGAGGCGAACGAGCGCGCGTTCACCGCCTTGACGCGCTTCCTCGACGTACTCGATGAGACGCCGACGTCCGCGGGCCGTGCCGCGCTCGATCCACTCGTCCTCTCGTTCCAGCTCAAGCTGCTCTGGCTCTCCGGCTACCTGCCGCATCTCACGAGCTGCGCGGAGTGCGGCACGGGCGACGTACCGCTCGTCGGCTACTCGCCGAGCGCCGGGGGCGGTATCTGCGCCGCGTGCGCGGGGCGCACCGAGGCGCTCGGCCTCAGCCCCGAAGGCGCGCGCGGCATCGAGGCGCTGCTCGGCAGCCCGCTCGCAGAGGCGGCAGCCGTCGGGCTCGGCGAGCGCGCGAGCCGCGACGCGCTGAAGGTGATCACGTCGTCGTACGAGTACCACGGCGG
>PKYM01000165.1:2923-14681 GCA_003132645.1 Actinomycetota bacterium | reverse complement strand
GGCGGCGGCCCCAGAGACGCGCGCCAGGGAGGCCGCCGAAGAGGTCCGCCGGCGGCGCGCCCGCCAGCGCGCCCTCGAAGCCGACATCCTGCGCGCCGAAAAACAGCTCGGCGAGATCGACGCCCGCCTGGCTGACCCCCACACCTACGACGACCGTGCCGGCGCGGCCGACCTCGCCGGCGAGCGCGAGCGCACCGAACGCCGGCTCGAGAAGCTCTACCTCGCGTGGGACGAGACGGCCGAGTGAGGCACGGCGGCGGACCGTCCCCCGCACCGCCGGCGGCGCTCGATCCCGGCGTCGTCGATCGTCTCCAGGACAACCTGCTCAGCTGGTATGCGGCCCATCGGCGCGAGCTGCCCTGGCGCGCCACGACCGACCCCTGGGCCATCCTTGTCAGCGAGATCATGCTCCAACAGACGCAGGTCTCACGCGTGCTGCCGAAGTACAGCGCCTTTCTTGATCGCTTCCCCACCGCGGCGCGCCTCGCCGCCGCGCCGCTGCCCGACGTCCTTGCCGTCTGGCTGGGTCTCGGCTACAACAACCGCGCCGTGCGCCTCAAGCGCTGCGCGGAGGCCGCCACCGACGGCTTGCCGAGCGACCTCGAGGGCTTGCGCGCGCTGCCCGGCGTGGGCCCCTACACGGCCCGCGCCGTGCTGATCTTCGCCGCCAACGCCGACCTCGCCGCGGTCGATGCCAACGTCCGGCGGGTGCTGACCCACGAGCTCGACCTGCCCCACGACCTGAGCCCGACCGCCCTGCAGTCGACGGCCGAGGCTGTGCTGCCTCACGGCCGCTCCCGCGACTGGCACAACGCCCTCATGGACTACGGCTCCCTCGTGCTCACCTCGCAGGCAACCGGCATCGTGCCACTCACGCGCCAGTCGCCGTTCGCCGGCTCTCACCGGCAGCGCCGCGCGCGCCTGCTACGCCTGCTTCTCGAGCACGGCCCGCAGTCATGGACCGGCGCCGCCGCCGCACTCGAGCTGTCGCTTCGCGACTGCCGCAAGGTCGCCGAGAGCCTCGCCGCCGATGGCCTGGTCGTGCTGCACGACGACCGGGTGACGCTGCGCTCCTAGCGCCGCGCGAGCTTTCGCTATCGGGCTGCCACCAAAACGGCGGCAGAGGCGGCCGCAGCGGCAGAGGCGGTCGCAGCGGCAGCGGCAGGATGGCTCGTCCGCGCTCTCTAGTGCCCGAAGGTCAGCGGGATGCTGACCGTATGCAGCGACGCGCCGTTTTCGGCTGAGGCATCGAAGCAGACGAGCCTGCCCGCGGCGGCGCTGCCGGTGAGCGGGAGACTGAAGGAGAAGGTGCCGCGCGTGCCGCTGCCTGAGGTCGCCGTCACCGTGCCGCCGGCGAGCCTGCGAGCCGCGGAGTCGAACAGCCTCGACTGGAAGGTCGCCTCGAAGACGTCGGCTGTGCCCATGACCTTGAGGGGACTCGTCACCACGTCGAACGGCGCCGGGCTCTCGACGAAGATAGGCGGCGTGACCGACTCATAGTCGGCGCGTTTGCGGGCTGCCCCGCTCCCGTTCACCGCGAACGCCGCGCCGTTCACCTTGATGAGCACGCCCCTGCTGACGGTGGGAAACTGCGTCAGGGTGTAGCAGAGCTGGGCCGCGGCCCTGGTGGCCGGCGTCGTCTGCGCGAAGGCGCCGGACAGATCGACCGTCGCCACGCCGGCGCTGATCGCCAGGCTTCGCAAGGTCGTGCCGGCCGGGATCGCGGTCGTCATGCCGATGGCCTTCTCCCTGGCCGTGGGACCCGCCAGCAGCGCCTTCACGGCCGCCCCCGCGGGCGCCTTCGTGGCGGCCACGAGCCGATGCGCGGTGGCGACGAACGGCCCGTGACTGGGCTGCGCGCCACCGATCGGCCGCAGGAAGTAGACCGACAGGGTCACCGTCGGCGCGCCGACGGGAGAGGCCGAGCTCGAGGCAGAGGTCGCTGCCGACGGCGACGGCGACGGCGGCTGGACTGTTGCCGTGACCGTCACCGACGATGCCGGCGAGGCCGTCGAACCCCCGCACGCCACCACAACGGCCGGCGCCGTCATGGCGACCGCCGCCAGGGCAAGGCGCAGAGCGATCCTTCCCCAGCCACTCGTGCCCTGCCTCGTCACACGCATCTCGAACCCCTTTGTCGTCGTCGCCTCCGCCGAGACCGCAAGAAGCTCGCCCCCGCCGAGACCGCGCGAGGGCGCCTCAGGTGCGAAACATGGTGAGCAGGAAGACAAGGTCGTCCCGCGCGTAGATCGCGTGCCTGAGTTCGGCCGGCATGTAGTACAGCATTCCCGGCCGCGCCTCGTGCTCCTGCCCCGCGAGGGTGACCGTGCCGGCGCCACTCACGATGTGGATCGAAGCCGCCACGCTCGCGGTGTGCTCAGAGAGCTCCTGTCCGGCGGCCAGCGCGAACAGGATGATCTTGTGGTGGTCGTTCTCCACGACGCTCTTGCTGACGATCCCGTCGCGGGCGAACTCGCTCATCGTCGCGAGATCGGCCGTCACCGGCTGAAGTGCGCTCATGTCAACATCCTTTCGGTCGCGTACGGACATCAGCATACGCCGCGGAACGCATGCCCTTTTTGCCGGCGACGGGCGGCGTTTCGGCGCTCACTGATCGTGGCATATTGTGATAGACTGCACAATGTCTCAATTTTGAAAGCCCGAAGGAGGGTTGCCATGAACCATCGTGTCCTGCTTCTTCTTAACCGCATCCTCGACGACACAGGCGAAGCCATGCGCACGCCCTCCGGCGTCAACGTCGACCTGTTGCGCGCCTACGGACGCCACAGCAAAGGCGGCCTGCCGCACTACTACGGCAACGAGATCCCTTCGCGCCGCGACAGCTGAGCGGTCCCGCCAAGCGGTCCCGAAGACCACAAAAGACAAGCCTCTGCGGAGAGGGCGGCGGCGCCAAGGCGCCGCCGCCCTCTCCTTCTTTTCAGATGGGCCTCGAACTTTGAGATGGGGCTCGCCGCCCAGGAGCGCGCCACGCGCCGGGCGCGACGGGCGGCGCGGCAGCCCGACGCCCGCGCGTGCGACGGCTCTAGGCAGACGGGCCGGCGGGCTCGAAGACCGCGGGAAAGCGCCGCGCCGGCTTCTTGCGGCGCTGATAGGTGCGCGCGAGCTCCAGGAAGATACCGATGTCGCGTTCCATGTCGCTCTGCGTACCGTCGAAGTAGAACGTGCGGATCGGCAAGCCGTCGTGGTCGCGGCTGACTGCCGGATAAATGGCCTCGGTGACGATGCCGTTCATGCAGGTGAACGGGCTCACGTCGATGACCCCGTCGGCGCCCTTGCCCTGCAGATAGATCGCCTTGCCCGTACTCAGCACCATCTCGCCGAGCGCGCCGTCGTAGGGCAGGTAAGGGTAGCTCAGGTCGAGCACTTCGCGCACCGAGTGGGCCTCTTCGTAGCCCACGAAGTCGTCGGCGAAGGGCGCCAGCACGGCGTGTTCGTCGCGCAGCTGGACCTTTGACTTGATCTTTCGCACCAGGTTCTCTTTGGAGACGCTGCGGCCCTCTTCGGCGAGGCGTCGGCCATGCTCGTCGTCGACATACCAGACCCACTCGGCGATGTCGGCCAGCCAGCACTCGCCGCCCTGCTCCTCGACCAGCCGGATGAGGTCGGCGTTGGCGAACTGGTTCAGCCGGCAGAAGATCTCGCCGACCACGCCGATCAGCGGGCGCGACCGGTCGTAGCGCGCCGGAACGGCGCGGAACCGGTCGCGCGTCTCGGTCATCGCCTGCACCGTCGCGGCGAGCCGCTGCTTGTGCGAGGCGTCGCGCAGGGACAGCGCCTTGCCGACGTCGCGCAGCCCGTCGAGATAGACCTGGTCGGCGCAGCCGGGTTCGAGCTCGTACGGCCGCGTGCGCAGCAGCATCTTCATGAGGGTGTCGTGAGCCAGCACGGCCCGCCAGGCCGTGCGGATGAGGTCCTGCGAGTACTGGCCGATCGACGAGTAGCCGTCGTTGGACGTGATCGTGATGACCGGCACGTCGGTGTAGCCGAGGTCGTCGAGCGTGTGTCTGATGAGGTGCCGGTACTGACCGAAGCGACAGGGCCCGTTGGCTTCGGGCATGAGGAAGGCGACCTTGTCGCGGCCGACATCGTCGATCATGCGCAGGAAGTCGCCCACCGTGATCTTCTGCGGGTAGCACTCCTCGCCGGAGGTGACCTTGCCGCCCATCTCGAGGGTGCGGTGGTCGGAGTGCGTCGTGGGCCAGCAGTCGAAACCGATGGAGCGGATCGCGGCGGCCAGGAGGTAACTGCCTCCGTAGGGCATGTGCGGCAGGAACAGGGTGCGGCCCTCGAGGCCGAACTCGCGGATCGCCCTGATGACCTGGGGGTCGGTCGGCGGCGCCGGGGTCGCCTCGCGCCCGTCGCCCGTCACCACGAGTGAGCCGTACTCCGCCACGTCCGCGCTTCTAGGCCCGCACCGGGTCGCCGGGCAGGGCGCTCGCGGAGGGCTCGCGCTCGACCGGCAGCCGTTCGTCGCCGCCCTGTGACCACCAGCGCAGGAAGCCCTTGCTATCGAGATAGGCCTCGCAGCGGGTCATCGCCCCGGCGTCGTTCTGGTGCTCGTCGAACTGCAACGTGAGGAAGGGCTTGCTCGAGGCCGCCCGGATGTAATGCTTGATGTACGAGTCGGGGCCGCATTTGAAGTTCGTCAGGTAGATGATGTGCAGCCGCTCCTGCTGGCCGACGAACTTGCCCGCCTGCAGGATCTTGCGCCCGTAGTTCCAGTACATGTTCTCGACGACGTCGCGCACGTCGATGCCCTTGAGCGGCAGAAAGTCCATGGGAATGAGGTTGACGCCGTAGAAGGTGCGCAGCTTACGGGGGATGTCCATGTTGACGCCCTTGTCGTACATGTTGTACGGCCGCCCGATGATCACGATGCCGAGCTCGCCCGACGCCTCGAGGTCGGCGAGCGCCTTGCGCCCGGCCGCCGCGAGAGCGTCGCGGAAAGCCTCCTGGGCGACGTTGCCGGCGAGCACCGCGTCGTGGAGCTGGGAGCGCGCCACGCCGAAGCTTTCGGCCAGCGGCCGCAGGTCGCGCTCGAGCTGTTCGGCGCCCAACCGGAAGCGCACCCGGGGGGTGAGCAACCGGTCCCGGAATCGCTCGAGGCGGGGCGCCGTGCGAATCACGAAGGGCAGCGTCTGGCCCCAGGGGCAGGCGTGCGAGTTGACCTCGGGAAACTCGGTCTCCTCGTTTAGGACGTTGGGCAGAAAGACATAGTCGGCGTCGTCGTGGAAGAGCGCCTCGACGTGCCCGTGGGCGACTCTGATCGGAAAGCACGGCTCGGCCACGGTCATGTCGACGCCGTTCTCACGAATGCCCTTGTCGGTGTCGCGCGAAAGGACGGGGCGCACACCCAGGTGGGCGAAGAAGGTCGCCCAGAACGGCAGCCGGTCGAAGGTGTACATGGTGCGTGGGATGCCGACCGTGTGGGGGGCCGCCGCGGCTCTCTGCGCCGCCGCTTCGAACGGCTCGAGCAGCAGCCGCTCGCGCAGCGCCACGAGATCGTCGATCACGGGCTGTTTGTCGACCTTGGCGCGCTTGCGGTAGCGGTCGGAGCACTTGTCGCCCCAGTAGGTCTTCTCGCCTTCGATCGTGAACTGGCGGATGTCGCACTCGTTGGTGCAGTGCTTGCAGACGAAATCCTTGACCGTGTAGTCGACGGCCGAGAGATCCCAGCCGCGAAACGACGTGAGCTCGCCGGTACGCCCCATGCGTTCGCGGGCCAGCAGCGCCATGCCGATGGCGCCCATGACGCCGTTGTGCGGCGGCACGATGATCTCTTTGCCGAGGATCTGGGCGAAGGCGGCCGCGACCGCATCGTTGTAGGCCGTGCCGCCCTGGAAGAAGATGCAGTCGCCGATCTTGCGCTCGCGCACCAGGCGGTTCAGATAGTTGTAGGCGATCGAGTAGGCCAGGCCGGCGACAAGATCCTTGCGGGCCGCGCCGCGCGACTGGTAGCTCATCACGTCGCGTTCCATGAACACGGTGCAACGCTCGCCCAGCTTGATCGGCGCCGTTGACTGCAGAGCCAGGTCGGCGAACTCGCCCACGATGTCGATGTCGAGCTTCTCGGCCTGCTCTTCGAGGAACGAGCCGGTGCCGGCCGCGCAGGCCTCGTTCATGGCGAAATCGACGACTATGCCGTCCTGCATGGAGATGAACTTGGAGTCCTGGCCGCCGATCTCGAAGATGGTGTCGACCTGCCGGGCGATGGCGCGGCTGATGAAGTCGGCGCCGGTCTTGTGGGCCGTGATCTCGTCGGTGATCAGGTCGGCGCCGCAGAGCTCGCCGATCAGCTCGCGCCCCGAGCCGGTGGTGCCGACGCCCAGCACGCGGATTCGGTCGCCGATCGCGTCGCGGATCTCGGCCAGACCGGCGTCGACCACCTCGACCGGGCGCGCCTGCGTCTTGGTGTAGATGGCCTTGACCACCTCGCCCGCCTGGTCGAGGACGACGAGGTTGGTCGATACCGAACCGATGTCGATGCCGAGAAAGGCGTCGATCACCGTCTCGTCGTCGGGAAACTCGTAGGGTCGGGCCAGATCGCGCAGCAGCAGGACGCGTTCGGTGGAGAGCGGTTCCATGGTCGGAAACACGGCGGCCGGCAGGCGCGCGGGGTCGAGCTCGACGCTGCTTGGCGCCGTCTCGGCGCTCGCGGCGGAGGTCCCCGTGGCGCGCTCGGCGGCGGCGTCGGCCTCGATCAGGGCGGCGCCGACGGCGCCCATCCAGGCATAGAGCTCGGGCACGAAGAGCTGATCGTCGGAGAGATCGAAGGCGTCGCGCACGGCCTGCACCGCGCCCTGGTTGGCGGCCACGCCGCCGATGAACGCGACGGGCGGCGCGACGATCTTACCCTTGGTGATGGTGCCCTTGAAGTTGCGGATGACGGCGTCGCACAGGCCCTTGAGCACCTCGGGCGGCTGGTAGCCCTTTTGCTGGGCGTGGATCATGTCGGACTTGGCGAACACGCTGCAGCGCCCCGCGATGTTGGCAGCGCGCCCCGCCGCGATGACGATGTCTCCCACGTCTTCGATCTCGTACATCAGGCGGCTCGCCTGCTGATCGATGAACGAGCCCGTGCCGGCCGCGCAGTCGCCGTTGGTCTGGTAGTCGGCGATGCCCGTGCGGCCCGTCGTGCCGTCGGTGTCGAGGCGCAGGTACTTCGAGGTCTCGCCACCCATCTCGAAGACGGTGACGACGTCGGGGTGCAGTCCGGCAAGCCCTCGGGCGATGGCCTTGAACTCGTTTTCGTAGGTGGCGTCGAGGGCCTCGCTGATGAGACGGCCGCCCGAGCCGGTGACGCGCACGCCGTGCACCGTGTCGCCCGCCATGACCGCGAAGAGCTCGTCGAGCAGGGCGCGCGTGGCCTCGCTCGGACTGCCCTTGATGCGGCGATAGCGCGTGACCAGGATGGGACGCTCGCCAGCCAAAGCGAGACCCGACCCCGGCACATGGAAGAGGTCGGGTGCCTGAGCGGCGCGGCGCGCAAAGAGGTCGCGATCGTCAGGCTCGCCGACAAGCGCGACCTTGAGGCTGATGCAGCCGATGTCTATGCCCAAAAACGCCATACCGGAGTGTACTCGGACCTCCCGCGGGGATGCGTATGAAAACCCCGTGTAGGGTAGCGGGCGAAGCGGCCTCTCGCAAGCTCAGGCCGCGCTACGATCTGGATTAAAGACTAACTTTATCCGCATTAGCGGTCAACTGTTCCCGCAGCCTCCCCCACACCCCGATGTGCCCGTTGGCCGGAGCCTCGCCGGCGCTTCCCCAGAGGCCCCCGACGGTCGTGTACCCGGCGCCCGGGCGACGTCACCCCGAAGCGCCGCGGACCGCCTTCCGGCAGCGCGCCCCGGACAGTAGCGTGGATTCCCGATCAGCCGAACGAGACCCCCGTCCCTGGCGACCACAGGAGGAGCCGTGGAAACCCAACTGCCCCTGACCAACAGCGAGCGGCGCGACGACGTGCTCTTCCTCGTGCAGCGCTACGAAACGAGCGAGCGCCGGCCACCGGAACTGCTCGACGACGACGAGAAGCGTCGCTTCCTGTCGGGCGACGCGCACACGCAGCGGCGGCTCTTCTACAGGCTGCTCTGCTACGGCGCCCTTGCGGCCCAGCCGGCGCCCGAGGCCCTCGTGCGGGCCGACTGGCAGCGGCTGCGAGCCGCCGGCCTGCCCGACGACATCTTCGACCGGCGCTTCGACATCGAGCGTTTTGCGGCAGCCTCGCCGGTCGCCCGCACCGACAGCAAGGGGCGCGTCATCGACTTCGTCCGCCTGAGCGAGACGCGCGACGTGTGGGCCCGCCTGCTGCCCTGGCCGGCAGACCCGGTGACGGTCGTCGACGTGCTCTATGCCTGCTCCGGAGGCGCGCTCAAGTCGCGTTCCTTCTGGGTGGTGCGCGAAATGATCCGCGCCGGCCTCTGGCAGCCCGCCGGCCTCGACCGCTTCGCCTGCGTGCCCGACGGCCGGGTGCGCAAGCGGGCCGCCCGCATCGGACTCGTCGACCTCGACGAAAAGGCCGACGCGATCGACGACATGAAGGCCGTCTCGGCAGCCCTCTTCGCGGCCCTGGGGCTCGGTGGGAACGGCTCGCGCTCGCATTTCGACCTGCCGGTGTCGGCGGCCGAGCAGCGCTGCGAGATGTGTGACCGGCAACGCATGGCCGAATGCCCCATGCCTCACTGCCGGCACCGTCGGGCCGCCTTGGGCGGCGACTGAGCGCGGTCTCAGAAGAGATCGACCCCCGGGGTCTCTGCACCGCGGCCCCGAGCTGTAGCCGCTTCGGGGCCCGGTCCGCAGTCGCGCCGCGGTCCGACCTGGGGCCGCTACGTCACCGTGACGACGAGGCGGGCCACGACCGTCTGGCGGTTGCCGGCCCGGTCGACGGCACCCAGCAGCACCGTGTAGCGGCCACGCGCCTTCGGCTTGAAGGCCCATCTCTGGCCGACCCCGGTCGCTACCGCGGGCCGCGACACCGACGCCACCGTGGCTCCCGACGCCGAGCTCGCCACGATGGTCACGGCGGCCGTCGGGCTCTCGTTGTCGGCGACGCTGTAGGCGGCGTTGAGCTGCTTGCCGAGCTTGACCTTTACCGAGCCTGAGCGCCACGCCGCGACCGGCGGCGCGGTGTCGACACGCAGCCTCACCGGCACGGCCACTGTGCCGACGGCGTTCACTGCCGTGAGCGTGCAGGTGTAGCGGCCGTCGGCGACCGTGGTGCCGGCCGCGTTCGTGCCGTTCCACGACCAGGTGTGCCGGCCGGCGGCCAGGCTGCCGAGCGCGACCCGGCGTACCTTCGTGCCGTTCGACGCGGCGAAAACCAGGCCGATCTTCGCGCTGCGGGTGGTGCGAAACGACACTACCGTCGCGTCGCGCACGCCATCGCCGTTGGGCGACAGCCAGACCGGCGCCGCGGCCGGATGGCCGAGGGTATCGTCAACTGTCACGGCGCGTCGCGCGGTGGCCGCGTTACCGGCCACGTCGGCGACGCGCACGACCACGCTGTAGGTACCGTCGGCCGCCGCCGCAAGGCCGCCGGCCGAACTCACTTTGCCGTCCCAGGTGATCTGCCGCGCGCCAGATGCGGCCGCGGCGGCGGCCGCCACGGCGCGCACCGCGACGCCCTTCGCGTCGAGCACGGTGAGGCTCAGCTTGCTCGTCTCATTCACGCCGAACGCCAGGCGGGCAGTGTCGGCGAGATGATCGCCGTTCGGGCTGATCACGGCCGGACTGAGCGTGAGGCTGCTGATGACCGGCCGCACCGTGTCGATACGCAGCGCGACGCTCGCCGGTCGAGCGGTCCCGTTTGCGCTCGTCGCGGTGAAGCTCGCCAGGTAGCTTCCGTCGGCAAGCCGCCGCCCGGCGTCGTCGCGGCCGTCCCAGACCACGCTGGCAGTCGAACCCGTCCCCGAGAAGTGGGCCACCACGGCGCCCGAGGCGTCACTCACGGCGATCGCCCAGTGGTCGGAGCCTGACAGGACCGCCTTCAGTGTGGCGGTGTCGCGCGCGCCGTCGCCGTTGGGACTGAAGGCAGCCGGGCTCGCGGTCGGCGTGAAGATCTTGGGGTCGCCGAGGCCGACCACCGTCTTGCGGATAGCGGGCAGCATGCCGAACAGCACGTCGCCCGGGCACTCGGTGTAGTTGACTTGTCGGTGACCAAGGATCACAGGCACGGTCACCCACTGGCCGGCCTTGTACATCTCAGTGGTCGAACAGCGGATGCGCGCCGTGCCGCGCGGATTCAGGTGCGACAGGTCGAGCTTCCAGGACAGCAGCCGTTCCAGCGAGGAGACCGCCGCCGGGGAGGGCGCCACCGTCTCGAAGGTGCCGATCAGCGCCACGCCCGTGCTCCAGCTGTTGAAACCGAGCACCTGGGCGCCCAACACCGCCTTGGTGACGCCGCCATAGCGGCCTTCGTAGATGGTGCCGAAGCGATCGATCAGGAAGTTGTAGCCGATGTCCCGCCAGCCGTTGACCTGCGTATGGTAGTAGTAGATGCCGCGCACGAGGGCCGGCGCTTGAGCACGCGTGTAGGTGTTGGCGTTGACCGTGTGGTGGACGAAGGCGCAGCGCACGACGCCATAGGACGGCGAGCCCGTCCGGTAGGCCTCGTCGGCGCCCCACTTGGCGCGAGTAACGATCGGCGGCTTGGTCGGCGCGGCCAGCCTGCCCGGGATCTTCGCCGTGCCGAGCTGCGCCGCCGCCGGGGGCGCTGCCGCCGGGGGCGACGGCTGGGGCGACGGTGCCGTGGCCGACGCCGTCGAAACGGCCGTCGTCACTTCAGAGTCGACACAGGCGAGCCGCACATCGCTCACGGGCGCCGCGCCGGCGCCGACCGTGGTCACTTCATAGTCGACGAACCGGGCGGCGCCTACCCAGATCGGCTCGGTCACCAGGTCCGCCCTGCCGCACACGCTTCCCGCGGGGCCGCTCTGGGCGTCGGCCTTGACCGCGAACCAGGGGGTCCAGATCTTCCCGTCGAGGCTCACGCGCAGGCGGAACCCGACCGTGCGCACGCCTGCCGGAGTCGTGCGAAAGAGGATGCCGATCATGTCGAACCGCGACCCGGTGTCGACTCTCGTCGCCGGTCTGCCGTCGGGTGCGACCGCCGCCCGCAGCGAGTGGCTGAAACGCTCGTTCAGCGCGCTCCCGGTGGCCGCCGGGGCGTTCAGCACGTCCGTGAGCGGAGCCGCGAGAGACCCCGTCGTCGAGCTCGGGACCGGCACGATGAAGCCGCTGGTGAGGGGGGCCGCGCCGGCCGGCGGCGCGAGCAGCGCGAGTGCCGCCGCGACCAGGAGCGCGACGGCGCCCAGGAGCGCGACCGTAGCCAGGAGCGCGGCGCCGGCCCGCATCGCCGGCCTACCCAACGCGGTCGAAGGCGTCGCTGCGGCCCCACGCGTGCGCGCACGAAAGCGAGCGCCGGCATCTGCCGAGGTGTGGACTGTTGGCGAAACGAGGCGTCGCGGCAAGACGTTCAAGACGATCATGGCACTCCCTAAAGGGCTCGTGCGCTCATCGTCGTCACAAGCGCGCCGGACCTTTACGAGTGGCCTACTTCGGGCGTCGCGGCGCGCTTCCTGCCATGACGCTCGCGGTCCGGCGCGCCGTCAGGCGCGTCGAGCGACCCGAGACGACGCCCGCCGTCCGCGTAGCAAACGCCAGGACTACGACGGCGAGGGCCCCTTACGCCGCCACACCCTGCAGGGCGCGGACGGCCGCGGTCACTTCTGCGGAGCCT
>PKYM01000165.1:0-2799 GCA_003132645.1 Actinomycetota bacterium | reverse complement strand
GGGTTGTCGATCAGCATGCACGGCATGAGGAGGTTGTGGTTGAAGGGCTGGCGTCGGCGGATCTCCTGGAAGAAGGGCGACGAGAACGCCTCCTTGAGCGAGACGTCGTGCACGTTGTCGGTGGCGAAGTGCGTGAAGATGCAGGGCTCGACCCAGCCCTCGTTGTTGATGTGGATGTAGTGCTTGCCGGCAATGCAGCCGTCGACGTACGGCGCGTCACCCCAGAAATCGACCGGGAACAGTGCTTTGGTGTTGCGCACGCGCTCGATGCCAAGCCGGAACTCGTTGCGCTCGGCGGGAGTGAGCATGAGACTCATGTCGGGGTCGACGCCGACCGGCATGTAGAGGAAGTTCCAGCAGATCATGGCGCCCTTGGCGACCATCTGATCGGTGAACTCGTCGCTCACCAGATCCTGCCAGTTGTGGCGCGTCACGGTGGCCGAATAGCCGAAGACCATGCCGCGCTCTCGCAGCCCGTCCATGGCGACCATGATCTGGTCGAACATGCCGGGGCCGCGTCGTGCGTCGGTCTGCTCGCGCGGACCCTCGATGCTGAGCATCGGGGCGACGTTGCCGAGAGCCGCGAGGCGATCAAGGGTCGGCTCGTCGAGCAGCGTGCCGTTCGTGTAGACATGGAAGTACACGTCGGGGTTGGCGGCGTAGAAGTCGAGCAGATCCTCACGAAAGAAGGGCTCGCCGCCGAGAATGGTGATGAGGTACACACCCATCTCGTTGGCCTGATCGACGATGCGCTGCAGCGTCGCCACATCCATGTCGCTCCCGCGCGAGTACTCGCCGGCAAAGCAGCCGTCGCAGGTGAGGTTGCAGCGCATGGTCGGGCTGACGAGGATGGTGAACGGCGTGGGCATGCCCTCGCGCTCGCGGAACGCGGTGCGCTTGGCCGAGCCCCGGAGCATGGTATTGATGACGAAGCACTCGATGAAACGGTCGCGCGATCGCGGGCTCAGTTGCCCGACGACGTGGCGCGCGATGTTCAGTGCCGGATGATCGTCGATGATCTTGTCGCGCACGAACAGGATCTCGGACTTGTGGTCTTCTGGCGTGAGCTTTTCGGCGAGGTTGAAGGCCTTGATGATCTTGGCCTTGTCGTCGCTGGTCGCCAGCTTCAGGATCTGATTGATCGTGCGCCGTTGAACGGCGGTGTAGAGACCATCGGTGGTACTCATCGTGTCGCGACCCCCTTGGGCCAGATTCCTCGAGCCTCGTTGCCATCATACCAACCATTGACCGCGGGCAGCGATGTTTGATCGTCCCGGCGGCGATCGTTGCCGAGTCGGCAACGCATTATGGCGCGCGGACTATTCAGGAAGCCCACTACGTGTCGATAGACTGATTGACAAGGGCAAACCTGCCGCGAGGCAGGGACGCAAAGCCAGAGGTCTTGAGGTGGTCAAGATAGCTCGGTTGCCGGAATTGAGAGCTACGACGGCTCACAGCACCCTCCTCTTCCCGCCTTGGCCTGCGTCCAGTCTTTTCGTCGGCATAAGACCTGACGATCGGGCACAGCCGACGTCCCATCGTCAGTGCGTCATGGAGGGGTGCAATGAAGGCTAGATTCTTTGTCATAGGGGCGGCGCTGCTGCTCGCCGTCGTGCTCGCTCTCGGCGGGACGGCATGGGCCGACCAGGCCAGCGCGCCGGTCGACCCGAGCATCCTCACCGAGCTCGACGCCGGCAACGGCGTCGCCACCGTGCCGGTGATCGTCTACGCGACTCCTGGTCATCTCGACGACCTGATCGCCGAGATCAACCCCGCGACCATGGACGACTCGCTGACGCTGATCGGCGCCGTTTCGGCCGACGTCACCTCATCTTCGCTCGCCACCCTCGAAGCGCTCCCCTACGTCGACTACATCGCCGCCGACGTGCCCACCTTCGGCACCGACTACACGAGCAGCCTCGATGTCACCAACGCGGCCATCGGCCTCGGCAACATCACGCCGCCGACCGCCGGCGGCCTCGACGGTCACGGCGTTGGCGTCGCGGTCCTGGACAGCGGTAGCGCCAACGTCGCCGACCTCGACGCCAGAAACGGTCAGTCGCGCGTCGTCGGCTGGGTCGATTTTGTGAACCACCGCCGGAACATGTACGACGACGGCGGCCACGGCACGTTCGTCGACGGGCTGATCGCCGGCAACGGCGCGATGTCCCTGCCGATCGACCAAGGTGGCAAGGCCACGGTGCAGTACCGCGGCGTGGCTCCCGCTGCCAACATCGTCTCGCTCAAGGTCCTCGACAGCCACGGCCAGGGCCGGGCTTCTTCGCTGGTCGCCGCCATCGCGTGGGCGATCGTCCACCGCTCGCAGTACAACATCCGGGTCATGAACATCTCGGTCGAGGGCGAAGTCGAAAGCCCGGCCGCCTACGACCCGGTTGATCGCGCCGTCGATGCCGCCTGGAAGGCCGGCATCGTGGTCGTGTGCGCCGCCGGTAACGAAGGCGACTTCGGCCAGGGCGGCATCCTGTCGCCCGGCAACGACCCCTACGCCATCACGGTCGGCGCCGCCGACACGCAGCAGACCGCCGACACGAGCGACGATCAGGTAAGCGCCTACAGCTCGGTCGGTCCGACCATCTACGACGAGTTCGCCAAGCCCGACCTCATTGCCCCCGGCAACCACCTCGCCTCACTGCGGGCGCCGTGGAGCTGGGTCGACGTGAACTTCCCGCAGTCTCGCCTCGCCGTCTCGAGCTACGTTCCCGGCGCGCCGGGCTGGCTGCCCGCCTCCTACACCGTCATGTCAGGCACCAGCGCGTCGGCTCCGGTGGTCTCGGGCGC
>PKYM01000365.1:4985-7431 GCA_003132645.1 Actinomycetota bacterium | reverse complement strand
GAGCCCTTCTGCGACGAACATCTGCTGCCGTTCGCTGCGGCCGCAGGGGCTAGCCTGGAGACATGCGTCTTCGTCAGGGAGTACGGCGCGTCATAGTCGCTGCGCGTTGGCGTCTGGTACCGCTGCCTTCCCTCGCGTTCTCACGCTCGCCGCGGCTCCAGATGGCCCCCACCATCTTCTGACGCGACGGAGATACCCTCCGCGGCCTCGGAGGCGTATCTGGACGGGCCGGCCTACCAATCGCTCGTGCGCACTCGCCGGTCGTGCAGGATCCCCCAAACGTAGGCCGAGCCGCGGATCTGCCGGCTGACCTCGCCCGGCTCGAACGGCCACAGCTCAAGAGCTCGCTCGAAGTTCGCCTTCGATAGATTCTGATCCGTCCGACTCGTCCGCAGGACGTTGCCATCAATCCCGAACGTGAATGTCTTGCCGGTCTTCGTCTCGAACTCGGTGCCCTCCAGGGTTCGCATGATCTGCCACAACTCGTCGCTGGTTGGCTTCATCTAGACCCCCTACGAGAACGCGTCTTCTCCGTAGTCGTCCTCCTCGGTCTCCGCCCGGCCGAGCGGCATTGGCGTGAACCAGCTGTTTGTCAGTCCGGATTGTCGGAGGTCGTTGCGAATCCCGCGCTTGCTGACGATGCGCCCAAGGCGTTGCCCGGCGATTTTCGCGCACTCCGGCGAGCAGTACTTCTTGCCGTCCTCACGCCGGAACGGAATCTGGCACACACTGCATATGGCCATCTTCTCCTCGGACTGGGCAACGGCATCGGGCGGCTCGCACTGCGGGCACAGCCTGCTCGGGTGGTCATGGACATACTGCGGCCAGGAGTTGACCTCAAACCACGATTCGCACTGAGCGCAGCGCACTCGCACGGGCAAATCGCCGTGATCTTGCTCCATGTCACGATCCCCCTTTCGCGACGCTAGCGTAGCGATCGTCAGGCGTCGGCGACCAAAGCATCCACTGCGGGGACAACCTGCTCCAACAGCCGCGTCTCATGTTCCGTCACGTCCGCGACGTCGCCAAGGATCAGGCGCAAGGGCGCGAGCAGGTCGACGAACCAGCTGCCATCGCGTCGCTGGCCTGCAGTCACCTCCGGCGTCACCGGAAGGGCCCCGGCCACCTGGTCGAGTCGCCTCCGCGCCTCTTCAAGAGCAGACTCGCCGACCGTTACACGAACCCGAAGGAGGCTCCCACCTTGAGCGATCGGCGAGATGTAGACCTGGCTAACCAAGCCGCTGCCTTTGGGCTGAAGATACAGCTCGCAGCCGCGCTGGTCCTGATGCACCTTCCACTGAGCCTCGAAATGCGCGCGCGTCCTGTGCCAGAGCTTTCCGAAATTCGCCTGGTTCTGCCGCACGAGCTCGGTATCACCCGGCCACAGCTCGCCGATGTGGGGCACTGGCGGCGTGAAGCCAGCGGCCTGACACAACAAGGAGTCATCCAGCAGGCTGGCGGGAAGCAGCGGTGCGCCAGTGGAAGGGCCGAGCCAACATTGACCCCAGGCTGTGTCGGGTGTAGCCCGAGACCATGAGTGAGCAGATTCGCCTGACACCGGAATTGAGGCGTGTCACTGTGTTCCAGCGGACCGCGTCTCACAGGACATGGGGAGGACCATGTCGGTAATGAGGAGCTCTCCTCTCACCGGCCGTCGGAGGCTGCTGCTCGTCTGTCTGCCGGGACTGGTGTTACTCACGACCTGGGGGTTGGCTGCAGACAGGCACCGACCTTGGCATCCACCGGCGCGGGCGGTGCCCCATGGAGCGTCGAGGAGTCGGGCGCCACGGCCGACTCCTAGGCCTGTCGACTTCGGGGCGAGAGGCTCCAGCCGTGTGCCGGGCGACACGCGGGATCTCAATGGGGCAAGAGTGGCCGAGGGGGCCGGCGGCCGCGACTGACCACCGCGACTTCGCCCTTGTCGAGGAATGAGCCCACGCCAGACCTGACCCGTTGGCACCGGCACCTGGCGGTGCATCGACGTGCCTCTCATTCCGCGCTTCGATCGCGGCGCGGCAGCGAGGAAGCAGGTCGCACATCAGCAGGCTGGCGACGATCTCGCAATCAGGGCGTCAGACCATCCACGCGAAGTCTCGCCTGTCTTTCTGGCGTCAGGCCACACGACGCGGGGCGTCGTGATGCGTGGCGCTGATGACACATAGCGTGCACGCCTCGAATACGCGCTCACCCCTGATGATCTCGCGGGTGCTCTCGCCCGCAAGCAGCGTGCGCCCACACACCTCGCAGGCGTCGACCGGGTGGCGACGGTCCCTCGCGCCGGGGGCATCACTGAGGGGGCGCTCAGGATCGGTCCATGAGGTCGCGCGACCGTCAGCGCGCGTGGCGGGCGGGGCGGCCTCGTCACTGCGGTGAATCCGGCGCGAAAGGCGATGAAGGTAGGTGTCGTCCATGGTTCTCCTCCCGATGCTGCCTGACGCCTGCCTCG
>PKYM01000365.1:0-4977 GCA_003132645.1 Actinomycetota bacterium | reverse complement strand
CGCCGGGGAATCGTGCTTCGCGTCGTTCGCAGCGTTATTGGTACTGTTCCCTTGGCCGCCCTGCATGAGACTGCCCACGGTCGCAGTCCCCGCATCAGTGCCCGGCCTCAACAACCTCGGATTGCCGAGCCAGTGCCGACGAGACGCCCACTGACAGCCGACCACGGATGGCCACGTTTGAGCACCGCGGCCATCAAGAAACCGAGACGGTGCAGCACACTTGCGTCTGGCTTACTACCGCAGGGCACTGCCAACTCACGTCTGCAAAGCCTTGATCACCGGTTCGACTCCGGTGGCCGCCTTCGGTCGGCGATCGACTCAAGTCGTCGTCGGAGCCGCGTCGTTTGCCGCGGGTTTGCGCGTTCGCTGTTTGACGCTGCGGCGAGCCGCGTCGAAGTGCCCGGTCAGGCGTAGAGACGCGCCTCGGGCCGCTGCGGAGGGACCGGTGACCTACGCCTCCTAAGAGCGGAGGTCATGAAGTGGGCGTGCCTTGACCGCACCGACGCGGCCTAGCGTCGAATGTCACCCGAGCACGTTGTCTCCGATGCGACTATGACTCGAGGCCGGGCTCGCCTTGTCTGGAACATGCCGTAGGACCGGTCAGTCCGGCCACACGATCTCGAGCATCTCGCCGTCGCGACCTTCGGGCTTTGGTCCGCCGATAGCGATCAGCTCAAGACCATCGGCTCCCGCTGCGAATGCTCTGACGACCTCAGGCGCGACGCGCACGACGTCCCACTGGCGGAGCTCGTGCACCGTGCCGTCGAGCAGGACCTGACCTGCTCCGGCGGTCACGATGTACACCTCTTCCTGCTGGCCGTGACGATGCCCGGTCGAGGCGCGCAGGTTCGGCGCATAGCGGAAGTGGCTGACGCCGATGTCACGCGAGTCGAGGCGAGTCCGGGCAAAGCGGCCCTCGAGGCCCTCAACACGACCTGAGACGGAGTCTTCGATTCCGAGCAAGTTGATGATCGTGAAGCCTTCCATGAACGCCTTTCGTTTGAGTTGACCCGAGGTGGTGACCGGCTCCAGTGAGCGGTTCAGTGGCTGCACTCGGGTTCCACATCGCAGATTCTAAGCCGCACTCAACGAGACAATGGCGTCATTGGGAGTACGGGGCCCGTGTCCACGCTCGCTGCCACGTGTAGCAGAGCGCGGTACGTTCAGCCTGGGACGAGGAGATGTCTGCCAGCTAGGCCTGACCTCCGCCCTCTGGGAGCGGAGGTCATCGTTTCCAGGCCTACATAGCAGGTCTTGAGTGAAGCGACGCGGTCACGGCCGGTTGGATCTGTCGCAGACACGGCTGGAGCTCAGGGCTGTTTCCTACGGAGCCCCGACCGCACCGAACTTCCGAAGCGGCAAGATTGCCGACATTCCGCCGATGGGGCAGCCCTCCCTGCGACTGCCTGTGAACGGCCTCGCCCGTTCCGCCTCACATGGATCGCCATCTCCGACGCTCATGCGTGCCCCCTGCGATCAACTCTTGGCCGGCACGCGCCGATACATGGCGCAGCAGGAACGCGGGCACGTCCAAGGCACGGCCCCTCTTCTTGCGACGGAACGCCGGGCCGTGCGCCAACGACAGGGCCCGAAGCCCGATTCCCTCCGTTCGAGTAGTCAGACCGCTGCCGAGGACGGCAGCCAGAACCAGAGGAGAGCAGCGCTCATGCGATCCGCACCCTCAAGCAGACTGTCCAGCTGGCTCGTGGTCACGGCGGCGCTCCTGGCGGGTCTGGCGGCGGCCTGTGTCGGACTGCCGCAGGCGGCGGTTTCGGCCGGCGCCAACGTCGCGGCGCTGGGCGCGACCGCTCCTGCCACACAGGCCAGCGGCTGGGTCGTGGGCACCGATGCTGCCGACGGCTACGGCGTGATCCTGTACACCGGCAACGGGGGGCGACTGTGGGTCCGGCAGGGCTCGACGAGCGATGTCCCCAACGTGGAGCTCAACAACGTCAAGGCCGTCGATCGCGACACTGCTTGGGTCGTCGGCAACGCCGACAGCGGCTATGGGGTCATCCTGCGGACGGCCGATGCGGGTCTGACATGGGTTCGGCAGGGTGGGCCAGGCATGGTCCCGGACGGCGCGATCTTCGGGGTCGGGCCCGTCGACCGGAAGACGGCCTGGGTCGTCGGCCAGGCCGGGACCATCCTGCGAACCGATGACAGGGGCCAGACCTGGACACGACAGGCGAGCGGCACGACCGCCGATCTCTACGAAGTGGCGGCGGTCGATGCACAGACCGCTTGGGCGGTCGGCGGCACGGACAACGGCTACGGAGTCCTCCTCCACACGACCAACCGCGGACGGACCTGGCGGCGCCAGGGAACGGCCGCGACGATCGGCAGCAGGAACTTCATCGATCTCACCGCCGTGGACGCGCGGACCGCCTGGGCGGTCGGCGGCCACGGACTGTTGCTGAAGACGTCAGACGGGGGCCTCCACTGGCGGTCACAGATGCCGTATGGGCTCAGTGACAACAACGGAGTATGCGCCGTGGATGGGAAGGCGGCCTGGCTCGCCTCCGACTACGGCGCGCTGCACCGGACCACCGACGGCGGTACGGTCTGGAACGAGCAGGACCCCGCGCTGCCGGGTGACTTCTACCTTCTGGGAGTGAGAGCGCTGGGACGGAAGATAGCCTGGGTGGTCGGCGGGGCCGTCTTCCCGGCGACAGGCGGCATCATCCTGCACACCACGGACGCCGGAGCCACCTGGCAGATCCAATCCACGCCGGTGGACGTGACCTTCCGCAGGGCGTCCTTCGTCGCGCCGACGCCCGCGATAACGCTCAAGCTGAGCGGTCTCACCGGAGGCACTCTCAGGCTCGGCAGGCGTGTCACGGCCAAGGGGGTCGTCACGCCTGGCAGCCTCGCCGGCAGCAAGGTGAAGCTCAGCCTGCAGAAGAAGCGGGACCACCAGTGGATTACCGTCAAGATCGTGACGCGCACGATCGGCGCCGGCGGCGCCTACCGCTGGATGTACAGGCCCGCCCAGAGGAGCTACTACCGCCTGCGGGCGACGATCGCCCAGACGGCCACGCACACGGCTGCCACGACGACCTGGCGCGCGTTCAAAGTGAAGAAGATGGCAGGAGGATGTTCGGGGCGGAAGTGAGGTGTGCCGGTGGTGACCGGATCCCCCTTGGTCAATCGCCTCAGCCCTTGTGCTCCTCGTCCAGAGCTCACAGCGACGCTTTCGAGTCCTGCGAACTAGAGCATCTGTCCTGCGTCTGTCTCGTGCGGAGCAGGTCGAGCCTGCGTGGCAGCGCCAAACGGACTCGTGGTAGGTTCTTTCGTATTCGAGGAAGATGGCAGTACGTCTGCAGCAGTTCAGTTCGGCCGAGGCCGTGGGACAGGGCGTGGACGAAGACCCCGACAGGCAAGGAGAGATGGTCGTATTCGACCGAACTGTAGCGCCGCGCGCCGACGGGGCCCTGCAGCTTGTGGACCTGCGACGCCGCTACGGCGACGTGATCGCCCTCGATGGCCTGAGCTTCGCCGTACCGGCCGGCCAGGTGTTCGGCTTTCTCGGTCCCAACGGTGCCGGCAAGACCACCGCCATGCGCGCCGTCGTCGGCGTGATCGCCCTGGACAGTGGCGAGGTGCGCTGGAATGGCGCGCCCATCGACGCCCGGGCGCGGCGGACCATCGGCTACATGCCGGAGGAACGCGGCCTGTATCCCGGCATGGTCGTCCTGGAGCAGCTCGAGTATCTGGGCCGCCTCTACGGCATGAGCTCGGCAGACGCTCGCGATGCGGCGCGGCGCTGGACCGCTCGCCTCGGTGTCACCGACAAGCAGTCAGCCAAGATCGAGACGCTGTCCCAAGGCAACCAGCAGCGCGTGCAGCTCGCGGCGGCGCTGGTGCACGAGCCCGAGCTGCTCATCCTCGACGAGCCCTTCTCGGGTCTCGATCCGGTGGGCGTCGACGAGATGAGCGCGGTGTTGGCGGAGCGGGCGGCCGCGGGCGCGACCGTACTCTTCTCAAGTCACCAGCTCGACTTAGTGCAGGACCTCTGCGAGGCGGTGGCCATCATCCACCGCGGGCGGCTGGTGGCCCAGGGCAGCCTTGCGCAGCTGCGCCGCGGTGGCGAGCCGCGCCTCGCCGTCCGCGTCGCCGGAGATCCCGACGGGCGTTGGGCGCAGGGCCTGTCGGGTACGGCCACGGTCGTCGGCCTCACCGCCGGCACCGTGCTTCTCGCCCTCTCGGCCGATGCCGACTCGCAGCTCGTCCTCGACGCGGCGCGTGCAGCCGGTCCGGTGGAGCACTTTGCGTTCGAGCAGCGCCGCTTGTCAGACGTCTTTCGCGAGGTGGTCGGCGCTGACCTTAAGGATGTCGACCGCGCAGCCCAGGCGCAGTCGAGTGCGACCGTCGGGAGAGGCAGGACACGGTGAGCGGCGGCTGGTTCAGGGAGGTGTGGCTGGTCGCCGGGCGCGAGCTGCGTCAGGGCGCCCGCGCGCGCTCGTTTCGTGTGGTCACCGTTCTGCTCGTGCTGGCGGTCGCGGCGGCGGTCGTGATTCCCGCCGCGCTGCGCCATCGCCAGAGCACGCAGAAGGTCGGCATCGTGGGCGGCTCTGAACCGGCCGCCACGGATACCGTGCGCACGGCGGCGCGCATCGCCGGCGTCGGGGTGCAGGTCGTGCGCCTGCCCGACCTCGGTGCGGCCACGGCCCAGCTGCGTACTGGCACCCTCGCGGCCGTGCTCGTCGCTGGTCGGGAGGTGCTCGTCGAGCAGACGCCCGCCCAAGGGACGACGGCGAGCGGGGCCAGTCTGGCCGGCGCCCTCGCCCTGGTGGGCGGCCTCGCGCGCTTCTCGCCGACGACGGCGGGTGCGCTGAGCCACGGCGTCGGTCTCCCCGTCCGCGGCCTCAAGCCTGCGCTCACCGACCTGAGCGTACGCCTCACGGGCCTCGCCATGGCGATCGCCATCTACATCATCATCCTCACCTACGGCTCGCGCATCGCCGTGGGCGTGAG
>PKYM01000215.1 GCA_003132645.1 Actinomycetota bacterium | reverse complement strand
CAGATGACGCAGCGCACCGGCGCGAGGCCGATGCCGCCGGCGATGAAGACCAGGTTGCGGCCCTCCCATTCGTCGACCGGAAAGACGTTGCCGTAGGGTCCGCGAAAGCCCAGCACGTCGCCGACGTTGACCTCGGCGAGGGTGCCGGTCAGCTTGCCGGCGGCCTTGACGGTGCACTCGATGTAGCCGGTGCGGGTCGGCGGGCTGGCGATACAGAAGGTGGACTCGCCGGCGCCGAACACCGAGTACTCGCCGAACTGCCCGGCGCGGAAGGCAAAGCTTTCGGCTTTGGCGTCGTCCTTGAAGCGCAGCCGGTAGGTGCGCGTGTCGATGGTCTCCTGGACGATCTCTTCGACCACGACCAGATCGGGCTGGTAAATGGTGCCCGGCCGCGTGGCCGCCTCGGTGGGAACCTGGGCTGTCGGGGTCTGGGTCACGAGTCTGCTCCGGTCGTCGGGGCGGCGTCGGCGCCTTTGGCCGCCTTACTGGCCTTGCCGGCCTTGTCCGGCGCGGCGCTCTCGCCGGCGGCCTTGGCGTTGATGGCGGCGAGGATCTCGGCCAGGTCCTGGCTTGTGGGGCAGGCGCGCGAGCAGCGGCCGCAACCCGTGCACAGCACGTCGCCGAACTTGAACGGATAGACGTGGAACTTATGCTCGATGCGCTGCCGGTAGCGCGCGTTCTGGTCGGCCCGCGGATTGTGACCCGAGGCGTGCAACGTGAACACGCAGGTCTGGCAGGTGTCCCAGTTGCGCCGGCGCACGCCGCGGCCCACGCTTTCGGGCTCGTCGACGATGTCAAAACAGTGGCAGGTGGGACACACCGAAGCGCACACGCCGCAGCCGTTGCAGCGCAGCCCCAGCGTGGCCCAGAAGGGGTCGTCGAAGTGGTTTTCGAGCCAGTTGCGCAGGCGTTCGTGGTCGAGAGTCAGGTGGCCCGCAACGCGCTCGCCGGCGGCGGCGCGGAAACGCTCGGCCTGCTCGGTCGCGGCCTTGTCTGTGCCCGCCGCGAGCGCGGCGAACGACTCGGGGTGCGCGGCGGCGAAGGCGTCGCCCTTGTCTGAGAGCGTCTCGACCAGATAGCCGTCGTCGACCGGCGTGAGCAGGCCGTCGGCGCCCTGGGCGGTGGCCGGGTCGAGGAACACGGCGCTGCAGAAGCAG
Organism: Actinomycetota bacterium; assembly: GCA_003132645.1. Lineage (GTDB taxonomy): Bacteria > Actinomycetota > Thermoleophilia > UBA2241 > UBA2241 > Bog-752. The sequence continues at coordinate 2,681 of PKYM01000215.1, read as the reverse complement.
GAGTCGTCTTCGACGCCGCAGGCCAGGCTGAAGATGGTGGTCGCTGCGCGCCGCGCGTTCCACAGCTCGTCGGCGTAGTCCCAGTTCATGACCTTGTCGACGATCGGCAGGGCGGCGGTATCGCACGGCCGCGCGCCGAGCACGACCTGGGCCGCGAAGTCGGTCGGCGCCGGGGTGAGCTCGACCTCGCCGCCGCCGTTGCGGCGGTAGGAGAACAGCACCTCGGTGGGCGGCAGGAAGTATTGCTTGAGGGAGAGGCGCGGCAGCCGCTCGCCCAAGGCGAGCTCGGCCGCGCCGGAGACTGAGCGGTACTCGGTCTCGCGGGCCGTGGCAGCGACGGTGGCGTCGGTGGCGTCGGTAGTGCCGTCGGCGGTCCAGGCCGGCGCGACTGCCGGCGTGCCGGCCGCGGCCAGCTTGTCGACCAGAGCCGCGAGGGCGTCGGCCGACACCAGGAAGCGCTGGCGGACCGTGGCGATGGCGTCATTTGCCTTGGCGCCGGGCTTGGCCTTGGTGGCCTTGGTGGCCTTAGTGGTCTTGAGTTGAGCGCCGTCGGTTTTCATATCGCCTTTCGCCGGCTTGCTCATTTGATGAAGTCCTGGGTGTCGTCGGTGGCGTAAGCGCCGATGGGCGCCGGCACCGCCGGGTCGTCTGTGACCGTGTAGCCGTAGAGCTCGTGTACAACCTGCTGCAGCTTGCGGTTGATGAGGCCGAGCGGGATGCCGACCGGGCAGGCGCGCTCGCATTCGCCGCAGCCGACGCAGCGGCCGGCGAGGTGCTGGGCGCGCGTCAGATGCCAGGCGAAGTTGCCGCGCGGGTGCGGCGAAGTCTCGATCCACTGGGGCTGGCTCTTTTCGACGATGCAGCGCTCGCAGTAGCACAGCGGGCAGGCCTGACGACAGGCGTAGCACTGGGTACAGCGCGACAGCTCGCCGGTCCAGAAGGCGAAGCGCTCTGCGGGGCTCAGGGCGTCGAGTTCGCCGATACGCTCGTTGAGAGACGTGGTGACGGGCGGTTCGGGCTGCGCCTCGCCCACCAGAAAGTCGACTGAGGCCGGCTCGCGCACGTCGCAGCCCGGGCAGCGCGCGGCGACGTTCGCCGACGTGAGCTCGGGTGGCTCGAGGCCCGACGGCTCGCTGACCACGCCGCCGCAGCGCACGCCGATCGTGACGACGGCGTCGCGCTCGAACTGCGCCTCGCGCAGCAGGCCCGCGACCGCCTTCGCGTCGCAGCCCTTGACCACGACGGCGGCCTTGCCGAGAGCGGCGACCTGGACGCGGCGCGGGTTGAGGAACGTGGCCAGGTTGTGCACGCAGCGCGTGTCGAAGATCAGCTTGTCGCAGTCGTCGGCGCTGGTGACGAACACCGGACGAGCGCCGAGACGACTGGCTTCCCAGCCGATCACGACCTGTACCGTGCCCTCGTCGAGAAGACGGCGGGCGGTGTCCTGGAGATCGCTCACGACGCCCCCCTGTGTTCGGGAGCGTCGCTGCTCGCGGCGGTCGCTTCGATGGCGGCGAACGGGTCGTCGGCGGCCGTGGCCGCTCCGGCCAGGCCGTGGTAAGAGTCGAAGGGGCCGAGGCGTCGCACGCGGTCGACGGTCTCGTTGACCACGTCCTGCCACTTGCGGCCCTCTGAGGCCGAGACCCACGAGAAGGTCAGGCGCTGGGGGTCGATGCCCATGAACGTGAGCAGCTCGCGGAACACGCCGAAGCGCCGCCGGGCGTGATAGTTGCCGGCGGTGTAGTGGCAGTCGGCCGGATGGCAGCCGCTGACGATCACGCCGTCGGCGCCACGCTCGAAGGCCTTGACGATGAAAAGGTGGTCGATACGCCCGGTGCAGGGCAGGCGCACGATGCGTACGTTGCTGGCCATGTGCAGGCGGCTCGTGCCGGCCAGGTCGGCGCCGGTGTAGGTGCACCAGTTGCACACGAAGGCCGTGACACGCGGTTCGAAGGTGCTCAAGTCGGTCATCGTCACCACCCCGCCAGGGCGTTGATCTCGGCGTAGACCTGATCGTCGGTGAAGCAGGTCAGTTCGACGCTCTTGCTGGGACAGGCGGCGACGCAGGTGCCGCAGCCCTGGCAGACGCCCGGGTTGACGTAGGCGACGTGGCCGCAGACGTGACCGTCGACATCGCAGACGTCGCGATGCTCGATGGCCCCGTAGGGACAGACGCGTTCGCAGTTGAAGCAGCCGATGCAGGTGCGCTCGTTGACGACCGCCACCGACGGATCGCGCTCGAGCTCGTCGGCGCTGAACAGACCGAGGATCTTGGCGGCCGTGGCGCTGGCCATGGCCACCGATTCGGGGATGTCGCGGGGCGCCTGGCAGGCGCCGGCCAGATAGATGCCGGCCGTGTTGGTCTCGACCGGCCGCAGCTTGGGATGCGCCTCGTTTAGGAAGCCGTGCTCGTCGTAGCTCACCGAGAGCCGCTGGGCGAGCTCGCCGATGCCCGGCTGGGGCCGCATCGCGGTGGCCAGCACGACCATGTCGGCGTCGACGACCACCTGGCGTTTGCTGAGCGTGTCGTAACCCCAGACCTTGACCTTGTCGCCGTCGCGGAAGATGCGGCTGACGCGTCCGCGGATGTATTCGGCGCCGTCTTCTTCGATGGCCCGCCGCGAGAACTCGTCGTAACCCTTGCCGCCGGCGCGGATGTCCATGTAGAAGACCACCGCGCG
>PKYM01000072.1:4224-19364 GCA_003132645.1 Actinomycetota bacterium | reverse complement strand
CCTCGGTCACTTGCGGTCCTCCTCTTGGTACTTCCATTGCCTGAAGCAGCCTCGCGGTCAGGCGAGGCAGTACTCCTCGAGTTGCCGACGCGTGAGCGCGTCGAGGTCGTCGGGCGCCGCGTAGCTTGCCAGCAGCTCGGCGACACGTTCGCCGGCCCTGATGGCGAGGTCTCGGCCACCGAGCGAGAGCCACGTCTCGTAGGGATCGCGATTCATGATGGAGGGCGCCGTGGCTCGGTGCGCGTGGCGGCGCGTGTGGTCCTGACCAAGCATGGTGCCGCCCGGGCCGGCCGCGCCCACGGCCTCGAGGGCCAGCGTCTCGTCTGAGACGACGATCGGCTCGTGGGCGCGTCGCAGCGCACCGAGCAGCTCGTCGTCGAGCACGAACTTGGCCGGCGAGTAGCAGTTGAACGACGAGAGGATGCCGGCCGCGTGCAGGACGAAGTCGGCCCCCGCCCGCAGGGCGGCCTCGAGGCTGAGAGCCGACTCGGCGCCGGCCTGAGCGTCGGGGACGTGGGCGTCTGTGAGCGCCCCGCCGGCGCGCACCGGCAGGCCGAGATGGTGGCCGAGCTCGACCGTCGCTTCAACGAGCGGCCAGTACTCGGGCGCTCCCATGAGCAGCGCGCCGCTGCGCATGGACGACACCGACGACGTGCCGCCGTAGAGGAACGGACAACCGGGCTGCGCGAGCTGACTCAATACGAGGCCGGCGAGAAGCTCCGCGTGCTGCACCGCCAGCAGGCCGGCCAGGGTGAGCGGCGCGGTGGTGCCGGCCATCGCGCAGGCGGTCAGGCACACCGGCTGGCCGCGCCGGGCCAGACCCAGTACCGCCTGCCCGACCTCGAGCGAGAGCTGCAGCGGGGAGGTCGTATTGATGACCGTCCACAGACGCGGCCTGTCGTGCCACTCGGCACCGTAGAGGATCTCCGCGACGTCGAAGGCCACCTGCAGTTCGGCCGCGTTGGTGACGTCGAACCTCGAGGCCTTGTCGGTGCCGGTCAGAGAAGTGTGAGCCATGACCCTGGGCCGGTCTTCTTCGGGCACGTCGAGGGCGGCGATGGCGAGCCCGTAGACGGCTACGTTGGGCGACAGATGGGTGAGGGCGACGGCGTCGCGCACGTCGGCCAGACAGCCGTGCCGGCGCTCGCCCCCCTTGAGCACGAAGGCCGGGCCCGACGCGCTGCTGAACACCGGTTCGGCCCCGACGCCCACCCGCAGGTCGAGCTCGGGGCGCCGTCCGGCTACCGTGTAGCCGGCCGGCGCCGTCGCGACGGCCTCGGCGATCAGGGACTCGCTGAGGCGCACCCGCTCGCCTTCGACTGCCGCGCCGTGCGCGGTGAACAGGGCGAGCGCCTCGGGGTCGAGCACCGCGCAGCCGACCTCGGCAAGCAGACCCAGGGCGGCCTCGTGGATGCGGGCAAGGCCCCCGGGGGCGATCACGTCGCGACCGTCCCCCGGCCGACCGAACGGGCGCTGGGGGGCTGCCGTCGAACTCCGTGGCGTGGCGCGCGGTGGCTCACTGCTCGGGCCGGTAGCCTTCGGTGAGCTGGTCGATCGTCGCCTTGACGGCGGCGGGGATCGGCGTGGGCCTGTGGTCGGCAAGAATGGCCAGGGCCTTGCGACGGGCCCGCTCTCGCAGATCGGGAGAGCCTTCGCCCTCCCAGTGCTCGCGGGTCTTGCGGTTGAGCAGCGTCGGGGTCCACTGCTGGCAACGAACGTGCCTGGCGGTGTGCTTTTCGCGCAGGAAGTTGCCGCCCGGACCGACCTTGGCGATCACGTCGACGCCGAGGGTCTCGTCACTGACGACGATGCCCTCGAGGGTGCGCCGGTTGAGCGAGATGATCTCGTCGGTGATGACGACCAGCTCGAGGGCGCCGACCAGTCCGAAGCCGAGGTAGCCGATATCGTGGTTCAGGTTGGAGCCGGCCTGCATCGACAGCAGCGTGAGCTCGGCGGCGTCCATGCCTGCCTGCGCGTCGACCATGTGCGAATCGCTCGAGCCGGCGTAACCCCAGTTCGGCAGGTCGAGCCACTTGGCCATCTCGGTGATGCCGAGGATCGTCGTGTAGTACTCGGCCGAGTTGTAGAGGGCCTGCAGGGTGGACATGTCGATCTTGACCGGGCCCATACCGAAAATGAACGGGGCGCCCGGCCTGCGGAGCTGATGGATGACCAGGCCGAAGAGCGACTCGGCGACGGCCAGCACGATGTGGCCGGCCTGGGTGATCGGCGCGGTCGCACCGGCGCTCGGCGCCGGCGAGTAGATCGCCGGGATGCCCCAGTCGGCGCAGAAGAGCAGCTTGTCCAGGACCTCGGAGGCGTGCTTCAGAGGGCTCACGGGCTCGCCGTACATGATGAAGTACGGCTTGGCGCGCAGCGCCTCGGCGCCGCCGCGCAGCTCGGAGGCGATCTTCCACATCACTTCGAGGTCGTCGGCGCCCTCAGCGGTCATCACCATGGGTTTGGTGGTGTTGCTGATCATGGCGCGGAAGCTCTCCAGGTACGCCCTCGGGGCCTCGATGTCATGAGGGTAGGCGCAGGACATGATGAAGTCGATGTTCGGCAGGCCGTCGCAGACGTGCGCCGCGCGGGCCACGTCGGCCAGGCCGCTGGTGCGCACCTCGCCGGTCTCGAGGTCGTAGATGCGCATGAGGTCGGAACCGGTGCCGAAGTAGCTGTGATGGCCGCCGACTTCCATGGCGGGCTCGCCCTCGCGGTCGTACACGGTAAACGAGGCGGGCGCGGTGGCACGGGCGCGGTCGACCATCTCGCGCGAGACACGCACGAGATCGCCGTCCTCGACCGTGGCGCCGGCGCCGACGAGCAGCTCGCGCGACACGGCGTGCGGCACACGCATGCCGCTCTCGCTCACGATCCGCACGGCGGCGTCGAAGATGTCCTGCTTACCCTTCTCGGACAGCATGGTCAGCCGGCCGGTGATCACCGGGTCACGAACGTCTTTCATTGATCTGTCTCCTCCGCATGGTCGTGGTCACGGGTCAGGTGTCGTTGGCGGTTCGGGGGGCTCCCCGGAGCGGGGACGAGCTACCGATTCTAGCCCTCGATGAAGGCCTTGAGCAGTCCGAGGCCTTCCCGGATACGGTCGGTGTGCAGCCCGGAGTAAGCGAAGCGCAGGTAATACTGCGTCTCGCCCGGCAGCGCCGGCCCGAAGTGGAGCCGCGTGCACATCGACACGCCGGTGTGCTCGAGGACGGTGCGCCGGAAGCTTTCGTAGCCGCCGGGGCCGCCGTGCCCGGTGCGGGCCATCGCTTCGGTGACGTTGGGATAGAGATAGAAGGTGGTGTTCGGCTTGACGCAGTGCACGCCGGCGGTGGCGTTCAGGATCTCGAGGCCGACGTCGCGACGGCGCTCGAGGGTGGTGAGGATGTCGCGCGCGCCGCTCTGGTCGCCGGTGAGCGCTTCGACCCCGGCCCACTGCACGAACTGGTTGGTGCACGACTCGCCGTTGACGTTGAGCGTGTTGCAGGTGTCGATGAACCAGCGCGGGCCGATGGCGGCGCCGAGCCGCCAGCCGGTCATGGCGTACTTCTTGGAGAACGTGTAGAGGATGACGCAGCGCTCCCGCATGCCCGGCCGCGAGGTCAGCGAGGCGCTGGTGCCTTCGTAGCGCACGTCGAAGTAGGCCTCGTCGCAGAGCACATAGAGGTCGTGGGCGCGCACCAGTCCGGCCAGAGCCTCGAGCTCCTGCGCCGAGCACTCGACGCCGGTCGGATTGTGCAGGTCGTTCAGGATCAGCAGCCGCGTGCGCGGCGTGATCAGGCGCTCGACCTGGTCGAGGTCGAGCGAGAAGCGGTCGGCACCCTCGACGTAGGTGTAGGGCACAGCGCGGCCGCCGAAGAACTCGATCAGCGACTTGTAGATCGGAAAGCCCGGGTTGGGATAGAGGACCTCGTCGCCGGGGTTCATCATCGTCAGCAGGAACTTGCCGATGACGGGCTTGCCCCCCGGCTGGACGCTCACGTTGTCGACGCCGTAGTCGAGACCGCGCGCGCGGCCGACGTCGAGCGCGATCGCTTCGCGCAGCTCGGNNGCGACGTTCGCCGGGGTCGCGATGTTGAGGTCGCCAAGGTGGAACGGAAAGACGGTCTTGCCCTGCGCGGCAAGCGCCGCGGCGTCGGCCGCGACGGCGAACACCGTCTCGGTGCCGAGGTGGTCGACGCGCGCGGCGCGGGCAGCGGCGCTTGCCGGGCGAGCCTCAGCTGCCCCGGCTCGCGGCCGCGCCGCCTCGCGCGGCCGCGCCGGCGCACTGGTGCTGCGAACGCTCACACGTCCTCCCCGGTGTACCCCAGGAAGCGTTCGTGCTCGCCCTCGAGCATGTGGTAGCAGTGCTGCTCTTCGGGGAACCGGCCGCCACGGACGTCGTTCACGTACTCGGTCAGGGCGGCGGTGGCGACGCCGGCGAGGTCGGCGTACTTCTTGACGAACCTGGGGGTGAACGCCTGGAAGGTGCCCAGCACGTCGCTCACGATGAGGAGCTGACCGTCGACCTGCTCTCCGGCGCCGATGCCCAGCACCGGGATCGGCAGCTCGGCGGCGATGAAAGCGGCGACCTCGGGCGGTACGGCCTCGACGAGCAGGAGCTGGATGCCGGCCTCGTACAGGGCGCGGGCGTCTTCGACCACGAGCTTCGCGGACTCGAGCGTGCGGCCCTGGGCCTTGTGGCCGCCGAGCTGGCCCGAGCTCTGCGGCGTCAGGCCGATGTGGCCGCAGACCACGATGCCGGCGTTGAGGATCGCCTTGACACGGGTGATGACGCTGACGCCGCCTTCGAGCTTGATGGCGTCGACGCCGGCCTCCTTGAGGAAGCGGCCGGCGTTGCGCACGGCATCGGCGTCGGAGATCTGGTAGCTCATGAACGGCATGTCGCCGACCACGAACACATCGGGGGCCGCCCGGCGCACCGCCTCGCAGTGCACGATGCACTGGTCCATAGTGACCGGCACGGTGCCGGGATAGCCGTAGACGCACATGCCCAGCGAGTCGCCCACCAGGATCATGTCGATACCGGCCTCCTGCTCGAAGGAGGCGGTCGGGTAGTCGTAGGCGGTCAACCAGGCGATCTTCTCGCCCGCGCGCTTCATCTGGTGAAGCTCGAGGACGCCCTTTTTTGCCGACACGTTCGTACCTCCTGCTTTTCGGATCACGTAAGTGAGGCCGGCGCCACCGCGCCGGCGCGTCGTCACAACCCGGGAAAGACCGGCCAGCCTTCGTCGGCCACCGACTCCGCCAGGATCAGCATGGTCTCGAGCTGCATGACGCCGGGGATCTTGGCGAGGTCGACCCTGATCATCTGCGAGAGATGGTCGAGGTCGCGCAGGGCCAGCACCATGACCATGTCGAACTGCCCCGTCACGTGGTAGCAGGCGCGCACGCCGAGCACGCCCTTGACGGCCGCCTCGAACTCTCTGATGGCCTCTTCGCTGTGCTCGCGCAGCTTCACGACCACCATCGCCTGTACGGTGATGCCGAGCGCCGCGGGGTCGACGACGGCGCGATAGCCGCGGATAGCGCCCGATTCTTCGAGGCGGCGTACGCGTCCGAGCATCGCCGAAGGCGAGAGGTCGAGCTGACGCGAAAGCGCCAGGTTGGACTTGCGCCCTTCGCGTTGCAGCGCCACCAGGATGTCGCGGTCGAGCTCGTCCACCCCCGCCTCCAATCGTCACTACGGTCAAAACCAGTATTCAGCCGATAGTTCGACACGTCAAGAATAGCAACGAATATTCTACCGCAAGTGAGGCTTGCCGGACTCCTAACTCTCCTCCAACCGCCCCGGAGACAGTGCGCGGTGCAGGCCCGCTATCCCTTGAGCACGCCCAGCGGCCGCAGCCGCGCCACCCTGCGTGACAGGCCGGCCGCCTCGACCACGCCGACGACCTGGGAGACGTCCTTGTAGGCGTACGGCGCCTCTTCGGCGAGCAGGCTCGTCGAGGCAGCCTTCACCACGATGCCGCGCTCCTCGAGCTCGCGGCGCACCTCGGCGCCGGACTTCAGCTTCCTTGCCGCCGAGCGCGACATCAGTCGTCCGGCGCCGTGGCAGGTCGAGCCGAAGGTCTCGCTCATGGCCCCGCCCGTGCCCGCCAGCAGCCAGCTCTCGCTGCCCATGTCGCCGGGGATGATGACCGGCTGACCGACGTCGCGGTAGTCGGCGGGGACGTCGGCGCGACCCGGGCCGAAGGCCCGGGTCGCGCCCTTGCGGTGGACCCAGACGACGCGCTCGACGCCGTCGACCGCGTGGGTCTCGCGCTTGACGATGTTGTGGGCCACGTCGTAGACGAGCTCCACCCCCAGCCGCTCATGGCTCGCCCGAAAGACGTGCTCGAGAGCGCCGCGCACCTCGTTCATTATCGCCTGACGGTTGGCGAAGGCGAAGTTGCAGGCGCAGGCCATGGCGGCCAGGTAGTCGCGCCCCTCGGGCGAGTCGACGGGCGCGCAGGCGAGCTGACGGTCGGGCAGATCGAAGCCGAAGCGGTTCAGGTTCATGCGGGCCAGGTGGTCGGTGCAGGTCTGGTGGCCGAAGCCGCGTGAGCCCGAGTGGATCATCAGGAGCACTTGGCCGGCGCTCACCCCGAACGCCTCGGCGGCGCCGCCCTCAAGGATCTCGTCGACCACCTGGACTTCGAGGAAGTGGTTGCCGGAACCCAGACTGCCGACCTGCGTCAGGCCGCGCCGCAGCGCCTTCTGGCTGACCGCGTCGGCGTCGGCGCCCGGCATCGAGCCGCCTTCCTCGGTGTGGGCGAGATCGGCCTCGGAGGCCAGGCCGCGCTCAGCCAGGAACGGTACGCCGAGCTCGATCAGCTTGCTCAGGTCCCTGGGCGTGAGTCGCAGGGCGCCGTGCGCGCCGGTCCCCTGAGGCACGCGGCGCATCAGCTCGTACATGAGCTCCTCGAGGCGTGGCGCAACCTCGTCGCGGCGCAGGCTCGTGCGCACGAGACGCACGCCGCAGTTGATGTCGAAGCCGACGCCGCCGGGCGAGACCACTCCCCCGTGGTCGTCGGTGGCGGCCACCCCGCCGATCGGAAAGCCGTACCCCCAATGGATGTCGGGCATGGCGATGCTCGCCTTGACGATGCCCGGCAGCGTGGCCACGTTTCTGACTTGCTGCAGAGCCTCCTCGTGGCCAGGTTGGTCGAACAGCTCCTCGCTCGCATAGACGATGCCCGGCACGCGCATGTCGCCCTGCCGGGGGATCTGCCAGACGTACTCGTCGAGTCGCCGGATCTCGAGGCTCGCCAGTCGCTCGTTCATGACCCCCCTGCCGATCGTTCGAGAATGGTGGTCCGACTCAGACGTCGAGGAGGACGGTCGCCTCCCAGCGGCCCTCGTGCTGGCGCACGGAGAGGTCGTGATAGGTCGCCGCCTTCACGGTGAACCGGGGCTGGTGGCGCCGCTGGTCGATGGGCTCGCCCTGGGCGCGCGCCGACACGTAGCGGCGCGTGAGACCCTCGACCGTGAACCGGCTCAAGACGATGCCGTCGGTCTCGACGCGATAGAGCAGCTCGTTGAGCCAGGCGACGAGCAGCGCGTCGGGCGACCCGGCCGGAGCTTCGGCGACCACCGTAAACGTCTCGCGAGGCTCCACGGTCGCCGGATCGCAGAGCAGCGACGAGAGGGCGAGGGCGGCCTGTTCGAATAACACCGGCTGAGAGGAGGCCCACACGCGCAAGCCCAGGTCGGCGGTGTGCTCGGTGATCTCGAAGCCCGCGCCGACCGTCGGCGCGGCGCGCGACAGACCGGGCGAAGCCGCGCCGCTCGCATCACCGTCGGTCGCCGCCACACCTGCCGCGAGCGGCCAGGGGCGCACCTCGGCGGCACGATCTGTCGTGGCCAGAGTGAAGGGCCGCGAGCCTACGCCCGCGCGCGCGAGCGCGGCGACCATGGCGGCGGCGACGTCGTGGACCGCAGCTCCCGGCGCCGGGAAGGCGATCAGACTCGGCCCCGAGCCCGAGACCGCGACCGCGGCGGCGCCGGCTTCGCGGGCCGCCGCCATGGCGGCCATGCCGCCGGGCATGTGCTCGAGGCGTAGCGCCTGGTGGAGCCGATCGTCCATCGCCTTGCCGAGCAACTCGAGGTCTCCCCGACGCAGCGCCTCGACCACGAGCGCGGCGCGCCCCATGTTGTAGACCGCGTCGGCGAGGGCCACATAGGTCGGCAGCTCGGCACGCGAGGCTGTCGTGGTGTAGTCGAGCTGCGACACCGCGAGGGCCACCTCGATCGGGCGGACCTCGATGCGTTCGGTGAGCAGGCCCTCTTCGCCGTTGACCACCACGACCAGGCCGCCGTCGAGCGCCGCCGCCACGTTGTCGGGGTGCCCCTCGACCTCGGTGGCGAGCGCCAGGATGGTGCCCGCGCCCACCGGCCGGCCGAGGAACTCGTTCGCGGCGAGCAGGCCGGCCGCTGTCGCCGAGGCGCTCGAGCCGAGTCCCGAGGCAAGCGGCACGGCGACCTCGCAGTCGATGCGCAGCCCCTCGGGCATGGGCGCTCCCACCTCGTCGACGAGCCGTCGAAAAGCCCGCACCATGAGGTTCCCGGCGTCGCGTGGCAGCACGTCGCTGCCCTCGCCGACGACGTGCACCTCGATACCTTCGCCGCCCAAGGTGAAGGTCGCGACGTTCCACAGGTCGAGTGTCAGGCCGAGACAGTCGAAGCCGGGCCCGAGGTTGGCGGTGGTCGCCGGAGCGATCACCCGGACGGCGTGGGGAGCACTGTCTGCGAGTCGCGTCATCGGCCGGTCAGGATCCTCACCGCGAGACTCAGACGCCGCCGGCGGGATCGCCGGCCGCCGGCCGGCGATCCCGCCGGCGGCGCACGAGCAGCCAGACGACGAGCGCCACGAGGGCGACCACCACGGCGTAGTCGGCGTAGTGGAGCAGCGGCCGGATCTTGTCCCAGTTGCTACCGAGCCGCTCGCCGAGATAGCCCAGCAGCAGCACCCACGGCACACAGCCCAGAACGGTGTAGAGCGTGAACTTCCAGAACGGCATGCGACCAAAGCCGGCGGGCAAGGAGATGAACGTGCGCACGATGGGCAGCATACGGCCGAAGAAGACCGTGAGCGGCCCGTAGCGCGCGAACCAGCGCTCCGCGAGGGCGAGGTGATCAGGGCGCAGCAGCACGTAGCGGCCGTAGCGCTCGACGAACGGCTTGCCGCCGTAGTAGCCGGCGGCGTAGCTGAGGAACGAGCCGCAGAGGTTGCCGGCCACGCCGGCCGCGACGATCCCGAAGAGACTCAGGTGGCCTTCGCTCACGGCAAAGCCGGCGAACGGCATGATGGCCTCGCTGGGGATGGGGACGCAGGCGCTCTCGAGCAACATGAGCACAAAGACGGCCGGCAGGCCCCACTGGCCGATCAGGTTCGTGCAGAAGGTGACGATGGGGTCGATGATGTGCAGCATGACGTCGCCGTACCCTACCACAGGCGGGTCGCCGAGCGACGGCCGCGCGACCTGCGTGCCTGTTGGTCGACGGCCCGCGCTGTGCTAGCGTTTAGTGTTTGGGCGCGCGCCCGCGCGTGACACCGGCGGCCCTGAGAGCTGCCGGCAGCGACTGTGAGCAACCTGGAGGCGTGTAACGTGCCGATCGGTCTGATGGACATCAAGGGGCAGATCGCCGACGTGCAGGACGAGGTCGAAGCGGCCGTCCTTGCCGTCGTGCGCAACGGGCAGTTCATCCTGGGGCCCAACGTGAAGGCCCTCGAGGCCGAGATCACCACGTATCTCGCGACGGCCGGCTCGGTGGGCGTCGCGAACGGCACCGATGGGCTGACGATCGCCCTCAAGGCAGCCGGCATCGGCGAGGGCGACGAGGTGATAACCACGCCGTTTACCTTCTATGCGACCGCCGAAGCGATCGTCCAGGCCGGCGCCCGGCCCGTGTTCGTCGACATCGACCCCGAGACGCTGAACATCGATCCGGCGGCCATCGCCGGCGCGATCACCGCCATGACCAAGGCCATCGTACCCGTCGACCTGTTCGGCCTGCCGGCCGACGCCGACGCCATCAGCGCTGTCGCCAGCGAGCACGGCCTGACCGTCATCGAAGACGCCTGCCAGGCGTTCGGCGCGTCCTACAACGGGCGCCGCGCCGGCAGCCTCGGCGACCTCGCGGTCTTCAGCTTCTTTCCCACCAAGAACCTGGGCGGCTACGGCGACGGCGGCCTGGTCACCGGGCGCATCCCCGAGTTCGTCGAGATGGCCCGCATGCTGCGCTTCCACGGCAGCCGCGACAAGAAGGACTTCGACTATATCGGCTTCAACTCGCGCCTCGACGAGATCCAGGCGGCGGTGCTGCGCGTGGGTCTTACGAAGGTCGACGGCTGGAACGCTCACCGGGCCCAGGTCGCGGCCTGGTACGACGCCGTGCTGCCGTCCGACATCCGTCGGCCGGCCGTGCCGGCCGGCAGCAGCCACGTCTATCACCTCTACGTGGCGCGCACGCGGCGCCGTGCCGAGGTGACCGCCGCCCTCAAGGGCGCCGGCGTGGCCTGCGCCGCCTACTACACCACGCCCCTGCACCTGCAGCCGGCGCTGTCGTACCTCGGTCACAAGCCCGGCGACTTCCCGGCCACCGAAGAGGCGGCGGCGACCAACCTGGCCCTGCCGATGCACCCTCATCTTGCCGAAGACCAGGTCGCCGCAGTAGCCCGCGCGCTCGCGACAGTGCCGGCCTGACGAGCCCCGCGGTGCGTGTCTGGATCGACATCACCAACTCGCCGCACGTGCTGTTCTTCGCGCCGATCATCAGACGCCTCGAAGAGCAGGGCCACACGGTCACGCTGACGGCCCGCAAGTACGCCCAGACCGAGCAGCTCCTCTCACGCTACGGCCTCGCCGCCGTGATCACCGGCCAGCACGCCGGCAAGAGCGTGCCGGCCAAGGCCGTCGGGCTGTTCAACCGCTCGGCGCACCTGGTCGCCCAGGCGCGCTCGGCCGGGTTTCACGTGGCGGTAGGCCACAACTCCAACGACCTGGCGCTGGCCGCCTGGACGCTCGGCATCCCGCAGCTCACGATGTTCGACTACGAGTACGCCACGGTGTCGCATCACCTGAACGTGCGGCTGGTCGACGAGATCGTGGTGCCCGAAGCGATCCCGCTCAACCGCCTCGCGCCGTACGGCGCCAAGCCACGCAAAGTGTTCCGCTACCCGGGGCTCAAGGAGGAGTACTACCTTTACGACTTTCAGCCCGACACGACGATCCTCGAGCAACTCGGCATCGACACCAGGCGGATCGTCGGCGTGCTGCGTCCGGCGCCGAACGTGACGCTGTACCACCGCCACGAGAACCCCCTGTTCGACCAGGTCGTCGAGGGTCTCGCCGCCAGGCGCAACGTCACCCTGGTGATCATCCCGCGCACCGACGAACAGCGCCGGCACTACTCCTCTCTCGGCCTGGCCAACGTCATCGTGCCCGAAAAGGCGCTCGACGGCCTGAGTCTCATCGCCGCCGCCGACTTCGTCATCGGAGCGGGCGGGACCATGAACCGCGAAGCGGTCGCGCTGGGCACGCCCGCCTACACGATGTTCGCCGGGCGGCTGGGCGCGGTCGACGAGCGGCTGATCGCCGAGAACCGCCTGGGCCGGGCCTCGTCGGCCGACGACGTGACGCTCAAAAAGAAGGCCCGCCACACCGTGCAGGCAGAGCGCCGCGACCCGCAGCTCTTCGTCGACGAGATCCTCGCCGTNNGAGCGCGCAGCGCGGCGGTCCGTCCCCGCGGCCACCGACGCCGGGAGACATCTTGAGAGAGCGCCTCTTCGTCAGCCGCCACCGGATCTGGCAGATCGTCATCGACGCCGGACTCGTCGCGCTGGCGCTGTATCTGTCGTACCTGCTGCGCTTCGATTTCACCACCCCGCGCGTGTTCGCCCACCAGTTCCGCTGGGTGATCCTGCCGGTCGTGGCCGCCGAGGTGCTCGTCTTCATGCTCTTCGGCCTCTACAACAAGTGGTGGCGCTACTCCGGGGTGCGCGACCTCGTCTCGGTCTTCCTGGCGACGCTCGCCGCCGTGGCGCTGGGCATGATCGTGGCCGAGTACTTCGCCGACAAGGTGCAGCCCGCGATTTTCGGGCGCTGGCACAACGACATCACCGCCCACCGCCTGCCGTGGTCGATCCTGGCCCTCGACTGGCTGCTGACCTTCGGTCTCATGGGCGGCGCCCGGCTGCTGGCCCGAACGATCTGGGAGGGACCCTGGCGCCAGGAGCGCGGCCGCGACCGCAAGAAGGTGCTGGTGGTGGGCGCCGGCGACGCCGGCGAGCTCGTCGTGCGGGAGATGCTCAAGACGCGCCAGATCCGCTACCGGCCCGTCGGCTTCGTCGACGACGACCAGAAAAAGAAGAACCTGCGCATCCACGGCGTGCGCGTGGTCGGCACCACGCGCCACCTGCCCGCCTTGATCGAGGAGTTCGCAGTCGACGAGGTCATCATCGCGATGCCGTCGGTGGGCGGCCGGCCCCTCGAAGACATCGCCCTGTCGTGCAAGAAGGCCAACGTGCCGGTCAAGACACTGCCCGGCGTCTACGAACTCATCAAGGGCACCGTCACGATCGAGCAGCTCCGCGAGGTGCAGGTCGAAGACATCCTGGGTCGGCACGAGGTCTCGCTCAACTACGACAGCATCGACTACATCGGCGGCGAGGTGGTCATGGTCACCGGCGCCGGCGGTTCGATCGGCAGCGAGCTCTGCCGGCAGATCGCCACCATGAGCCCGCGTCTGCTGGTGCTGGTCGAGCACTCTGAGGGCAGCCTCTTTCAGATCGAACACGAGCTCGAGACCGAGCGCCACTTCACCGACCTCGCGGTCTGCCTCGTCGACATCCGCGACAAGACCAAGCTGCGCGAGCTGTTCGAGACGTACCGCCCCGACATCGTCTTTCACGCGGCCGCCTTCAAGCACGTGCCGATGATGCAGGCGAACCCCGCCGAGGCCTTCGACAACAACTGCTTCGCGACGCTTTCGCTGATCGAGGACGCGGTGCGCTTTGGCGCCAGCCGGCTCGTCTCGATCTCGACCGACAAGGCCGTCGAGCCCGAGACGGTGATGGGCCTGTCCAAGGCGCTGACCGAGCGCATCGTCGAGACCATGGCGCGCGAAACCGACGACACCAAGCTGATGACCGTGCGTTTCGGCAACGTGCTCGGCTCCAGCGGCAGCGTCGTGCCGCTGTTCCAGCGCCAGATCGCCGCCGGCGGGCCGGTGACGGTGACCGATGAGCGCATGACCCGCTTCTTCATGACCATTCCCGAGGCGGTGCGGCTCGTCATCCAGGCCGGGGCCATGGGCGCCGGCGGCGAGATCTTCGTGCTCGACATGGGCGAGCCCATGAGGATCGTCGACCTGGCGCGCGAGATGATCCGCCTCTCGGGGCTCGAGCCCGACCGCGACATCGAGATCGTCTTCACCGGCAACCGCGGCGCCGAAAAGCTCGACGAGAAGCTCTTCAGCGCCGGCGAGCAGGCCGTCGGCACGACCCATCCCAAGATCGCCATGGCCGTGCGGCGGCCGGTGCCGCGCTCGGTGCTGCGACAGGAGCTCAGCCGCATCCGCGAGGCGCTGGCCCGCCACGACGTCGAGACCGCCCTGAGGCTGGCACGCGAGGTGGTGCAACTCGCGGCACCGAGCGGCGCAGCCCCGGCGAGCGGCGCACCCGCGGCCGCCGACGCGGCGCCGGCCGACGATGAGGCGCACCCGGCCGACTCCGGCAACGGCCGCGACGGCCAAGCCTTATCCTCGCCGTCGGCCCCACCCGCCTCGGCTTCGGCTTCGCCGGCGCCGCCCGCCTCACCGACCGCTCCGAGCTCACACAGGTAGGCTCCCCTGACCAGCCTCCTCCTCGCCAAGCTCAGCCTCGTCGGCGTGCTCGCCACCTTCTTGTCGGTGTTCGTCGGGATCCCGCGCGCAACGACGGCCCGACGCATCGTCTTCGGCGCCCTGGTCGTGTGCAGCGCCCTGCTGACCGTGTTCTCGTTTGACGCGCTGCGCTCGACCGGTGGCAGCGCCAGCCGACTCGCCCACCATCTGCCTCTGCTCGGCGCGGCCGGCCTCGGCGGCCTCGTGTTCCTCGCCGCCGCCACCTGGCTCGCCTGGCGCTACCCCGAGTGGGCCATGCCCGCCGTGATCATCCTGGCGCCGCTGCGCATCGGCGTCGCGCTGGGTTCGAGCACGAGCAACCTGCTCGTGCCGCTCTATCTCCTGCTCATCGCGGTCGCCATCGCCGAGATGGTGGTGCGCGACCGGCTGGTGCTGCCCGACGGCTGGCGACCCGATCCCGTGCGCATCGCGCTCGCGGTGATGATCGCGGTCGTCGGTCTCTCGTCGCTGTGGGTCGGCCAGAACTACGCGCCGCACACCAAGGCCTTCGGCGACGCCCTGATCAAGCTCTTTGCCTTCTTCCTGCCGTTCGGGGTGCTCTACTACGTGGTCTACAATTACGCGTCCGACGCCCGCCGGCTGTTGCGTCTGCTGCTCACCTTCGTTGGTGCCGGAGTGGCGATGGCTGCGATCGGCATCGTGCAGTACCCCACGCATCTGATCATCGTGAACCGGGCCGGCATCGAGAAGGCGCTCACGCTCGAACACACCTTCCGCGCCAACGCGCTGTTCTGGGACCCCAACATCTTCGGCCGCTTCCTCGTCTGCGTGATGCTGGTCGGGACGGCCCTCTTTCTGACCGCCCGTCTGCGCGGCGGAGCCCAGGGACGGCGGTACGCGATCTGGCTCGCGGCCGCCGTGCTGCTCGCCGCGGTCGCCTTCGTCGTGACCTTCTCTCGCTCGAGCGTGGCCGGACTCGCGATCGGCGCCCTCGTTCTGGAGATGGCCTGGCTCGGACGTCGCAAAGGCACGATCGCGGTCGTCGTCACGGTGCTCATCCTGGCCGTCGGCCTCGGCGGCATCACCCTGCTGCGCCACCACCACGGCAACGCCTTCAAGTTCGACACGACTGCCGGTCTGAACAAGATCACAGGGGGACGCGTCTACCTGGTGAAGACCGGCGTGCGGATGTTCGAGCGCCACCCCGTCGCCGGCATAGGGCTGGGTGGCTTTCCGCTGGCCTATGCGCACTACCGTACGACCACGAGGGCCGTATTGAGCCTGCGCGACAGTCACACGACGGTGGTGACGGT
>PKYM01000072.1:4002-4211 GCA_003132645.1 Actinomycetota bacterium | reverse complement strand
TCGCCTGCGTGCTCGCCATCTTCGTGCATTCCCTGAGCTACAACGCCTTCTTCGAAGACCCCTACATGTGGGTCTTCATGGCGCTGGCGTCAGCCACGGCCACGCGCATCGTCAGCCCGCCACCCCCGGAGGCCGGGCAGACTCTCGCCGACCCGGCGCCCCCGGCGGCGTCCGCCGAGTAGGAGCGCACGCCCGCGGGCCTGATCACC
>PKYM01000072.1:3809-3954 GCA_003132645.1 Actinomycetota bacterium | reverse complement strand
GGGCCGCCGTCGACCTGGTACCAGGTCTGGCCGACGCCCGAGAGCGTGTCGTGGCCGGTCAGATGGACGGTCACGTCGCTCGCCTGCGGGCCGTGGGGGGCATCGTCGGTGGTCGACGGCCGCGAGGTATCGATCAGGACGTTGC
>PKYM01000072.1:0-3772 GCA_003132645.1 Actinomycetota bacterium | reverse complement strand
CCGACGCCGTCTATGCGGCGGTCGAGGAGGCGGCCGGGGAGTGCTACGTGCGCGCCCTCAAGGAACTGCCCCCCGACGTCAAAGCGGCGTTGCGCGGCGCCCGCGACTCAGAGACCGACCCGACCGGGCGCGTGCTGCTCGACATCATGGCCGAGAACATCGCGGTGGCCGAGCGCGACACCAACCTCGTCTGCCAGGACACCGGCACGGTCGTCTTCTGGCTCGAGGTCGGCGAGGACTGCGCCCTGAACCTGGCCAAAGTCACCGCCGCGGTGAGCGCCGGCATTGCCCGGGCCACGCTCGAACACTCGCTGCGACCCAATGCCGTGCACCCCGTGACGCGACAGAACACTCATACGAACACGGGTCGCCATCTGCCTGTCATGCACTACGAGTTCGTGACCGGCTCGGCTGAGATACCGGGCGACGCTCTCAAGCTCCACTGCCTGCCGAAAGGCTCGGGCTCCGAGAACATGAGCTTCCTGAAGATGCTGATCCCGGCCGACGGCGTGCAGGGAGTCAAACGCTTCATCCTGGAGTGCGTGGTCGAGGCCGGCCCCAAGCCTTGCCCGCCGACCGTCGTCGGCGTCGGGCTGGGCGGCACGAGCGACCTCTGCACCGCGCTCGCCAAGAAGGCCGTGCTGCGCCCGCTGGGCAGCCACAGCGACGACCCCGTGATCGCGGCCCTTGAAGACGAGCTCTTCGCCGCCGCGAACGAGCTCGGCATCGGCCCCATGGGCCTGGGCGGCAGCAACACGGTGCTCGGCGTGCACATCGAGCATGCCGACACGCATATCACGCAGAACCCCGTCGCGGTGAACCTGCAGTGCTGGGCCGCTCGCCGCTCGAGCGCGCTCGTCACCCCCGACGGCCACGTCACCTACGGCTTCTAAGCGAGGGACGCTCATGACCGACGAACTCAGGCTGCGCTTCCCGCTCACCGACCCCGACGCCCTGCGCTCGCTGCGGGCCGGCCAGCGACTGCGCATCGACGGCCAGGTGATCGGCATCCGCGACGCCACCCAGATCGCCATGTTCGACCGCGGCCAGAAGCCGACCATGAGCCTGACCGGCGCCGCGCTCATCCACACGGCGCCGAACGTCCGCAAGCTCGCCGACGGCCGCTACGAGAAGATCTGCATAGGCACCACCACGAGCGCCCGCATGAACCGCTTCACCCGCGGGCTGCTCGCGCAGTACGGAGCGCGGGCGATCATCGGCAAGGGCGGCCTGCTGGCCGACTCGCTGCCTGTGCTGCGGGAGTTCGGCGGCGTCTACCTGGCGATCTGCGGCGGCGCCGCGGCGCTCGAGACGACCCAGATCGAGGCGATCGAGGACGTCGAGTTCGAAGAGCTGCTGCCCGAGTGCCTGTGGAAGTTCCGCGTGCGCGAGTTCGGCCCGCTGATCGTCGCCATGGATGCCCATGGCAACAGCCTCTACGAGACGGTGCGCGACGAGGCGCGCCGCAAGCTCGAGGAGCTTTCGGCGCGGTTCTAGCGCACGGTCGCCGCTCCGCCGCGGTGCGCTGCGGTGCGCCCAACGGACCGGCCACCGTTGTGGCGTGGGTATGCTGAGCCGCGCTTGTGGAGCGCGACGACCGGGGGCTCATGCCGATCAGCGAATCAGTCACAGACGCAGCTCACTACCCCGCCGACTCCGTCTACGCGCGCGTCGAGGGAGCGGCGCAGAAGCTCTACGTCGATGCGCTCAAGGTCTTCCCGCCCGACGTGAAAGACGCCCTCGCCCGGGCGCGCGCCTCGGAGACCTCGGCAAACGGCATCGACGTGCTCGACGTCATGCTCGAGACGATCGACGTGGCCGAGCGCGACCAGAACCTCGTCTGCCAGGACACCGGCACGGTCGTCTACTGGGTCGAGGCCGGGCAGGACAGCCCGCTCGAGCTCGCCCGCATCGCCGCGGCCGTACGGCGGGGGACCGAGCGCGCCACCCTCGAGCACCCCTTGCGTTCCAACACGGTGCACCCGCTGACGCGCGAACACACTCGCACCAATACGGGCCGGTTCCTGCCGGCCATGCACTACGAGTTCGTCGAGGGCCGCGACGTGACCCTCCACTGCTTGCCCAAGGGCTCGGGCTGCGAGAACATGAGCTTTCTCAAGATGCTGGTGCCGGCCGACGGCGTGCGCGGCGTCAAGCGCTTCATCCTCGACTGCCTCGTCGAGGCGGCCGGCAAGCCCTGCCCGCCGGGCATCTGCGGGGTGGGGCTGGGCGGCACGGCTGACCTCTGCGCGACGCTCGCCAAACGCGCCCTGCTGCGCCCGATCGGCAGGCACAACGAAGATCCCGTGGTCGCGGCGCTCGAAGACGAGCTGTTCGCCCTCGCCAACGAGCTCGGCATAGGGCCCATGGGCCTGGGCGGGGCCACCACGCTCCTCGCGCTGCACATCGAGCACGCCCACACGCACATCACGCAGAATCCGGTCGCCGTCTGCATGCAGTGCTGGGCGGCGCGGCGCGCCAGCGCCCGAGTAGCGCCCGACGGCGCGATCGTCTACGGCTTCTGAGGGGGGCAGGGAAGCGCTGTGAGCGACCGACTCGCACGCCTCGAGGGACGGCATCTCCGGTTCCCGCTCGACGACCCCGACGCGCTGCGCGAGCTGCGCGTCGGAGAGCGGCTGTGGGTCGACGGGCAGGTCATCGGCCTGCGCGACGCCACCCACATCGCCATGTTCGACCGTGGCGAACGGCCGCGCACCGACCTGCGCGGCGCGGCCGTCCTGCACACCGCGCCGAACGTGCGGGTCCTGCCCGACGGCCGCTACGAGAAGCTCTGCATCGGCACCACGACGAGCGCCCGCATGAGCCGCTTCACGCGGCCCCTCATGAGCGAGTACGGCGTGCGCGCGATCATGGGCAAGGCCGGCCTGCTGCCCGACGCGCTGCCCGTGCTGGGCGAGTTCGGAGGCGTCTATCTGGCGCTCGTCGGTGGCTCGGCGGCGCTCGAGACGACCCAGATCGAGGCGATCGAGGGGGTCGAGTTCGAGCAGTACCTGCCCGAGTGCCTGTGGAAGTTCCGGGTCAAGCACTTCGGCCCGCTGTTCGTGGCCATGGACAGCCACGGCGAGAGCCTCTTCGAAGCCGTCCACGACCAGGCGGCGCGCACGCTCGAGCGTCTCGCGACGCGACTCTAGACCCTCCCGCGCTCTCGCCCGCGGACACCCGACGTGCCGGCGACCGGGCAGACGCAAGGGGTTCGCGCTACCTCGTCCTGTTATGCCAGGCATAAGATGGGACCCATGGAACTCCGCCACCTGCGCCTTTTCTGCGAGATCGTCGACCAGCGCAGCTTCTCGCTGGCCGCCGAGTACATGCACATCACCCAGCCGGCCGCCAGCCTGCAGGTGCGCTCGCTCGAGCGCGAGCTCGGCGCCCGGCTCCTCGACCGCTCGGGCCGCGACGTCAAGCCCACCGACGCCGGCGACGTGCTCTATCGCCGCGCCCGGCAGATCATCGCGTTGGACGACGAGGCGCGCGTCGAGATCATGAACCTCGGCGATCTCGTCGGCGGCCGGGTGACGATCGGCGCCGCGACCGGCCCCGGCGAGCACCTCCTGCCGGGACTGATCGCCGAGTTCAAGCACGCCCACCCAGGCATCGACCTGAGCCTGCGCGTGACCGACAGCCATGGGGTGATCGACCTCGTGCTCGCCCGCGAGCTCGAGCTCGGCGTGGTCGGCGCCGTGTCGGGCCATCCCGACCTCGCCGTGGCGCCCTTCGCCCGCGACGAGATCGTCGTCGTCTGCGCGCCGAC
>PKYM01000016.1 GCA_003132645.1 Actinomycetota bacterium | reverse complement strand
AACACCGTGCGCGAACGGGGAAGCCGCACGTGAGCAGCAAGCAGACTGAGCCCCGCCGAGTAGATGTCTAGGATGTCGCCGGTGACCATGCCACCGACCGCGGTGAGCAGGTACAGCACCCTGATCCAAGGTGGCAACATGGCTTCCAGCGCCCCGACGGGATTGACCGTCGAAGCCAACGATGGTGCCGCTGAGGCGAGCACGACGCCGAGGGCCATGAGGAAAACGACCGGGATCGCCGCCCCCAGGGTGGTAGCCCAGACGACCCGCCAGGCGGGGGTGTCAGGGTGCAGGTAGCGGGTGTAATCGGAGGCCATGTTCACCCAGGAGAGCCCGCTCGCGGCGATCACGATCGAGAAGGCCGGCACAACCCCCGTAAGCCACGGCCCACTGGGTATCCCAAGAAGTGCATGCCAGTGGACTCTGGGCAGCAGCAGGGCGGCGACCACCACGGTCAGGACGCCGAACAGGCAAGAGAAGACGGCCTGCACCCTGACGATGGCGGCGTGGCCCACGAAGGCGATGGAGAAGGCGAGGCCGGCCACCACACCCAAGGCGACCACTAGTGCCCCCGCGCTCGAGGGCACGTCGAAGGCGGCATCGTAGGCGGCCTCCAGGGCGTACGCCGCGATCACCAGCACGACAGTTTCCCAGCCCACCAGGTTGAGCCATGACAGGGCGCTCGGAAAGACGTTGCCCCAGGAGCCGAAAGAGGTCTCGGAGAGGGCCATCGTGGGCCTGCCCGTGCGCATTCCCGGCAGGCCGAAGTAGCCCACGATCAGAAACGAAAAGACACCTAGGAGCGCAAGCAGACCCTGCGCCAGAGAGAGGCCATAGCTCGCCACCACGGCGCCGATCACAACCGACGTGATGGCCAGGTTGCCGGCAAACCAGACCGCGAAGATGCCCCGTACACCGCCACGCCGTTCCCCCGCTGGGACGGCTTCGAGCCCCCTGCGCTCGACGCGCCACACTGGCGAAGATGACTGGGTTCGGCTCATGCCATCCTACGTGCCTGCCTTAGGGACGGTGAGGGGGTGCGCTTGGTGATCGTCATGGCTCAGGCTGGCTGGCGACTGTGGATCAGACTGCGTGTGACCTGTGCCGGGTCGCGAGCCTCAGTCACGGCCGAGATCACGGCCAAGCCGGCCACACCGGCGGCCCAGACCGAGGCGGCGTTGCTTTGCTGGATGCCGCCAATCGCAACGATCGGGCAGGAAGAGCGACGAACAGCCTCAGCCAGCTCGACAAGACCCACAGGTGGAGCGGCGTCTGCCTTGGAGGGCGTGGGCCAGACTGGGCCGTAGCCGACATAGACGGGGTTAAACGACTGCGCCCAGTCGAGCTCGTTGAGATTTCGGGCCGAGAGCCCAAGGCCCAGCGTCGGGGCGATGCGTCGCGCGGCCTCAGGCGGCAGATCGTCGGGTCCGAGGTGTACGAGGTCTGCCTCTAGTGCCAGTGCCAGGTCCAGTCGGTCGTTGACCGAAAACCACAGCCCAAGCTCGCGAGCCACACGGGCGACGCGTTCCCCATAGGCGTAGTTCTCGCGGCTGGGGCCCGCTTTCTCGCGAAGTTGCACCCCGGTCACCCCGGCGCTCGCCACCAGAGACAGCCAGCGCTCGACCTCCGCGGTGGGCACGCGCTCGTGATCTATCAAGACCTGCAGGCTCAGATCCATGGCGCCTGCCCGGCGGCGTGACTCAGGGGCCCCTGGCCTTTGCCCAATCCCGGCGCAAGGCGGATGGCGGCCCGCACGTAGCGCGTGGCAAGGGTCACTGCCGAAAACAAAGTTTGCCCCTGTCCCAGTGCGGTGGCGATGGCGGCAGAAAGCGTGCAGCCCGTGCCGTGGGTGTGAGTGGTTTGCTGACGTTCGGCCCGAAAGACGGACAGCTCGCGTCCGTCAAAGAGGAGATCCTCGACGAAGTCTCCCTCCCCGTGACCACCCTTGATTAGCGCAGCTTGTGCGCCCATCTCGACAAGAGATCGGGCCGCCTCCTCGCGCTCGCGACGCGTGTGCACAGGCAGGCCCGTCAATGTCTCGGCCTCGGGCAAGTTCGGCGTGACCAGTGCGGCGAGGGGCAGCAGTTCCTCGCGTAAGGCACTCTCGGCCTCGGCTTCAAGCAGACGATCCCCGCCTTTGGCCACCATCACCGGATCGAGCACAAACTGGATCGGTCCGCACCGTCGTAGGGTCGAAGCCACGCAACGGACGATGGCAGCCGAGCCGAGCATGCCGGTCTTGGCCGCGTCCACGCCGATGTCATCGACGACCACCTCGATCTGTCGTTGGACGGCCTCGGGCGGAAGTGGCCAGACGCCGAACACGCCCTGCGTGTTTTGCGCCGTCACAGCCGTCACGGCGGCCATGCCATACCCACCCAGCCGCTCGATCGTCTTTAGGTCCGCCTCGATGCCGGCACCGCCCCCGGAGTCGCTGCCGGCGATCGTCAGAATCCGCGCCAAAGTCACAGGCCGGCCTCCAGAGCGTGGCCGAAGGCAGCCCAAAAGGGATCCACCTGAGGATGTTCTAGCGCGCGCTCTCCGCGGCTGCTGAGGCGCACCATACCGCGCTCGGCAGTCACGATCTCCCCGATCACGCTCGCCACTGTCCCTGCCTGCCTCAGACGCGCAACGACCCCATCGGCATGCTCGGGCCGTACGGTGGCAAGCAGCGTGCCCTCCGAGATGGCCGTGAGCGGATCGATGCCGACGAGCCGACAGACGGCCTCCACCTCTGGCCGGATTGGCACCGCTTGCTCATCGAAGCGCACCCCGACTCCCGAGGCCTGGGCGATCTCGAAGATGCCACCGATCACGCCACCCTCGGTGGCATCGTGCAGGGTAGTGACACCCATATCCCTGACCCCGTAGGCGGCCGCGATCCGGGCCTCCTCGACTACGGTCATCTGCCCAAAGAGACGCTCGGCCCGCCCCGCAAGATCGGCCCCGATCCTCTCTCTTAGAGCATCTGGAAAGGTGACGCCAAACAGGGCTGTGGCCTCGATCGCAGCTCCCTTCGTACAGATCAGCACGTCTTCGGGACGAGCCATGTTGGACGCTACATAGCTTGATGACTCGCCCACGGCCATGACGGCGGCCCCGCCGACCATCGGGTAGGCGCAGCCCTCGTAGCGTGCGGTGTGGCCCGAGACGATGGCGATGCCCAGATCGGCGCAGGTCTCGTGGATGCCGTCCCAGAGTTCCGTCAGTTCGCTCTCCTGAATCTCCAGCGGCAGATTGAGGTCGATTGCCATGTATGCCGGAGCCAGGCCGGACATGGCGGCGTCGGAGGCCAGGATGTGGACGGCAAACCAGGCCGCTCGGCGAAAACCGAACTGGGGCACGACAAACACCGGGTCACAGGTGGTCGCCAATACCCTGCCCCCTCCGAGGTCGATGATCGATACGTCCACGCCATTGCGGGGACCGACGAGGACCTCGGGACGCGGATGTCCGAGTCGCGGGTAGATCAGGGATGCAAAGACATCGGGCGAGACCTTTCCGATGGCCGGCAGTTCGAGCACGTCGACACCTCCATAGAGAAGGGCCGCTGCCAGCGTGGCAACGACCCCGACGAGCCCGTTTGCACGCTTCCCTCCGCTGGTATGACCCAGGTCAGGTGCAAGGGTTGGCAGACGAGCCTCTCAGCCTCTTGCGAGGCACCCCTAGCGGCCTTTTGATAAGGGACAGCATACCGCGATTGTGACGCGGATGTCCTTCCGACGGGCCGGTAGCTATCCAACGACTGCCGTCTCGTCGGCAGCGCGTCGGCAAGAGGCACCCTGCGCAGCAAGATCAGAAGCCGCATA
>PKYM01000124.1:470-3838 GCA_003132645.1 Actinomycetota bacterium | reverse complement strand
GGTATTCCATCATCGGCCTCCTGGAGAAGTGTGGAGAAGTGAGTGCCCGGCGTCTCGTCGCACGGGACCTTGGCGACCGCGTAGGTGAGACGCGCGTTTTGCAGCCGACTGGCTCCCCAGACGATGTTGCCGCCGCGGGAGCCGCTGAAACAATCAGATTGGAGTCCGGCCCGGGTCCAGCCCTACGATCCTCAGGGCGCGTCGGTTGCACGCCGAGATTGCGGGTCGGCGATGCGTCGGCACGACTGCGCCTGGAATCGCCAAGCGGACGTGATGCAGGCGGCTTCGCGTCGGCGGACCGAGGGATGTGCCTGCACACAGCCTGGGTCTCCTCCAAGGCTACGACAACAAGTCATGTGGCAGGTTGGTCCACTTCCCACGACAGTGCGAAAGCCTTGACGGCCCCCGTCCTACCTGTTATGCCGTACGAGTTCGGCCCAGCTCTCGCCCTGCCTATAGACTCGCGTTCCGCGCGGACTCGGGATCGTCACGGCGATTGCGCCGACCTGCGACCAGAAGGGGGAAGGTCGATGTCAAGGCTGCTTCATGTGTGCCATGGTGTGCCCCCTCAGCGCCATAACGGTTGAGGTGGCGCTGTTGCCCATGCCAACAAGAGCTCTCATCAGAATCGCAGTGACCGGTGCGGCCGGCCACGTGGGCTACTCACTTCTTCCTCGCATAGCCTTGGGATTGATGTTCGGCCCTGATCAGCCGGTCGAGTTGCAGCTGATCGAGATCCCCCAAGCGATGAAAGCATTGGAAGCTGTCGTGATGGAACTCCACGACTGCGTACTCCCGTTGATGAAATCGGTTTCGCTGACCGATGATCTCGGCGCCGGCTTCCGGGGTGCGAACTGGGTCGTGCTCTGCGGCTCTGCTCCTCGTGAGGGCAGGATGGAGCGCAAGGCTCTGCTCGGCGTCAGCGGCAAGGTCTTCGCCTCTCAGGGCAAGGCGATCATGGCTCACGCGGCTTCCGATGTCCGGACGCTCGTTGTCGGCAACCCCTGCAATACCAATTGCCTCGTCGCGATGAGCAACGCGAAGGACGTGCCCGCCGAGCGCTGGTTCGCGATGACCCGTCTGGACGAGAACCGCGCCAAGGCCCAGCTCGCTCTCAAAGCCGGGACGCAGTGGACGGACGTGACAAACCTCGCCATCTGGGGCAACCACTCGGGCACGGCATTCCCGGACTTCTTGAACGCCAGGATTGCCGGCAAGCCGGCGATCGATGTCATTACCGACCGTGCATGGCTGGAAGGAGACTTCATCAAGACCGTGCAGCAACGCGGCGCCGCGATCCTCAAGGCCCGCGGCCTGTCCGCGGCGCAGAGCGCGGCCCATGCTGCCGTCGAAACCATCCGCAGCATCGTCAACCCCACGCTCGCCGACGACTGGAATAGCGTCGCCCTTCCCTCTGACGGCTCCTACGGGATCGAGAAGGGCATCATCTGCTCCTTCCCGACCCGTTCCGACGGCTCGAAAGTCGAAGTCGTGCAAGGAGTGCCAATCAACGACTTCGCACGGGCCAAGATTGACGCCACCGTCAAGGAGCTCGTCTACGAGCGCGCAATGGTTCAGGAGCAGATTCCGGTCTGACACCTGCAAACGGCGGCGTCGAGGTCACTGCCGGGCTGCTTTCTGCCGACGAATTGCCGACGAGGCGCCTGAGGGGTACGTTTATCCCCCATTTACGCTGCAGCTCGCTGATACTCGTGAATCAGCCCGCCGAGTCGATCAACGCGGACGACCACGTCGTCACCCCGATTCCGGGAGGCGGCTCCCGGCTCCGGCGTCTGAAGCGACAGTCCACGGTGCGGTCGTTCTTCGTTGTAGTGCCGCAGGTACTCTTTGAGGATCCACTGCAAATGGCGCTCCCCGAAGATTTGCGCCGTACCAACTCGCGATGCCAGCGCAGTAGCGTTTGAGCTGAGACGGGGAACGAGCGCCAGCGATCCCGCCCCAGTAGCCCGCTGGCTGCCGTCAGCAGGAGGCGATCACGACGGCGCAACGGCATCCTCCGACCCCTCGCAAGCACGCGCAGCTGGTGACGCAGGACGAGGATCTCGATCTCACGCGAGACGTCGTCACGCTCGCCGCCCCGGGTCAGCAGACGCAGCAGGCGGCGGACGGCGAAGTAGACAGGCGAGAGCAACATTCAGCACCCCAGGAGGAGACGGATCGGGAGCTTGCGATCCTACTGGGCGAAGCTGCTCGGGCGAACGTGTCGCGACTTTGCGAACCTCTAAGGCAGGCAACCGGAGAGAGTCTGCCCCAAGCTCGCACATCAGGCGTCTTGACTTAAGTCAAGACCTGGCTTGCTCCGGCGTGTTTTGTGGGATGGCTGTGCTGAGCCGCTCCTAGAATGTGGACGGCTCGCGATACTCCTGCGGGGAGCGGCGAGGGCCGCCCGTGCCGGACCTTCGGGTCTGGACGCTCGGGCCGTGGCGGGAATGCTACCGAGCCCAGCGAGTTACGACATGCGAACCACGTGGACGTGGGGAGTGTTCCCGACGACTGCGCCGTCGACCTTGAGGAGGACTCCATGACCGAACAGGCGCCCGACCACGAACAGGGCCCGCCCACCGCCACTGAGATCCTGAAGCACGAGCATCAGCTCGTGATGCTGGTAGTCGAGGCGATGGAGCGCGAGGCAGACAAGATCGAGACCACAGGCGAGATCGACTTCGACGACGTGGCGCGCATGGTTGATTTCAGCGAGAACTTCACCGACGGCTGCCATCACGCCAAAGAGGAGAAGTCGCTTTTCCCCCGACTGCGTGAAAGCAACGCCGGAATGCAGGCACCCACCTCGGTCATGCTTCAGCAACACGAGAGCGGTCGGCAACGCATCCGGGCGGTAGACGCTGCACTGCCCGCGGCGCGCCAGGGCGACGCGGATGCGACGAGACTCGTCGCCGAGAATCTGCGCGCCTACGCCGTCGGCCTGCGTGATCACATCGGCAAGGAGAACGAGGTGCTCTTCCCAATGGCCGATGGCATCCTCAGCTCGGACGATCAACGCCGGCTCGCAATCGAGTTCGATCGCATCGAGAGCGAAGAGGTAGGAGCGGGCGTACACGAAAAGTACCACGCCATGGCTCGCGAGCTTGCCGGGAAAGGCGCTTGAAAGTCGCGGTCGCTGCGGGTCGGAGATGCGGTACCCCACATCCTCAGATGCAACCATCGCTGGCGACGGCCAGCCTCAGGGAGGTCACCATGAAGAAGTGGCAGTGCACCTTGTGCCCCTACGTCTACGACCCGGAGCTCGGCGACCCGGATAACGACATCGCCCCGGGGACGCCGTTTGAGGAGCTGCCCGATGACTGGCTCTGCCCAGACTGCGGCGCGGCCAAGGAGTTCTTTGAGGT
>PKYM01000124.1:0-401 GCA_003132645.1 Actinomycetota bacterium | reverse complement strand
CCAACGGGATGCGAGGGGAGGCGAGTTCTACGTGGCCTCTCGGGTCCACTGGTGGGGGTGTGCGAAGCGAGAGATGCAGAGATCGAAGCCAAGATGCTCGCCACCCTCGAGAGCGGACGCCACTCGCGGCACCTAAGGTGACCGGACTCCATTCATTGGTCTCTTCGACTTCCTCCCAGGCTTCGGCGCGCGCGACATCGCCATCGACTTGGGCACCGCCAACACTCTCGTCTGCAGATTGACGAGCAGGTAGCGCAGCGCATCCAGCGGGTGCGAGAAGATCTTGTGGTCGGTGTCGTAGATCTCACTCTTTGAGCGCTGCAGCTTGACCTGAGACAGCGTGAGGGGTACCAAAACCCGATTAGCCATCTAACCAGCGGTTCTCTAGGATGCTGCGATGC
>PKYM01000208.1 GCA_003132645.1 Actinomycetota bacterium | reverse complement strand
CGCCGGCCAGATCCATGCCGGACCGACCACGGCCGCCGGCCAGACAGAGGCGGCCGCGACCTCCGCTGCCGCCCTCCACAGCGCCGCCGGCCAGGTCAGCCAGGCTCTCACGGCCTACCTCGCCGCTCATCCCGATGCCCCCGACGTCGCCGAGCTCCAGGCGGCCCTCGCCGGCTCGGGCCAGGTCGCCGACGGCATCGGCCAACTCTCCGGCGGCCTGTCGGCCGCCGGTCCGCAGTTGCGCCAACTCGAGTCAGGCGCAGCATCGCTCGACAGCGGCGCCCAGCAGCTCCTCGGCGGCCTGGCAAGCCTGGGGACTGCGGCGAGTCAGGCCAGTGCCGGAGCCCAGACAGTGGCAGCTGGCGCGGAGTCGCTCGCGCGGGGCGCCGGCACATTGAGCTCGGGCGTCGGGCAGACGAGCACCGGCGCCGGCGTCCTCGCCAAGGGAGCCAGGACGCTGGCCGGCGGCGCGAGCGTCCTGGCGACCGGCTCCGCCCAGGCAAAGTCGGGCAGCGGCGCGCTCGTCACCGGCCTCGACCGGCTCGAAGCCGGCGGCAGCGCTCTGCACAAGGGGCTCACCAAGGCCTCGGCGGGCGGCAGCCGCCTGACCCGCAGCCTGCGCCGCGGCGCCGCCGCCATCCCGACCTACAGCGCCGCCCAGCGCACCCGTCACGCCGCGGTCATGAGCGATCCCGTCAAGCTGACCACGCAACGGCTCGATCCTGTGCCCAACTACGGCACCGGGTTCGCGCCCTACTTCATTCCGCTGGCCCTCTGGGTCGGCGCTCTCATGACCTACTTCATCGCGCGACCGCTGAGCGGGCGCGCCCTGGCCTCGACGCTGTCCGACGCCGACGTCGCCTTCGCCGGCCTGTGGCCCGGCGCCATGGTGACCTCGCTGCAGGCCGTGGTCCTGGTCGCCGTGCTCGAACTGACGCTCGGCCTGCATCCCGTCGAGCCGCTGGCCCTGCTCGGCTTCGCGCTCGTGTCGGCGTTTGCCTTCACGGCCATCCTGCAGTTCCTGTCGGCGGCGCTCGGCACCGCCGGCAAGTTCGTCGCCATCGTGCTGCTCATGGCGCAGCTCACCTCGTCGGCGGGCACCTTCCCGTTGCAGACGGTGCCGCGCTTCTTTCAGCTCATCAACCCCTGGCTGCCGATGACCTACGTCGTCTCGGGGCTGCGTCAGGCGATCTCGGGGGGCGACCTGCGGGCGCTCGCCATGGACACGCTCGTGCTGCTGGGCTTCGCCGGCCTGGGCGTCGTGGGGACTATACTGACCGCGCATCGCCGGCGCATGTGGACGATGGACCGCCTCAAGCCCGTGGTGACGATGCAATGACCACAAAGAGCGCAACACTGACCACGAGAGGCGACCCGCGCCGCCACCACGCGCGGTCGTCGAGCAGCAGCATCGCCGGCGTAGCCGGCGCAGCCGAGCGCAGGAGCAAGCAGGTGCCACGAGCCCACACAGATACGCTCGACCGCCTCTTTTCGGCCGCCGTCGAGCTGTTCGGCGAACGCGGCTACGCCGGCACGACGGTCGACGAGATCGTCGAGCGCGCCGGGGTGGCCAAGGGCACGGTGTACTACCACTTCCGCAGCAAGTCGGAGCTGGTCTCGGCGCTGCTCGACGACGGCCTGCGGCGGCTCGCCGAGTCGTTTCGCAGCGAGATCGCGGGCGCGCCGGGCGGCGACGCCGCGCTGCGCGCCTTAGTCCACGCCGAGCTCGCCTACATCGAGCGCTACCAGGCCTTCTCCAAGCTCGTGATGTCGGAGATGTGGCGCGCCGACCGCGACTGGCGCGACAGCCTGCGCACGCTGCGCGAGCAGTACGTCGAGGTCTTCGCCGGGGCGCTGCGCCGCGGCATGGCCGAAGGCGACTTTCGCGCCGACCTCGACGCCCAGACGACCGCCTCGACGATCTTCGGCATGATCGCCACCGCGGCGCTCGACTGGCTCGTGTTCGACCCGCAGGCGGCGCTCGACGACGTCGAGCGCCGCCTGCTGCCGCTCGTGCTGGGCGCCGTGCGCGCCCCAGGATGACACCCGGCCCGATGCGCCCCGCGGCCGGCATCGCGGCGGCCTTCGCCGCGGCGTTCCCCGCCGCCCTTCTCGCCGCTCTTCTCGTGGCCCTGCTCGCCGCCGTCGTTGCGGGATGTGCGACCGGTGGTCAGCCAGCCTCTGGCACGTCGGCTCCAGCGACCCAGCGTGCGTCGCTGTCACCGGCCGCGTCCGCGCCATCCGCCGCCGCTTCGCCATCCGCCGCCGCTTCCCCGGCAGGCTCCGCATCGCCATCGACCGCCGCCTCACAGGCGGCTTCGCCGTCGCAGTCGCCCATCGCGCGACCGCCGTTTGCTGCCTCGGTCACGACCCTCGGCGCCACACGGAGGGCAGCGATGATCCGCTCAGGCTCCTGGACGCCGCGCTGCCCGGTGGCGCTCGACAAGCTGCGGCTCGTGACGCTCACCTACTGGGGCTTCGACCACCGCGCCCACACCGGGCGGCTGGTCGCCAACGCTGACGCGACGACGGCGCTCGTGGGCGCCCTGCGCCGCCTCTACGACGTCCGCTTCCCGATCCGCCGCATGGTGCCGGTCGATGCCTACGGCGCGAGCGATGAACGGGCCATGGAGGCCGACGACACCTCGGTCTTCAACGGACGTTTCGTCGAGGGCACGACCTCGTGGTCGCAGCACGCCTACGGCCGGGCGATCGATATCGATCCTCTCGAAAACCCGGAGATCAAGGACGGCCAAGTCTTCCCCACCACGGCGCGCCGCTACGTCGATCGCACTCTCGGGCTGCCCGGCATGATCGTGGCGCACGACGCCGTCGTGTGCGCCTTCGCGGCCGCCGGCTGGGGCTGGGGCGGCGCGTGGCACTCCCCGATCGACTACCAGCACTTCTCGGCGACGGGAACCTAGCCGCTCCGCACCGGTCGGCCCTGCTCTCCCGCGATGAGCTCCATGAGCAGCCCGTCGCGCCACGTGCCGTCGGCCAGCCGTTCGTAGGCGCGCATCACCCCGACGCGCCGAAAGCCCAGGTGCTCGTAGACCCTGACAGCACGCTCGTTAGCGGCGGCCGGATCGACCGTGAAACGGTGATGCCCGCGGACGTCGGTCAGATGCGAGATGAGCGTGCGCATGGCGTCGCCGCCCACGCCGCGGCCCTGCCAGGCGTCGGCGACGAAGATGTCGAGGGCCGCGCTGCGGTAGTCGGGATCGTCTTCTTCGCAGCACTGGATGCAGCCGGCCGGCGCACCGTCAATGACGATCGCAAAGACGGTCGCGCCCTCCTCGTTGACGCGCTCCCAGGAATCGCGCCGCCACCAGGGCGACACGCCGGGATCGTCGAGGATGGCAAGCAGCGCCGCTTCGTCGTCGTCGGTCACCGGGCGCAGCACCACGAGCTTGCCGCGCAGGATGGGATTGCCCGAGCCGGTCATCCGCCGGCGGTCGGAGCGCTCATCGGCCGGCGTCGGCGGCGCTCATCGGCCGGCGCGCTGCCCCGAGCCGGCGCGCCACAGCAGGTAGGCGTGCACGAACTGGTCGAGGGCGCCGTCGAGCACCGCCTGGGAGTTGCCGGTCTCGTGGTCGGTGCGCAGGTCCTTGACCATCTGGTAAGGGTGCAGCACGTAGTTGCGGATCTGAGAGCCGAAGTTGACGTCGAGCTGCTGGCCGCGCTCGCGGGCGAGCTCCGCGGCGCGCTTGCGCTCTTCGAGTTCGATCAGGCGCGATTTGAGCATCCGCATCGCGGTGGCGCGGTTGGAGATCTGCGAACGCTCGTTCTGGCACTGGACCACGATGTTGGTGGGCAGGTGGGTGATGCGCACCGCTGAGCTCGTCTTGTTGACGTGCTGGCCGCCGGCGCCGCTCGAGCGGTAGGTGTCGATGCGCAGGTCGTCTTCGGCGATGTCGACTTCGACGTCGTCGCTGACGAGCGGGCTCACCTCGACGGCGGCGAAGCTCGTGTGGCGCCGGTTGGCCGAATCGAAGGGGCTCAGCCGGACGAGCCGGTGGACGCCCTTCTCGGAGGCCAGCAGACCGTAGGCGTTCTCGCCCTCGACGCTGATCGTGGCGCTCGTGATGCCGGCCTCGCCGCCTTCCTGCACGTCGTTGACCTCGACCTTGAAGCCGCGGCTTTCGAACCAGCGCAGGTACATGCGCATCAGCATCTGGGACCAGTCCTGCGATTCGGTGCCGCCGGCGCCGGGGTGGATGGTGACGATAGCGCCACCTTCATCGTAGCGGCCACTGAAGAAGCGCAGTTCCTCGCCGCGCTCGAGCTCGTGTTCGAGGGCTTCGAGGCCGCGGTTGAGCTCGGCGAAGAGATCCTCGTCGACCTCGTTACCGGCGAGCTCCTCGCGAGCGAGCTCTTCGGTCGTTTCGAGGTCGCCAAAGCGCGCTTCGAGGTCGGTGAAGTCGCCCAGGCGGCGCTTGAGCCGGCTGTACTCGGAGGAGCTGATCTGGGCGGCTTCGGCATCGTCCCAGAAGTCGGTCGCCCGCAGGCGCTCTTCGAGCGCGGCGATCTGGTCGTTCAGGCGAGGGGGGTCAAAGATAGCTCCGCAGCCAGCTCAGGCGCTCTGAGGCGCCGTGCAGCCGCTCGCGGAGCGAGTCGAGTTGTTCGATGGCTTCGGGGACGATCATGACCAGCGAAGTATACCCCACTCGCCGAGCCCACTCGCCGAGTCTCCACCACGGACGTTCCGGGCGGCCGCGTCGCCCCGAACGCTGCCGAAGAAGTGCCAACGAAGTGCGATTCCCCTCTCTTCACAAGTGTGCCGACCTGCTCGGCGGCGAGGCGGCCTTCGCGGCCATGCTCGAAGAGGCCGCCGGACGGCTCGCCGACCTCATGGGCAAAGGCGGGTTCGGGGCGCGCTAAGCGCAGGCCGTCAAGCGAGCGCAGCTCACCCGTTGTCTATGCTCCATGACACTTCTTGAACTTCTTCCCCGAGCCGCACCAGCAGGGATCGTTGCGGCCCACCTTCTGCTCGACGTGGCGCTGCTGCACGGCGACCGGAGCCTGAGGCATCTGCTGCTGGGCCGCCATGGCGGGCGCGCCCTGAGCAGCCGCCGGCGCGCTGTAGCCCGAGTCGCCGCCGGTCGACGTGGTGGCGCCGGCCGCCACCGCCGCGCCCGCGAACGAGGTCTGATAGGCGAGGTCGTCGCCGCTCGTGTAGTTCATCTGCAGCATCGGCTGATCGAAGGTCATCGCGGCGAAGTAGGCGAGGTCTTCGGGTGAGTTCTTCATGGCGGTCATGACCACGCTCTGGCGCACGCCGTCGAGCATGTCCTCGAACAGGGTGTAGCCCTCGGTCTTGTACTCGGAGAGCGGGTCGCGCTGGCCCAGGGCGCGCAGATGGATGCCCTCCTGCATGTAGTCCATGTCGAGCAGGTGGTCCTTCCAGCGCACATCGACGATGGACAGCATGACGGCCCGCTCGACGGCCCGCATCTGCTCCTCGCCGATCAGCTTCTCGCGCTCCTCGTATTGGGCCAGGGCGTCGTCGACCGCGAGCTCGGCCGCCTCATCGGCGTCGGACACACCCTCGACATCGACCTTGGTCAGCGACGGGTCGTAGATCGCGCGCAGGGCGACGAGCAACGCTTCGACGTCCCAATCCTCGGCGTACTGCGTGTTGGCCAGGGCCGTGGTGACCGTGCCCTCGATGACCTGCTGGATCATCTCGCGGACCTGGTCGCCGAATTCCTCGCCTTCGAGGATGCGGCGGCGCTGCTCGTAGATCACGCGCCGCTGCTCGTTCATGACCTCGTCGTATTGCAGCACGTTCTTGCGGCGCATGAAGTTGAGCTCCTCGACCTTCTTCTGGGCGCGTTCGACGACGCCCGAAAGCATGCGATGCTCGAGCGCCTCGCCCTCGCCCGGGCCGAGCCGGTTGAGCACGCGGTACATGCGATCGCCGGCGAACAGCCGGATCAGGTCGTCTTCGGCCGACAGGTAGAAGCGGCTCTCGCCCTTGTCGCCCTGGCGCCCCGAACGACCGCGCAGCTGGTTGTCGATGCGCCGGCTCTCGTGGCGTTCGGTGCCGAGCACATAGAGGCCGCCCAGGTCGGGCACGCCCTCGGCGAGCTTGATGTCGACGCCGCGGCCGGCCATGTTGGTGGCAATCGTCACGGCCTGCTTTTCGCCGGCGCCCTTGATGATTTCGGCCTCGCGCTCGTGCTGCTTGGCGTTCAGCACGTTGTGCGGCACGCCGTGCCGCTCGAGCAGGGTCGAGAGCAGCTCGCTCACCTCGACCGACACGGTGCCGACCAGCACCGGCTGGCCCTTCTCGTAGCGCTCGACGATGTCGTTCACCACGGCGGCATACTTGTCCTTGCGGGTCGTGAAGATGAAGTCGTTCTCGTCGAGGCGGACCATCGGCACGTTGGTCGGGATCTGCACGACGTCGAGGGCGTAGATGGTGCGAAACTCGTCCTCTTCGGTCTTGGCCGTGCCGGTCATGCCGGCCAGCTTCTCGTACAGCCGAAAGTAGTTCTGCAGCGTGATCGTCGCGAGCGTCTGGTTTTCTTCGCGGATCGGGACGTGCTCCTTGGCCTCGATCGCCTGGTGCAGTCCCTCAGAGTAGCGGCGCCCGTCGAGGACGCGGCCGGTGAACTCGTCGACGATCAGCACTTCGCCGTCTTTGACGACGTACTCGACATCGTTGTGGTAGAGCGACTGGGCGCGCAAAGCCTGTCCGAGATGGTTGACGAGGCCGCCGTTGACGTCCTTGTAGAGGTTGTCGATGTTGAGCGCCTTTTCGACCTTGGCGACGCCCGACTCCGTGACCGCCACGGTGCGCTGCTTCTCGTCGATCTCGTAGTCCTCGCCCGGCTTGAGGCGGGGCACGATCCGGGCGAAATCCCGGTAGGTGTTGGCGGCCGTCTCGGGCGCGCCCGAGATGATGAGCGGCGTGCGCGCTTCGTCGATCAGGATGGAGTCGACCTCGTCGACGATGCAGTAGAAGTGGCCGCGCTGCACGCATTCGGCGAGACGCATCGACATGTTGTCGCGAAGGTAGTCGAAGCCGAACTCGCTGTTGGTGCCGAAGGTGATGTCGGCGTTGTAGGCGACGCGACGCTCGTCGGGCTGCATGTTGGCCTGGACGACGCCGACCTCGAGCCCCAGGAAGCGGTAGATGCCGCCCATCCAGTCGGCGTCGCGGCGGGCCAGGTAGTCGTTGACCGTGACGAGGTGGGCGCCCCTGCCGGCGAGCGCGTTCAGGTACATCGGCAGGACGGCCACGAGGGTCTTGCCCTCGCCTGTCTTCATCTCGGCGATGTCGCCGTCGTGCAGCACGATGCCGCCCATGAGCTGCACGTCGAAGG
The DNA here is from genome assembly GCA_003132645.1 of Actinomycetota bacterium. GTDB lineage: Bacteria > Actinomycetota > Thermoleophilia > UBA2241 > UBA2241 > Bog-752. The sequence goes on along the minus strand of PKYM01000208.1, from coordinate 4,904 downwards.
GCCGCAGCCCGAGCACCCGCTTGGAGGCTTCGCGCACGACTGCGAACGCTTCGTAGAGCAGTTCGTCGAGCGTCTCGCCGTCGGCCAGCCGACGGCGGAACTCGATCGTCTTGCCCCGCAGCTCTTCGTCGCTCAACACGGCGATCTCGGGCTCGAGCGCGGTGATCTCGACCACCTGCTTTTCGAGCAGCTTCATGCGCTTGCCCTCGCCCGCGCGCAGCACTCGTTCGACGAAATTGGCCATGATGTGTCCTTGAAGTCCTTGTCGTTGCTGGAAAGTCCTACGCTCCAGACTACCCCATCCGGGCGCGCATGGTGAGGCTCGGTAGATCCTCGGCACGCCCTGGGCGCGGCTCTTGGCGGACGTGTCCGCCAAGAGCCGCGCCCGGACTAGCTGCGCACGGGTTCGATCAGGCCGAAGTCGCCGTCGCGGCGCCGGTAGACGACGTTGGTGTCGTTGGTCTCGGCGTTCGTGAAGACGAAGAAGCTGTGCCCGATCAGATCGAGTTGCAGGGTCGCTTCGTCGATCGACATCGGCTTCAGCGCGAACTGCTTGCTTTTGACGACGCGCGACTCCTCGTGGTGGTTGCCGCCGTCGGCCCCGAGCTCGCTGGTCACGGCGACCGACTGGGGCACTTGGCCGCTCGCCAGGGCCGCCGCCTCGTCGGCGATCGCATCGTCGGGAGTCGCCGCGGCCGACATCGGTTTGGGCGCGTGGTGGCGCAGGGCTTTGTGCTGCATCTTGTCGTGGTATTTCTTGACCTGGCGTTGCAGCTTCTCGTAGACGAGGTCGATCGAGGCATACATGTCGGGCGACGACTCCCTGGCACGCAGCACCGGCCCGCGCGTGAAGATCGTCGCCTCAGCGATCTGCGACTCGCCACTGGGGTGACTCCTCTCCACGATGAGCTCGAGCTCGACCAGCGTGACGTCGTCGATGTGGCGTTTGCTCATGAGGCGATGCAGCCTTGTCAGCTTCTCCTCGGCGTACTCCCTCAACGGGTCGGTGACGATCACGTGGCGGCCCTTGACCTGGATCTTCATCGAGGCGGCTCCTTTACTACCTATCCGAAGCGATCGGCAGATGAAAAGCGCGGGCGGCGCGCGCAAACGTAAACGCATGCGGCTCGCAGCCCGCGTGTCTCAGAACGGCTGAACACGCATGGAGTGTCTCACCCGTCGTATAGACATCATCAACAACCAACACGGTACTCACTGTACCCACTTTATCGGCCGCTGTGTCGTCGACCGTGAACGCCGAGCGCACGTTCGCGGCACGCTCGGCGGCGCCGAGCCCGCTCTGTCGTCGACCGCGGCGCGTGCGCACGAGCAGCGGGGCGAAAGGCAGGTCGGCGGCCGCGGCCAGGCGCCGGCCCAGCAGCGCCGCCTGATCGAAGCCACGCTCGAGATCGCGGTCGCGATGGACCGGCACGCAGGTCACAAGATCGACCGCGGCAGGGCCGCCGAGCGCCGCGACGGCACGTTCGAACGAGCCCCCGGCGAGGACGGCCATCTCGGCCGTGAGCGAACGCAGCGCGCGGAACTTGCAGGACGTCACCAGGCGGCGCGCCGGTCCCTCGTAAAGGAAGGCGGCCCGTGCCGAGGCGAAGGCGAGCCGGCGACCGCGGCACTCGCGGCACTCGGAGAGCGAGCGCGAAAGCGGCGCCCCGCAATGGCCGCAGACGGTCGCCGGCAACGGCACGAGCGCAGGCGCGCAGACCTCGCACAACCACGCGCCTGCGCGCCCGCATTGGACGCAGCGCTTGGGCAGGAAGAGGTCGACGGCCCCGTCGGCCAGCCGGCCGATCGAGATCACGCGGGGGCTTTGGGCGCGGCCGGTTCGGACGCGGCCGTGCCGGGCGCGGCCGGTTCGGGCGCGGCCGGCACAGCGTCGACCGCGGTCTGCGGGCCGAGCCGGGCGTCGGCCTTGACCACCGCGCCGTCGCAGACCACGCAGCCGTCGCCGATGACCGCGCCGCGGTGGACAACCGCATCGTCGCCGATGCGCACCGCGCGGCCGACGATGCCGCCGGCCAGCGCCGCACGGTGCCCCGTGGCGGTACCGTTCCAGTGGATCACGCCTTCGAGGACGGCGCCGTGGCCGATGGTGCAGCCGTCGCCGATGACGAGCGGTCCGATCAGCTTGGCCTGCGCGGCCACCCGGCAACCGTCGCCGATCAGCACGGGCGGTACGATCTCGACGTCGTCGGCCACCTCGGTGTCGTCGCCGACCCACACCCCGAGGCGCAGCTCACGACCGGGCATCGACACCGCCACCCTGCCCCGCAAGGCGTCGAAGTTGCCGCGCCGGTACTCGCGGAGACTGCCGACATCGTTCCAGTAGGTTTCGAGCCGCCACACGTGGAACGGCTCGTCGTCGGCCAGCAGCCGCGGAAAGATGTCTTTGGCGTAATCGCAGAAGGCGCCCGGTGGAATGAGGTCGAAGATCGCCGGCTCGAAGGCGTAGATGCCGCAGTTGCACAACCGCGACAGGGCGTCGGCGGCGGCCGGCTTTTCTTGGAACCCGGTGACGCGCCCATCGGCGTCGTGGACCACGACGCCGTAATGCGAGGGGTCATCGACCTCTTTGACGGCGATGGTGGCGATGCCGCCGTGCGCGCGGTGGGCGGCCACGAACGACGAGATGTCGACGTCGGTCAGGGCGTCGCCGCTCACCACCAGGAAGGTGTCGTCGCCGAGCAGCTCACGAAACCCGCCGGTGCCCCCGGCGGTGCCCAGCAGCTTCTCCTCGAAGCTGTAGTGGGCGTTCAGGCCGAAGGCCCGGCCGTCGCCGAAGTAGCCCCGGATGTCGTCGGCGTAGTGGTGCAGGTTGATGCAGACCTCGGTCACGCCGTGGCGCGCCAGCAGCCGCAGGATGTGCTCCATCACCGGACGATTGACGATCGGCGCCATGGGTTTGGCGGTGCGGTCGGTGAGCGGCGCCAAGCGAGTGCCCATCCCCGCCGCCATGATGTGCGCCTTGGGCGCCCCGCCGGAGGCGGCCATCAGCCGCACGTCCCTTCGAGGCAGGCCCGGCGCAGGGCCTTGTCGAAAGGCGGCCGCAGTACGCCGACCTCGGTCACGATGGCGCTGATGCTGGCCTGCGGGGTGATGTCGAAAGCGGGGTGTCGGGCGTGGGCGCCGACGGGCGCCACCTGCACGCCGCGAAAGCTCGTGACCTCGCCGGGATCGCGCTCTTCGATGGGGATGTCGGCGCCGCTCGCGACGCTGCGATCGACCGTCGACAGCGGCGCGGCCACATAGAACGGCACGCCGTGCTCTTTGGCCAGCACCGACAAGGTGTAGGTGCCGATCTTGTTGGCGGTGTCGCCGTTGGCGGCGATGCGGTCGGCCCCGACCACGATGCCGTCGACCTCGCCTCTCGAGATGAAATGTCCCGCCATGCTGTCGCCTATCACGCTGTATTCGATGCCCTCGACGCCGAGTTCCCACGCCGTCAGGCGGGCGCCCTGCAGCCAGGGACGCGTTTCGTCGACGAAGACCGAGATCGCACCGTCGTAGCGCTCGTGGCAGGCGCGGATGATCCCCAGCGCGGTGCCGTAGCCCGCGGTGGCCAGGGCGCCGGCGTTGCAGTGCGTGAGGATGGCGTCGCCGGCCTTGAACAACGGCGCCCCGAAGGCGCCGATCGCATGACAGCGGCGGATATCGTCGTCGTGAATCTCGCGGGCCCCCGCCAGCAGGGTGAGCCAGCACTCCTGGGGAGCCGCATCGCAGCGTTGCCAGAGGGTGCGCATCTCGCCGATCGCCCAGGTGAGGTTGACGGCCGTGGGCCGGGTCTGGGCCAGGCCCAGTGCCGCCTCGTCGAGGGCGGCGTTGAAAGCGGCGCGGTCGTCGGCCCCGCTGAAGGCCGCGGCCCGAGCGGCCAGCGCGAGAGCGCCGGCGGCGGCCACGCCGATCGCCGGCGCGCCGCGCACCGTCATGTCGCGGATGCACCCGGCCACCTCGCGCCACGTGGTGCAGGTGACGTAGCGCTCGTCGTGAGGCAGCGCGAGCTGATCGATCAAAACGACGGCGTCTGGGGTGATCTCGACCGTCTCGATGCGCAGCTTGTGCTGCGGGCGTAAACCGTTCAACGGACCCGTCCTTGCGCTGGCCGGCGCGTGACCCAGGTCGCCGGCGCTGGAGGCGACGGCAGGGAGGGCGCCTTGAAAGCCCCCCCTGCCGCGCCTACCGGTAGTGGAGCCTCAGGTGCCCTGGTCCCAGGAGGCCAGGTACCGGGCCTGTTCTTCGGTGAGCGTGTCGATGGAGAGCCCCATGGTCTCGAGCTTGAGGCGCGCGATCTCGGCGTCGATGTCGGCCGGCACCACGTAGACCTTGTTTTCGAGCTCGGCGTGCTGTTTGACCATGTACTCGGCGGCCAGCGACTGGTTGGCGAAGCTCATGTCCATAACGGCGGCCGGGTGCCCTTCGGCGGCCGACAGGTTGACGAGACGACCCTCGGCCAGCAGGTAGATGCGGCGCCCGTCGGCCATGGTGTACTCGTCGACGAACTCACGCACGCGGCGCTTGCCGGTGGCGAGCGCTTCGAGTGCCGGGATGTCGATCTCGACGTTGAAGTGCCCGGTGTTGGCGACGATCGCGCCGTCGGGCATGACCTCGAAGTGCTCCTTGCGGATCACATGGAGGTCGCCGGTCGCGGTGACGAACAGCCGCGCCACCTTGGCCGCTTCGGACATCGGCATGACGCGGAAGCCGTCCATGACCGCCTCGATGGCCTTGAGCGGGTCGACTTCGAGCACGATCACGTCGGCGCCGTGGCCCTTCATGCGCATGGCCAGGCCACGCCCGCACCAGCCATAGCCGGCGATGCAGACCGTGGTGCCGGCGAGCAGGATGTTGGTGGCCCGCACCACGCCGTCGAGAGTCGACTGGCCGGTGCCGTA